>DASSJI010000045.1:0-11662 GCA_035691285.1 Vicinamibacteria bacterium | reverse complement strand
ATGTCGGCTCATCGCATCCTGGAGCTGTAGCAGGTTCCAAGGGTTGGGCTGTTCGCCCATTAAAGCGGTACGTGAGCTGGGTTTAGAACGTCGCGAGACAGTTCGGTCCCTATCTGTTGTGGGCGCAGGAGACTTGAGAGGGCCTGTCCTTAGTACGAGAGGACCGGGATGGACGAACCTCTAGTGCACCAGTTGTCGCGCCAGCGGCACAGCTGGGTAGCTAAGTTCGGTTGGGATAAACGCTGAAAGCATCTAAGCGTGAAACCTGCCTCGAGATGAAGTCTCCCCGCAGGGCAACCTGCCTGAAGATCCCTCGCAGACGACGAGGTTGATAGGCCCGAGGTGTAAGAGCCGAGCGAAAGCACAGGCTCTCAGCTTACGGGTACTAATCGATCGTGAGGCTTGACCATGACGTTTACAGTGCTCGAAGCGCGGCCCTGACGGGTCTCGCCCCTTGCGAGCCTGCCTTGATTTCGGACCTTCGGCTTCAAATAGTTCCATCCCGGTGATCATGGCGGAGGGGTCACACCCGTTCCCATTCCGAACACGGCCGTTAAGCCCTCCAGCGCCGATGGTACTGCCAGGGAAGCCTGGTGGGAGAGTAGGACGTTGCCGGGATCTTCTGACTCATCAGCCCCGGCGCCAAGCGCGCCGGGGCTTTTTTTTGCCCGCGGGGCTCTGCTAGACTTCCTTCCCCCTCGTCGCACAGGAGACTTCCGATGTCCGGTCACTCCAAATGGCACACGATCAAGCACAAGAAGGGCGCCATCGACGCCAAGCGCGGCAAGATCTTCACGAAGCTCATCCGTGAGATGACGATCGCCGCGCGGCTGGGCGGCGGCGACCCGGCCGCGAACCCGCGCCTGCGCACGGCCGTGGACAAGGCCAAGGCCGTCAACATGCCGGCCGACAACATCAAGCGGGCGATCCAGAAGGGCACCGGCGAGCTCGAGGGAGCGACCTACGAGGAGCTCGTCCTCGAGGGCTACGGCCCCGGCGGCGTCGCGGTGCTGGTGGAGGGCTCGACCGACAACCGCAACCGGACGGTCAGCGAGATCCGCCACATCTTCACGAAGAACGGCGGCAACCTGGGCGGCGCCGGCACCGTGTCCTATCTCTTCAAGCCCAGGGGCTACATCGCGATCGCGGCTTCCAAGACCAGCGAGGACCAGCTCATGGAGATCGCCCTGGAGGCCGGCGCCGACGACATCAAGACCGAGGGCGAGGTCTTCGAGGTCTACACGACGCAGCAGGCCTACGAGGCGGTGCTCAAGGCCATCAAGGACAAGGGCATCGAGCCGGACACCGCCGAGGTCGGCAAGCATGCCGACAACCACATTCCCCTGGAGGGCCAGAAGGCCCAGCAGATGCTGAAGCTCATGGAGGCCCTCGAGGACCACGACGACGTGCAGAACGTCTGGGCCAACTTCGACATCTCCGAGAAGGAGATGGAGGCCGCTGCCGCAGGTTAGGTCCTGCTCGGCCCCGCCCGTGGCTAGAATGGGCGCGGCATGATCCTGCTCGGCGTGGACCCCGGCTCGCTCCGCACCGGCTGGGGCGCCATCGAGAGCGACGGCCGCAGCCATCGCCTCATCGAAGCCGGCGTCCTCGCGCCCCTTCCGCGCCTGTCGCTGCCCGAGAAGCTTCGCTTTCTCCACGACGGCCTCGCCTCGGTGATTGCGCGGCTCCGGCCCGAGGCGGTCGCGGTCGAGGACGTCTTCCACGCCGCCAACACCCGAAGCGCTCTCATCCTGGGCCACGTGCGCGGCGCCCTCCTTCTCGCGGGCGCCGAGGCCGGGCTGCCGGTCCACGCCTTCTCGCCGGCCACGGTCAAGGCCCAGATCGCAGGCTTCGGCCGCGCCGAGAAACAGCAGGTGGCCCTGATGGTCTCGCGGATCCTGCGCCTGGAACGCGACCAGGGCCCTGGCGACGCGGCGGACGCCCTGGCCCTGGCGCTCTGCCTCGCCTGCCAGGCAGCCTCGCCGATGGCCGCCGTGGTGGCGGCCTCGACCGCCCGCCGCGTCCGGAGGCGAGCGTGATCGCCCAGCTCCGGGGCCGCATCCTCCGCAAGTCACCGCAGGAGGCCGTCCTCGACGTGCAGGGCGTCGGCTACCGCGTCGCGATCCCGGTCTCGACCTTCTACAAGCTTCCCGAGGCGGGCGCCGATGTCAGCCTGCGCACGTTCACCCACGTACGCGAGGACGCCCTGCAGCTGTTCGGCTTCGCCACCGAGGCCGAGGAGATCCTGTTCGCGCGCCTCATCGAGGTCTCCGGCGTGGGCCCGAAGCTGGCCTGCAACATCCTCTCGGGGATCGAGGCGCCCGAGCTGGTGGAGGCGCTGCGGCGCAGCGACGTGGCGCGCCTCGTCCGCATTCCCGGCGTGGGGAAGAAGACGGCCGAGAGGCTGGCCCTCGAGCTCAAGGACAAGATGCCCGCCGTCTCCGTGGGAGCCGACGAGGAGAGCGAGCCCGCTCCAGCCCATAGCCTCAAGGACGACCTCGTCTCCGCCCTCGCCAACCTCGGCTACTCGCGACCCGAGTCCGAGAAAGGAGTCGCTCGCGCGCTCGAGTCCCAGCCCGAAGGCCGCTTCGAGGACCTCCTGCGCCGCTCGCTGCGGGTGCTCTCGGGGCGGTAAGCTCCACCCGTGACCGCCTCCCGCCTCGTCACCGGCCGGCCGACCGACGAGGACCTCGGCTTCGACCAGTCGCTCCGCCCGCGGCGCCTCGAGGAGTACGTCGGCCAATCCCAGGTCGTCGAGAACCTGCGCGTCGCCATCGAGGCGGCGCGCTCTCGCGGAGACGCCCTCGACCACGTGCTGCTCTTCGGCCCGCCCGGCATCGGCAAGACGAGCCTGGCCTACGTGGTCGCCGCCGAGCTCGCCGTGCCGATCAAGGCCACCGCGGGGCCGATCATCGAGCGGGCCGGGGACCTCGCAGCCCTGCTCACCGCGCTCGAGGAGCGCGAGGTGATCTTCATCGACGAGATCCACCGCCTGGACGCCAAGGTCGAGGAGATCCTCTATCCCGCCCTGGAGGACGGCAGCCTCGACCTCATGATCGGCACGGGCCCCGGCGCACGCTCGATGAAGATCCCCCTGAAGCCGTTCACCCTCGTGGCGGCCACCACCCGCGCGGGGCTCCTGACAGCGCCGCTGCGTGGACGCTTCGGCATCGTCCACCGTCTCGACTTCTACACGCAGGCCGATCTCGAGCGCATCGTGACCCGTTCCGCGCGCATCCTCGAGGTGCCCATGGAGCCGGCGGGCGGCTTGGAGATCGCCTCGCGCAGCCGCGGCACGCCCCGCATCGCGAACCGGCTGCTGCGCCGCGTGCGCGACTTCGCCCAGGTGCGGGCCCAGGGCGTCATCACCGCCGCCGTCGCCAAGGACGCCCTGAAGCTCCTCGAAGTGGACGAGCACGGCTTCGACGAGGTCGATCGCAAGCTGCTCCTCACCATCCTCGACAAGTTCGGCGGCGGTCCCGTGGGCGTGAACGCACTGGCGGCGGCCATCAGCGAGGAGCCCGACGCCATCGAGGACATCTACGAGCCGTACCTGCTCCAGATCGGCTTCCTCGACCGGACGCCCCGCGGGCGGGTGGCGACGCGGCGCGCCTTCCAGCACTTCAACCGGGAGGCTCCGGGAGACGGAGGCGCGGAACCGCAGAAGAAGCTGTTCTGAAGGTCGCCGACTTCGATTACGCGCTTCCGCCCGGGCGGATCGCCCAGGAGCCCCTGGCGGACCGCGACGCCTCGCGACTGCTGGTCCTGGACCGCTCGAAAGGCGCCCTCCGCCATGAGTACTTCCGCGACCTGCCCGAGCTGCTGAGGAGCGGCGACCTGCTGGTCGTGAACCGCAGCCGCGTGTTCCCGGCGCGCCTTCTGGGCAGGCGGCCGAAGAGCGGCGGGCGGGTCGAGGTGTTCCTGCTGCGCCCCGTCGGCGAGGCGGACGAGTGGGAGGCGCTCCTGCATCCGGGCCGCCGCCTGCGCAGCGGCGACGCGGTCCGCGTCGGGCCGGACCTCACCGTCACCGTGCTGTCGGCCGCCTACGGCCACGACGCCCGGCGCCGCGTCCGCGTCGAGGCGCCGGACGTGTGGGGGGCGATCGACCGCCTTGGCCACACGCCCTTGCCGCCCTACGTGTCGCGGCCGGATCGGCCCGAGGACCGTGAGCGCTACCAGACCGTGTACGCCCGCGAGCGCGGCAGCGTCGCGGCGCCCACGGCAGGACTCCACTTCACGCCGGCGCTGCTCGAACGGCTCGCCGCCCGCGGCGTCGAGCGCACTGAGATCGTGCTCCACGTCGGCCCGGGAACCTTCCGGCCGGTCAAGGCGGAGAACGTCGAGGAGCATCGGGTCGACCCCGAGCCCTTCGTGATACCCGAGGCCACCGCGGAACGCATCGCGGCCGCCCGAGACAGGGGAAGCCGCGTGGTTTGCGTGGGGACCACGACGGTGCGCGCCCTCGAGACACGGGCTCGCGACGACGGCGGCGTCGAGCCCGGCGCGGGAGAGACGGACTGCGTGATCGTGCCGGGGTTCCGCTTTCGCGTGACGGACGCCCTCGTGACGAACTTCCACCTGCCTCGCTCGTCGTTGCTGCTCCTGGTCGCCGCCTTTTCCGGGCGCGAGCGCGTGCTCTCGGCGTACGCCGAGGCGGTGCGGCTCGGCTACCGGTTCTACAGCTACGGCGACGCGATGCTGATCGAGTGAGCCGAACCCTGGCGCCTCACGAGACGGTCCACGCCCAGGTAGGGCCGCAGCGCCTCGGGAATCCCGACCGAGCCGTCCCTTTCCTGGCGGTTCTCGAGGAGGGCGATCAGCGTCCGCCCCACGGCCAGGCCGCTTCCGTTCAGCGTGTGCACGAAGCGTGGCTTGGCCTTCGGCTCCGGCCGGAAGCGGAGGTTCGCGCGGCGGGCCTGGAAGTCCGTGCAGTTGGAGCACGAGCTGATCTCCCGGTACGCATCCTGCCCGGGCAGCCACACCTCGAGGTCGTAGGTCTTGGCCGAGGCGAAGCCCATGTCGCCGGTCGACAGCACCACGACGCGGTACGGCAGTTCCAGGCGCTTCAACACCTCCTCGGCGTCCTGGACCATCGCCTCGAGCTCGGCCATCGACGTCTCGGGAGTGGTGAGCTTCACCAGCTCCACCTTGTGGAACTGGTGCTGGCGGATCAGGCCGCGCACGTCCTTGCCGTACGAGCCGGCCTCGGAGCGGAAGCAGGGCGAGAACGCCGCGTACTTCTTCGGCAGCTCCGAGGCCTCGAGGATCTCGTCGCGGTGGAGGTTGGTGACCGGCACCTCGGCGGTCGGGATCAGGTAGAGGTCCCGGTCGCCGGCCCGGGTCTTGAAGAGGTCGCTCTCGAACTTGGGGAGCTGGCCCGTGCCCGTCAGCGTCTCTGCGGTCACCAGGTACGGCGGCAGCACCTCCCGATAGCCGCGCTCCCGCGTGTGGAGGTCGAGCATGAACTGGACGAGCGCCCGCTCGAGGCGCGCGCCCTCGTCCCACAGCACGGCGAACCGCGCGCCGGAGATCCGGGCGGCGCGCTCGAAGTCGAGGAGCCCGAGCTCCGGCCCCAGCTCCCAATGGGCCTTCGGAGCGAAGTCGAAACGGCGCGGCTCCCCCACCCTGCGCACCTCGACGTTGGCTGCCGCGTCCTTCCCCACCGGCACGCTGGGGTCCGGGACGTTGGGGAGGTTGAGCAGCAGCGCGTCGAGGTCCGTCTCGACCCGCTGCAGGTCGGCCTCGAGGGACTTGACCTCGCCGGCGACGCCCTTCATCTCGGCCTTGAGGGCTCCCGCGTCCTGCTGCGCCTTCTGGCGCCGCGCGATGTCCTCCCCCACGACGCGCTGGCGGTGGCGCAGGCCCTCGACGCGCTGCAGCAGCTCGCGCCGCCGCGCGTCGAGCGCCCAGGGGTCGAAGCCAAGGAGCTCCTGGCCGCGGCGCCCCAGCATCTCGAGCACGCCCTCCCTGTTCTCGACGACGTAGCGGCGATCCAGCACGCGCCTCGAGCGCCTCCCGAAGGAGCGCGAGGATAGCACGCCTGCCGTGGTAGCATGCCCCCTCCCATGGCGAAGATCCGCAAGGCCGTGTTCCCTGCGGCCGGTCTCGGCACCCGCTTCCTGCCTGCGACGAAGGCCCAGCCCAAGGAGATGCTGCCCCTCGTCGACAAGCCGATCATCCAGTACGTCATCGAGGAGGCGGTGGCCTCGGGTCTCACCAACATCATCATCGTGACGGGCCGGGGCAAGAACGCGATCGAGGACCACTTCGACGTGTCCTACGAGCTGGAGAAGCTGCTCGAGGAGCGCGGCAAGACCGAGCTCCTGGAGCAGGTGCGGGCCATCTCGAGCATGATCAACGTGTCGTACGTCCGCCAGAAGGAGACCCTCGGTCTCGGCCACGCCGTGCTCATGGCCAAGGACCTGGTGGGCGGAGAGCCCTTCGCCGTCATGCTCGGGGACGACATCATCGACAGCGACGTGCCCTGCATGCGCCAGTTGATCGACGTGCACGAGAGCCACGGCGGACCGGTGATCGCCGTGCAGCAGGTGCCGAAGGCCGAGATCTCGGCCTACGGCGTGATCGACGGCACGCCGGAGGGAACGAGCGGCCGCGTCTTCCGGATCCGCGACCTGGTGGAGAAGCCCGAGGTCGCCGAGGCCCCGAGCGACCTGGCGATCATCGGCCGGTATCTCCTGACCCCGGACATCTTCGACGCCCTGGAGTCGACGCCCCGCGACCAGGGGGGCGAGATCCAGCTCACGAACGGGCTCCGCGCGCTGCGCCAGCGCCGGCCGCTGTTCGCGTGCCGCTTCGAGGGCCGCCGCCACGACGCCGGCAACAAGCTGGGGTTCCTGAAGGCGACGGTGGAGTTCGCCTTGAAGCGGCCCGACCTCGGCGGGCCGTTCCGGGAGTACCTCCGGGAGCTGAAGCCCTAGCTCTTGTCGGGCTTGCTCCCCGGGGAGCCCCCCTTGTCCTTCGCCGGCGCGGCGCCGTCCCCCGACGGGCCCGAGGCGCCCTCGGCTGGCTTCTTGCCTTCCCCCGCCCCCTTCCTGGCGTAGTCGGTGATGTACCAGCCCGTGCCCTTGAACTGGATCGCGGGCGCGGACAGCAGCTTCCGAACGCCGCCCGAGCACTTGGGGCAGCGGCTCAAGGGGGGATCCGAGAACCGCTGGATGACCTCGAAGGTCCCGCAGGAGTCGCAGGCGTACTCGTAGAGGGGCAAGACGGCTCCGGCCCTCGTCTAGTCGACGGCCTGCAGCACGAGGATGACGATGGCCACGATCAAGAAGATGATCAGGAGCTGGTTCACGTCGCCCGAGAGGCCGGCCGCGGGGTCCGCTTGCAGCGCCGCCGCCCTCGCCGCCAGGTCGCGCAGTTCGCCGTCGGAAAGCGCGAGGAGGCCGAGGCGCAGCCGCTTCGCGTCCTGCCCCAGCGCCACGGCGGCGCGCGTCGATTCCGGCAGCGCGAGGACGGCGTCGAGAGCCCGCAGGTCGGCCTGCCGCGTCGCTCCGGCGTTCTGCAGGCGCTCGTCCACCGACGACGCCGAGACGAGGTGATCCTGAGCCGAGGCCAGGCCGGCGAAGAGCAGGAGCGCCACGGCGGAACCGAACCGCTGCATCGTCATCGGTAACCCTCCTCCCCAAGAGGATACCCGCATTTTCCGGGCCTCATGCAAAGCACCTAGTGCGCCGCCGCCCAGTTCGGCCCGGAGCGCGCGTCGACGACGAGGGGCACGTCCAGGTCGAGGGCTCCCTCCATCACCCGCTTCACGACGAAGAGCGCCGCGTCCCGCTCCGCCTCGGGCACCTCCAGGAGCAGCTCGTCGTGGATCTGCAGGACGAGACGCGCGGCCATTCGCCGGGACGAGAGCTCGCGGTGCAGGTCGATCATGGCCTTCTTGATCAGGTCGGCGGCCGAGCCCTGGATGGGCGTGTTGCGGGCCTGGCGCTCCGCCTCCATGCGCACCTGGAAGTTCCGGGCGTTGAGATCGGGCAGGCGCCGCAGCCGGCCGAGCAGCGTGCGCACGGTTCCCGTCGTGCGCGCCGCCTCCACGAGCCCATCGATGTAGGCCTTCACGCCGGGATAGCGGGCGAAATAGGTCTCGATGAACGTTTCCGCCTCGCGCTTCGTGACGCCGATGTCCTGGGCGAGGGAGAAGGCGGTCTTCCCGTAGAGGAGCGCGTAGTTGATCATCTTCGCCACGCGCCGCTGCTCGTCCTCGGGCACCGCCGACAGCGCGCCGAACACTTCGCGGGCCGTGCGCGCGTGGACGTCCTCGCCGCGGCGGAAGGTCTCGGTCAGCGTCCTGTCCTTCGAGAGGTGCGCCAGCACGCGCAGCTCGATCTGGCTGTAGTCGGCGGAGAGCAGCACGTGCCCCGGCTCCGCCACGAAGGCCTCGCGGATGCGGCGGCCCTCGCTCGTCCGGATCGGGATGTTCTGGAGGTTCGGGTCCGAGGACGAGATCCGGCCGGTGGCGGCCACGGTCTGGTTGAACGAGGCGTGGATGCGCCCCGTCTCGGGGTGGACGAGGGCCGGCAGGGCGTCCACGTACGTCGATTTCAGCTTCTGCACGCCGCGATACTCGAGGATCTTGCGGGGCAGCTCGTGGCTCGCGGCCAGCTCCTCGAGGACGTCCTCCGCAGTGGACTTCTCCCGGGTCTTCGCGGTCTTCTTCCCGGACTTCAAGCCGAGGCGGTCGAAGAGCACCTCCCGGAGCTGCACCGGCGAGTTCACGTTGAACTCGCCGCCCGCCAGGGCGTGGATCTCGCCGGTCAGCGCCGCGATCTGGCGCTCCATGTCGTGGCTCATCGCTCGGAGCAGGGCCGTGTCGACCTTGACGCCGATCTTCTCCATGTCGGCCAGCACGGCGGCGAGAGGCAGCTCCATGGTCTCGAAGATCGGCAGCAGTCCCTCCTGCTCGAGACGGCCTCGGACCGGGCCGCTGGCCCGCAGCACGGTCAGGGCCTCGGCGCAGGCCACGGGCGCGAGGCTCTCCGCCGGGGGCACCTGGGAGCCGAGCGGCTCGAGGGGCGGGGAGCCGCGCTCGCCGAGGAACTCCACCGCGATCTCCTCGAGGCTGTACGAGCGCTTCCCCGGGTTCAGCAGGTACGCGGCGATGCCGGCGTCGAAGCCCACGCGTCCGAGAGCGACTCCGGCGCGGGCCAGCACCACGCGGTCGCGCTTGGCGTTGGCGCTGAGCTTGTGCGGCTGCTCGCCTTCGAGGAGCGGCCGGAGTGCTTCCAGGGCCTCGCGGCGATCGAGGGCGCCGCTCTCGAACGGTCCGCGGAGCAGCGGGACGTAGCAGGCGTCCTCCTCCCAGGCCAGGGCGAGGCCGGCAAGCGACGCGCGCATCGGCTCCTTCTCGGTGACCACCACGGCCAGGGCGAGCCTCTCGGCCCTCCGCGCGGCCGCGAGCGCGTCGCGCAGCTGGGCGGCGTCGCGCACCACCGTCGCACCGGCGGCGGGCGCCCGGCGCTCGGGCGCGTACTCCTTGGCGAGCGCGACGAACTCGAGCTCGCCGAACAGCGCGTGGGCCCGCTCGCGGTCGGGCTCGCGGCGCTCCAGAAGCTCGAGGTCCAGCTCGATCGGCGCATCCGTCCGCAAGGTCACCAGGCGCTTCGAGAGCAGGGCGTCCTCGCGGTGGGCCCTGAGCCCCTCGCGGTAGCTCGCCCGCTTCACCGCTTCGGCGTGGGCCAGCACCTCCTCGACCGGCCCGAACTCCCGCACCAGGTCCCGCGCCCCCTTCTCGCCGATGCCCGGGACGCCCGGCACGTTGTCGACGGCGTCTCCCACCAGGGCCAAAACGTCCACCACCCGCTCCGGGGGCACGCCCCATTTCTCCTCGACTCGCGCCCGGTCGTAGAGCGTTGCACCCGTGCCTTCGCGACCGGGGTTCAGGACCAGGACGTCCCCGTCGACGAGCTGGAGGAGGTCCTTGTCTCCGGACACGACCACGACCTTGCGACCCCCGGAAACGGCCTTCTTCGCCAAGGTCGCGATGACGTCGTCGGCCTCGTACCCGGCGACCTCGAGGATCGGCAGGCGGAACGCCTCGCAGACGCGCCGCACGTAGGGGATCTGGACCTGGAGCTCCGAGTCCATCCGGGGGCGATGGGCCTTGTACTCGGCAAACTCCTCGTGGCGGAAGGTCTTGCCCTCGAGGTCGAAGCTGATGCCGACGAAGCGCGGGTCGTGGTCCTCGAGGAGCTTGCGCAGCATGGTGGTGAAGCCGTAGGTCGCGTTCGTGGGCAGGCCGCGGCTCGTGGCGAGGCCGCGGATCGCGTGGTAGGCGCGGTGGAACTGCGCGCTGCCGTCGATCAGGAACACCGCGTCCTTGGCCACGCTCGCCATGAGCGGCCGCGATTCTAGCCCTGCCGGGGACTACAATCCCACGCTTCCGTGCGGCCTCCCGCCCTCGTGGCGCTCGCGCTCGTCGCGCTGCTGCGCGCCTGCAACGCCTACGAGTACGATTACGAGCACGAGTTCTGGCTGCGCACGGACGGCTCCGGCACCGTCCACGTCACGGGCCGGCCGGCGCTGTGGGCGGCCTTCAAGGGCGTCGGGCGCACGGAGGATCCCGAGGCCAGCGTCACTCGCGAGGGCCTCCGCGTGCTCTTCGAGGGCTCCGGCCTCCGCGTCCGGCGCGTGACGCTCACGCGCCGCGAGGGCCGTCCCTACCTGTTCGTCGCGGCGGACTTCGACGACGTGAACAGGCTCGCAGGTACGCCGGCCTTCCCCGACCTCAGGCTCACGCTCGCTCGTGTGGGGGATCGGCTGCGCCTCGAGGGAGAGTGGCGGCGGCCCGAGCCGGCTCCCGAGGTCGGATCGCGGGACCGCGACGGGCTGATGGCCGTCCGCTTTCACCTGCCGAGCCGCGTCTACGAGCACCGGAACGCCTCCGCCGGCGTCGAGCGCGGCAACATCGTCGCCTGGCGACAGGACGTGGCCCGCGGGCGCGCCGGCGCAGCGCTCCCCTTCGGCGCCCTGATGGACTCCCGCAGCATCCTGGGCTCCACGGTCGCGTTGTTCGCCGCGGCCATCGGCCTGGCGCTGGGGCTCCTGGCGCTCGCGTTATGGCTGGCCGTGCGTCGTGGCCGAAGGGCAGGCTGATCGTCAGTTCTGGCGCGGCACGCCCTCGCGGGCCAGGTCCACGACCAGCTTCGCGGTCTCTCCGGTCCGGACCGTGACCGTGCGCGAGAGGGGCTGGTAGCCCGGGTGCCGCAGCGTGACGTTGTGGACGCCCGGAGCGAGAGACAGGCGGTCGAGGGGCGTCGTCCCGATCACGCGGCCGTCGACCGAGACCTCGGCCCAGGGACGGACCGCGAGCTGGAGCAGGCCGGGCTCCGCCGGCGGCGCGGTGGTGGGCGGCGGGGTGGGGAGAGGAGTGGCGGTGGGAGTCGGCACCGCCGCGAACGTCGGTGGAGGCAGGCGCGCCGGCCGCTGCGACGGCGTGGGACGCGGCGGCGACGACGTCAGACGCGGCACCGCGAGCGCCGCCGCCGCTGGCGGCCGCGACAAGGGAACCGGCGGAAGCGTCTCCGGCGGCGAAGTCGAGGGCGGGACGGTCGCTGGTGGAGCAGTCGCCACGACGGGCGGTGGTGCCGCGTCTGGCGTGGCGCGCAGCTGAACCAGCAGCACGCCGGCTCCGACGGCGACGAGC
>DASSJI010000044.1:0-21228 GCA_035691285.1 Vicinamibacteria bacterium | reverse complement strand
GAAACGGGGCGCGCGCTTCACGAGCTGCGTGGCGCTGGCGCGGGGCGATGAGATCCTGTTCCAGGCGACGGAGATCGTGGAGGGCCGGATCGCCGAGGAGCCGCGCGGCTCGAACGGATTCGGCTACGACCCCATCTTCTTCTATCCGCCCTTCGGCAGGACCTTCGGAGAGGTTGCGCGCGAGCAGAAGGATCGCGTGAGCCACCGGGGCAAGGCCTTCGCGCGCCTGCGCGAGTTCCTCGCGCGCCTGCGCGACGCGGGCTAGGGCTTGGGGCGCTTCAACTCGAACTCGCCGAGCGCCTTCTTCTGGTGCGCGATCAGCTCCT
Organism: Vicinamibacteria bacterium; assembly: GCA_035691285.1. Classification (GTDB taxonomy): domain Bacteria; phylum Acidobacteriota; class Vicinamibacteria; order Fen-336; family Fen-336; genus DATFEN01. Next base: position 20,902 of record DASSJI010000044.1, on the reverse strand, counting down.
GGATGCCCTTGTCGGCCGCGGCCAGGAGCCTCCGCATCTCGTCGTCGCTGAACGGCGTCTTCTCGGCCGTGCCCTGGATCTCGACGAACAGGCCGCGGCCCGTCTTGACGACGTTCATGTCCACCTCGGCCTTCGAGTCCTCCTCGTAGGCGAGGTCGAGCAGGATCTCGCCGCCGACGCGGCCCACGGAGGTCGCGGCGACGAAGTCGAGGACCGGCAGCTCCACGAACGCGCCCTGGCCCTTCAGGCGCCGCAGGGCATCGACGACGGCCACGAAGGCGCCGGTGATCGACGCCGTGCGGGTGCCGCCGTCGGCCTGGATCACGTCGCAGTCGACCCACAGCGTGCGCTCGCCCAGCGCCGCCAGGTCCACCACGCTGCGCAGGGAGCGGCCGATCAGCCGCTGGATCTCGTGGGTGCGGCCCGAAGGCGCGCCCTTGCTGGCCTCGCGCTGCGTCCGCGTGGAAGTGGCCCGCGGCAGCATGCCGTACTCGCACGTGATCCAGCCCTCGCCCTTGCCCTTGAGGAACGGCGGCACGCGCTCCTCGACGCTGGCGGTGCAGACGACCTTGGTGTCGCCCACCTCGATCAGCGCCGAGCCCTCGGCGTGCTTGCTGAAGCCTCGCGTGATCGCGATCTCGCGCAGCTCGTCGACACGGCGCCCGTCGAAGCGCGGCCCGCTGCCCTTCTTGCCGAGGACGGCCGGGTCGATCTTCAGCTTGAAGTCGCCGATCCGGAAGCTCATCGGCCGCCCGCCGTCGCCGTAGAACCCGCGGCGCTCGGTCCCAGCCCGTAGAGCCGGCGGTACTGTTCGCGGCTCGCGAGGACGGTCATGACGTAGTGGCGGGTCTCGGTGAACGGGATGCTCTCCACGAACTCCTCTTCGGGCATGTCGGGGCGCCCGGCGGTCCAGGCGTCCACGCGGTGGGGGCCGGCGTTGTAGGCGGCGAGCGCCAGCTCGACGCGGCCGCCGAAGCGATCGAAGAGCTGGCGCAGGTACCGCGTGCCGAAGTCCAGGCTCGTGGTCGGGCTCAGCAGGTCGCTCGAGCGGTAGCGCACGCGCAGCTCGCGGGCCAGGGCGCGCCCCGTGGGCGGGATCACCTGCATCAGGCCGCGGGCGCCCGCCGGGCTCACGGCGCCGGGATCGAAGGTCGACTCCTGGCAGATGAGGCCCGCCACCAGGGACGCGTCCAGGGACTCCTCCGCGGCTTTCTGGCGGAGGAGCTGGTCGAACTCGAGCGGGTAGAGGATGCGCCACACCTCCTCGGGCAGCCGGCTCCCGCGCTCGGAGATCCAGTCCGGATAGGCCCGCCGCATCGAGACCATCGCGGGCCGCAGGCGGCCGCGGCGATGATCGATGAAGGCCAGCGTCGCCTGCACCAGTGGCTCCTGGGGAAGCCGTCGCAGCTCGTCGTGCGCGGCGTCGAGGCGGCCGATGAGCAGGAGGCGCTCGACCCGGGCGACGTCGGCTTCCGGCAGCGCGCCCGCCTCGCGCAGCGGGACGACGGACGCCGCGTCGAGGGCCGGTCCCCGCGGGAGCCGCTGCAGCGCCTCCTGTGCCCGCAGGCCGTGGTAGGAATTCTTGTACCGGACCACGACCTCCTGGAGCAGCGCCCGCGCGCCCGGTGTGTCTCCGAGCCCCGCCTTGGCCCGGCCCGCCCAGTACAGCATCCCCCCGGCGTAGCCGCTCTTGGGCTTGAGCCGCGCGACCCTCTCCAGGGTCGTCGCCGCAGCGGCGTAGTCGCCGGCCCGGAACTCGCCCCAGCCGACGCGCCACCCGGCGCGGTCGAAGTGCCGGCCGTCGGGATAGCCCTCGAGCAGCCGCCGGTAGTAGGGCAGCGCCTCGTCGTCCCGGGCGTCCTTCTGGTAGTGATTGGCGAGAGAGAGCAGCGCCTCCTCGCCCCACGGCGCTCCCGCGAAGGCCGTGGCGACGTCCTCGTACGCGTCGGGACGGCTGGTGCGCGCCGCGACGGCGCGCGCCCTGTAGAACGCCGCCTCGCCGCCGTGAGGCGAGTCCGCCGGGACCGCGCGCAGCTCGGCCTCCGCGTCCTTGGGTCGCTTCAGCGCGAGATAGGCGCGGCCGAGCTTGGTGCGCACGCGGTCGGCGTCGCCGCCCGCCAGCGGTCGCCCGTGGAGCGCGCGAAGGATCGCGAGGGCCTCGCGCGCCTGCCCCGACTCCAGGAGCGCCACGGCCTTCGCGAGGCTGCGGGCGTCGCGGGCGGCGGGGTCCTCGGGCTGCAGGTACGTAGCCAGCGCCCGCAGCGTCTTCTCCACGGACCGGGCCTGCGCAGAGGCCGGGTACTCGCGGTCGAGGCGGTCGTAGGCCTCGGCGGCGGACTTGAGGCTGCGGGCCTTCTCGTGAAGGCGCCCCAGCGCGAGCAGGCTGCTGGCGCGCCGCTCGGCGCAGCCCTCGACGCAGCGTTCGAGGGCCCGGAGCGCGCCCGCCGTGTCGCCGCTCTCGGCGAGCAGCTCGGAGCCGCGCCCGAGCGCCGCGCAGAAGAGTGGGCCGTCGGCCCGCGCGTCGGCGGCCGCGACGTACGCGGCGCCGGCGCCCTTGTCCTTCTTCGCCTCGAGGGCTCGGGCGACTCCGAAGAGCGCGTAGTCCGGAAGGTCCGCGGCAGCGACCTCGTCGTGACGCAGCGCGGCGAGGGCCGCATCGGGCTTGTCGGCGTCGACGAGCTCCAGGCCCGCGGCCAGCCGCGCGAGGGCGGCGGCTCGGCTGCCGGGAGCGGCGTCCGCGATCGCGTTCAGCGCGGCGGCGATCGCCTCGGGCCCCGCGAACGCGGACCTCGAGAGGGCTTCGCGAATCGCCGCCTCGGAGGCGTCCTTGGGGTCCGGCGCGATCCAGTAGCGCGCGCCGGCCGGCACGGCGGAGGCGACGAGGAGCGCCGCAGACAGCACGCAACAGCGGAGCACGGGTCTCGAATGGGCCGCAGTGGCCCCCCTCACATGGGGCCGAGGGCGCTCGCGTCGCCGCCGGCCAGGATCCGGACCAGCTCGTCCACGAAGTAGCTGGTCGTTTCGCGCACCTTCGGGGAGACGCGCTCCTGGTACATCGCGCGACCCCGCTCGATGTCCTCCTTGAGGCGCTCGTAGAGGTCCCTCTGGCGGCGCCCCTCGGTCACCTTCGCCTCGTTGTAGAGCTTGATCTCGCTCACCACGAGGCGCGCGAAGCGCTTCGCGTCCTCGTGGGCCTTCTGGTCCTCGGGAGCGATGGCCGGGGCGGCGGCCGGCGGCGGCGGCGCGGGCCTGGGCGGAGGAGGCGGCGGCGGAGGCGCCGCAGGCCTCGCCGGGATGCCGGGGATGCTGCCGGCCTTGAACATGACCGTGCCCGACTCGGCCTCGGCTGCCGGCGGCGGGGGAGGTGGAGGAGCGGGTCTCGGGGCGGGGGCCTGTCCCGGCCGGAACATGACGGTGCCGGATCCCTCGTCTTCGACCGGGTGTGGCGCGGGTGGGGGCGGCGGCGCCGGCCGCGCGGGGGGCGCGGCGGCGATGGCCTGCGCGCGCTCGGGCGTGCTCCCGGACGTGGTGCGGGCCACGGCGGGCGCGGCCTTGGGAACCGAGAGCAGGTCGATGCTCTTCGCCGCGAACAGCACCAGGATCTCGATCAAGGCGGCGTCGTCGGCCGGGACCTCGTCCTGGACGCTGTCGCAATAGAGGATCGCCGCGAGCTTGTCGCGCTGCAGGAGCAGCGGCACCGCGAGCAGCGCCTGCGGCTGCCCGCCGAGGCGCGCCATGGCTTGGGCCGTGCCCGGAGTGTGGCCCATGTGGCCGCGCATCGACTGGCGCGAGTGGGAGACGTTGCGGAAGACCGTGTCGGCCGCGAGCGGGACGCTGATCTGCTTCACCGCGTCCGCCGGCTCGACGCCCTTCGCGTACCAGCCGATCGCGCTGGGCCCCTTCACGATGAACATGGCCGTGCGCTCGGCGTAGCGCGAGACCTCGTTGACGAGGTACGTCAGCACCTCCGAGAGGCTCGTGCCCTTCTCGATCTCGCCGAGCGACGCCCGGAGGCGGTCCATCCCCGGACCGGCCGCCGGGGCCGGGGGCGGCGCGGAGGCCAGCGCCTCGGCCATCGCCTGCGCGATGGACGCCTCGTCGATCTTCTCGTCGTAGCGGGCAGTGGATTCGGAGAGCTCGTCGAGGGCGCGGACGAGGTTGCCCTGGTGCTCCTGGATCTGGCGCTGGATGTCGACCACCCAGTTGGCCATCTGTTGGCTGATCAGCGCGAGCGCTCTTGCCTTGAGTTCGTCTTCCAGGCTCATCTCACCCTCGGCGTGAACGTCGAAATCACGGCCTCGTCTGGACTTACGCGCGCTTCGCGATTATGGAGGATGGCCCTCCGCGATGTCAATTTTCCGGTATCGTGCCCACGATGAGCCCGCGTCCGCTGGCCGTCTACCGGCGCCTCCGGCGGTCCTACGGTCCGGCGGGCTGGTGGCCCGGACGGACGAGCTTCGAGGTGTGCCTCGGCGCGATCCTGACCCAGAACACGGCGTGGGCGAACGCGGAGAGGACGCTCCGCGGACTGCGCGCCCGGGGCCTGCTGAGCTTCCGTGCGCTGGATGCGCTGCCCGCATCTCGGCTGGCGCCCCTCTTGCGCTCGTCGGGGACGTTCCGCGTCAAGGCGCGCCGCGTCCGCGCGTTTCTGGACTTGCTCGGGCGGGAATTCGGCGGACGGGTGGCGCGGATGGCCCGTCAGGAGCCCATGCGCCTGCGACGACAGCTCCTGGACGTGCCGGGAATCGGGCCGGAGACCGCCGACGCGATCCTTCTGTACGCGGCGGGCCACGCGTTCTTCGTCGTCGACGCCTACACGCGCCGCGTCTTCGAGCGTCTCGGCCTGCTCCGGGGCGGCGAGAGCTACGAGGCGGTCCAGGCGTTCTTCCACCGGCGCCTGCCGCGCGATGCGAACCTGTTCAACGACTACCATGCGCAGCTCGTACGGCTCGCCAAGGAGGCGTGCCGGCCCCGTCCGTCGTGCGCGCGCTGCCCGATCGAGCCCCTGTGCGAGAAGCGCGGAGTGGAGGTGCGAGCGTGAGGTCGACGATCCTGGCCGTTCTCTTCGCGGCGCTCCCGGCCGCGGCCGACGACTTCTGGGCCCATTGGGGCGACGGCAAGGCCGAGCTCAACGGCTACAGGCTCACCCAGCCCCGCTACGGGGAGCCGCGCCCCGGGACGGCGGTCCTCATCTATGTGACCGAGGACTTCTCGGAGTCGCTGCGGGTCAAGGCCGACCCGGGCCGCCACCCGGCGAGCGACGTCCATCCCGTCCTGAAGCTCAACGCCGTTCGCGATTTCCAGACGGGCATCTACGACTACAACGTGCTGACGTCGGTGTTCGCGCGGGTGGCGGCGGGCTGGCCGGTGGCCAAGGTGAGCTTCTCGAGCCAGGACTGGTGCGGCCAGGTGTGGCACCAGCTCCTGCCGCGGTCCGCCAAGGTCGAGGGCGTCCACCACAGCTACTTCGACGGCGAGGCGGACGGTCGCGAGGAGCTCGCCATCCCGCCCGGAGGCGTGTACGGGGACGCGCTCCCGATCCTCCTCCGCGGCTGGGGCGCGACGTACCTGAAGCCGGGGGAGACGCGCGTGGTCGCCTACCTGCCCACGCTGCTCTCCGCGCGCCTGGCGCATCGGCGCCTGGCCTGGGGCCGCGCCAGCATCCGGCGCTCGGACCGGACGCGAGCCGAGGAAGTCCCGGCGGGCCGCTTCGACGTCACGGAGTGGACGGTCGCCGAGGAGGGCGGGACGACGACCACCTTCCTGTTCGAGGCGAAGCCGCCCTATCGGCTCGTGCGCTGGTCGACGGACCAGGGCGAGGACGCCGTGCTGCTCGGCTCGACACGCCTGGCGTACTGGCAGCTCAACGCCCGCGGCGGAGAAAAGCATCTGAGAGAGATGGGATTGCCCGCCCCGCGGCGGACCCCGTAGGGCGACCGGGCGGGGTAGCCTTCAGCGTGCGCTTCCTGCACACGTCGGACTGGCACGTCGGCAAGACGCTCCGGGGTCGCTCGCGCCAGGACGAGTTCGCCGCTGCACTCGACGAGGTGGCCGCTCTCGCCGCCGACGCGAAGGTGGACGCCGTCCTGGTGGCCGGGGACGTCTTCGACTCGACGGCGCCGCCGCCCGACGCGGAGCGCCTGGTGTTCGACGTCCTCGCGCGCCTTCACGCGGAGGGGATCGCCGCGGTCGTGATCGCGGGCAACCACGACCATCCCAAGCGCCTCGGCGCGCTGTCGCGGCTCCTGGAGAGCATGCGCATCCACGTTCGCTCCGAGGTGCGGCGGCCCTCGGAGGGCGGCGTGGTCGGCCTCCAGAGCCGCGACGGCCGGGAGGAAGCGTGCATCGCCGCGCTGCCGTTCGTGCCCGAGCGGCGGCTGTTCGACGCCTGTCAGGTGATGGGCCCCGAGGAGAAGTGGTACGAGGCCTACACGACGGGCATCGAGAAGATGCTCCATGCGCTGACGCGCCCGCTCACGCCGGCCACGGTCAACCTGCTCATGGCCCACGTCTTCATCCAGGGCGCCCGCGTGGGCACCGGCGTCCGTCCGCTGCACCTCGGCGAGGTCTACGGCCTCGACGCGGCACAACTGCCGGGCAACGTCGCCTACATCGCTCTCGGCCACCTGCACCGGCCGCAGGAGATCCGCGCCCGGGCGGCGACCTGCTATTCGGGCTCGCTGCTCGAGCTGGACTTCGGGGAGCAGGAGCAGGACAAGCGCGTCGTGCTCGTCGAGGCGAAGCCGGGCCTGCCGCCGCACGTGGAATCGGCGCCGCTCTCGTCCGGACGGAAGCTGCGCGAGCTGAGCGGGACGCTCCAGGAGATCCGCGCGGCGGCGAAGACGGTGGGGGACGCCTGGCTGCGCGTCACGGTCCGGGTGGTCGTGCCGACGCCGGGGATCGCTGAGCACGTCAGGGAGCTGCTCCCCAACGCGCTGGAGGTGGCGGTCGAGTTCCCGCGCGAAAAGCTCGCCGGCGAGGGCCGCGCGAAGGCCATGCGCCAGCAGGGTCCGGAGCAGCTCTTCGCCGCCTACTGCGCCGAGCGCGACGGCGCTCCTCCGCCGCCCGAGCTGCTGGAGCTGTTCCGGCGCCTGCACGAGGAGGCCGCGCGCGCATGAGGCCGCTGCGTCTCGAGGTCGAGGGCTTCACGTCCTTCCGCGACAAGGTCGTCGTGGACTTCGACGGCCTCGACCTGTTCGCGATCACCGGGCCGACCGGCGCCGGCAAGTCGTCGCTCCTCGACGCCATGGTGCTGGCCCTGTACGGCCAGGTGCCGCGCGTCGCCAAGGAGTACAAGCAGCTCATCAGCCACGGCGCCGAGCGCATGAGCGTGCGCCTCGACTTCCGCATCGGAGAGGCGGACTACCGCATCGCGCGCACGGTGCGCACCTCGGGCCAGCCGCAGTTCCGGCTGGAGCGCATCGAGAACGGCCTCGCCGTCGGTCTCGCCGACCGCGCGAGCGAGGTCGCCGCCGAGGTCGAGCGGCTGCTCGGGCTCGACTACGACGCCTTCGTCCGCTCGGTCGTGCTGCCCCAGGGCCAGTTCGACGCCTTCCTCAAGGGCAAGCCAGAGGAGCGCCGGAAGATCCTGGTCGCGCTGCTCAACCTCGACGTCTACCGGCGGATGCTCGAGCTGGCGAACGCGAAGGCCGCGGGCGCGCGCCGGCAGGCGGAGTTCCTGGGCCGGGAGCTCGAGACGACGCTGGCGGGCGCCGGCGCCGAGGCGGTGGCGGCGCGGCGACAGGAGCTTCGAGAGGCCGAAGCGCGGCGCGAGGAGTCGGAGCGGGCGGTGGGCGCCTTGACCGCGGCGCGAAAGGTCGCACAGCGCGTTCGAGACGCGCGGCGCGACCTCGAGCGGCTCGATCGCGAGGCCGAGGCCGAGGAAGCCAGGCGCCGCGGCCTCGAATCGGCGCTGGCCGCGGCCGGGGAGCGCGCCCGGACGCTGGCGGCGGAGGCGGGTCGTGCCGCCCGGGCCCTGGCGGCCGTCGCGGACGACCCGGGCCGGCACCTCGCCCTCACCGAGGCGCGGCCGCGGATCGAGCAGCTCGTCGCGGCAGCCGCGCGGGCCGATGCCCTGGCCCGCGACGTGGAGGCGAACGCCACAGCGTGCGCGGGAGCCGAGGCCGCTTCCGCGACGGCTGCGGCCGAGGTCGCTTCGGCCGAGACGAGCGAGGCCCAGGCGGTGAACGCCCTGGCCGAGGCAGAGGCGGCCAGGGACGAGGCCCAGCGCCGGCACGCGGCGCACGCCCTGCGCCGCCAGCTTCGGAAGGACGAGCCGTGCCCGGTGTGCGAGCAGGTGGTGAAGAGGCTGCCGAAGGGCTCGGCTCCGGCGCTCGATGGGGCCGAGGCCGCGGTGTCGAAGGCGCGTGCCGCCGGCGCGGCGGCGCGGCGCGCCCTCGACCAGGCGCGCGTGGCGGCCGAGCGCGCGGCGGCCGAGGCGCGGCAGGTCGGGGGAGAGGCCGTGCGCCTGCGCCGGGAGTCCGTGGCGGCGCGGACGGCGGTCGAAGCGCTCCGAAAGCCACTTGCAGCGCTGTTCGAGGCGGCGCGGCTGGACGCGCCGGACACGTTGCTGCGGGACGTGGCCGATGCGCTGCGCGCTCTCGAAGCCGCGCGCGCGGACCGGGAGCGGCTCGAGAGAGACCTCCGGCGCATCGAGAAGGAAGCCGCCGGACACGAATCCGAGCGTGCGCGGGCCGAGGGAGGGGCGAAGGACGCCGCAGCGCGGCTCGCGGCGATCGGGAGGAGTCGGACGGAGGCGGAGCGCGAGCTGCGCGAGGCGCTCGAGGCGTTCGGCGAGCCGGAGGCGATGGTCGCCGAACTGGACACCCGGCTGACGGCCGCGCAGAAGACGGCTCAGGAGGCGGCGGCGCGGGCGGCGCGCCTGCGCGCCGAGGCGGAGCGTCTGGCCCAGGACGCGGCGCGCGCGGACGAGCTCCGGGGGCGGAAGGGGGCCCTGGACAGGGAAGCCGGCCTGCTCGGCGCGCTGGCCAGCCACCTGAAGGCCGATCAGTTCCTCGCCTGGGTCCAGGAGGAGGCTCTGGGCGTCCTCGCCGAGGACGCCACCCGCCATCTCATGGCGCTCTCGCGAGGCCGCTACTCTCTCCTGTGGAAGGACCAGGACTTCGTCGTCGAGGACCACTGGAACGCGGGCGGACGGCGCTCGGTGAAGACGCTGTCCGGCGGCGAGACGTTCCTCGCGTCCCTCTCGCTGGCCTTGGGGCTGGCCGAGCGCGTGGCCGCCCTCGCATCGGAGGGTCGCGCCGGCGAGGCCCTCGAGAGCCTCTTCCTCGACGAGGGCTTCGGCTCCCTCGACGCCGACGCCCTCGACCAGGTCATAGACGCCCTGGACGAGCTCCACGGCGGGCAGCGGATGGTGGGCGTCGTCACGCACCTCCAGGCCCTGGCGGAACGCCTCCCGGCCCGCGTCGAGGTGCGGCGCGGCGACTCCGGCTCGCGCATCGCCGTGGCGTAGGTAGGTTGGTGGAGGCGGCGGGAGTCGAACCCGCGTCCGGAAACGAGCCTGCGGGAGAGCCTACAGGTTTAGTCCGACCTGGCATTTCGCCGTCGCCGTAGAGGCCGGACGAAACCGGCGGCGGCTAGTCCGATTGATCTCGCCTTTCGCCTACGGACCGAAGGCCAGGGCCAGCCCGCTTTGATGACGCCCTTTCCGAGTCCCGCGGGCGGGGCCCCGGAAGGACGGGTTGCCTAGTTAGGCAGCCAGCGCCAAGTTATCGTTGGCAGCTATTGGTTTCCCACCGGATTTACGAGCCGGTAAGCACGCTCGACCTGCATCTCCCGGGGTCACAGTTCCCGTCGAAACCGTGGCGCCCCCACATTCGATTTCAAGTCTAGCATGTACAGGACCCCCTGCGACGGCCACCAGCGCTATGATGCGCTCGGGAGGCAGCAGGTGGGCCTGACAGTCCTCGAGCTCGAGGTGGGGAACCCCGCGTCGCCCGAGGTCACGGAACGGATCGAGTTCCTGATCGACTCGGGAGCGATCTATTCCGTGGTGCCTGCGGAGATCCTCGACCGGCTCGGCATCCGTCCGCTCACGGAGCAGGAGTTCCGCCTGGCAAACGGAGAGAAGATACGCCGCAAGAAGGGCGGCGCCGTCTTCCGCCATGGCGAGCGCGTTGGGGTGGCCGACGTGATCTTCGGGGAACCGGGCGACAGCGTGCTGCTCGGGGCCTTCACCCTGGAGGCGCTCGGCCTTGCCCTCGATCCGCTGAAGCGCGAGCTCAAGCCGCTGCCGATGCTGCTCGCCTGAACCCTCGCGGAGCCCTGGTGAATAAGGCGCTGACTCTCGGGCTGGCGATCGTCGCCGCCGCTCCCGCCAGCGCCGAGCTCGGCGACGTCAAGGCGCGCGGCACGCTGCGCGTGCTGGTGTCCGCCGACGAGCAGCCGGAGATGTACGCCCTCGCCCCGGGCGGCGCGCCCGGCTTCGATCGCGAGGTCCTGGACGGCTTCGCCGGCCTCCAGCGCATCCGCGTCGAGACCGTGGTGCGGCCCTTCGAGGCCATCATCGGGGCGCTCGTCAAGGGCGAGGGCGACGTGCTGGTCGGCCTCGTCGACACGGAGGCGCGCCGCAGGCAGATCGCCTTCACCGGCGAGGTGCTGCCGACGCGCCTCGTGGTGCTGACGCGCAAGCCGCAGCCGGCCATCGTGAAGCTCGAGGAGCTGCGCGCCGCGCGCGTGGGCGTCGTCAAGGGGACGAGCTGGGCGGAGGCCGTCGCCGCAGCGGGCGTGCCCGCGGCCCAGACCGAGAGCGTGGCCGAGCTGAGCGACGCCCTCGACGGCCTCAAGGCGAAGCGGTTCGCCGCGACGGTGGTCTCCCTCGTGGACGCGAGCCTCGCCATCCGCAAGGATCGCGAGCTCCAGGCCGGCCTCTTCCTCGGCACTCCCGGTCGCGCCGCCTACGCCTTGCGCAAGGGGGAGCCGGAGCTGCTGCGAGCCCTCGACGAGTACCTCGGCAACCTTCGCAAGACGGGGAGCTGGAGCCGCCTCGTCGTGAAGTATTTCGGCGACGACGCGCTCGCGGTGCTGGGCCGGGCCAGGCAGTAGCCCGCGCGGCGGACCGGACCGCATTGTCGGCGTGCTAAGATCCGATCCGGTGACGCGCTGGACGGTCGCCGCCGCCTTCCTCCTTCTCCCCAAGAGCGCCCTCGCCGCCCCTGCCGAGCCGCTGGTGCTGCTGACCGAGGGTCAGCGCCGCGAGCTCCTGGTTCTTCCGCGGGGCGACGTCGAGATGCTGTCCCTCGAGTCGGTGATCTCAGGGTTCGGCGTCGCGCTGCGCTCGGCGTCCCCGGGACAGTCCGTCACGCTCGTCTATCAGGGGCGCGAGGCCACGCTCTACAACAAGAAGAGCCTCGCCTCGGTGGGCGGCGACCTGCGGCTGCTCTCCGCGCCCGCCCTTCACGAGGCAGGCCAGTGGCTCCTGCCGGTCGACGCCGTGCCCCGGCTGCTCGGGCCGCTCCTGGGCGTGCGCAGCGAGTGGCGGGCGGCCTCTCGCGTCCTCGTCCTGGGCAACGTCGGGGCGCCGCGCGTCACGGTGAACACCTTCGTGTCGGGGGACGTCGTGCGCGTCGTGCTCTCGGCCACCGAGAAGGTGCCGTTCCGCGTCGAGCAGGAGCAGGGCAAGGTCGCCGTGAAGATCGCCCGCGACCTCGTGGACACGACCTTCACCCAGGAGCGCCTCACGGGCGGGATCGTGGACTGGGTCCAGTACCTGGGAGGTCGCGACAACGTCTTCGCGATCACGCCAGGCAAACGCTTCCTCGACGTGCAGGTCCAGGAGCAGGACGGGCCGCCGCGGCTCGTGCTGGAGTTCCGCGCGGCGGCGTCCGCCGTCCGGAAGGAGGGAGCGCCGACCCCCGCCCCGGCGCCTGCGCCGCGGGGCTCACCGCCGCCGCCGTCGGCCGTGCGGACGATCGTCATCGACCCGGGGCACGGCGGCGACGAGGTCGGCGCCGTGGGTCCCGGCGGCACCATGGAGAAGGACGTGACGCTGGCGATCGCGCGCAGGCTGCGCGCCTCCATCCAGAACAGCCTCGGCTACCAGGCGTTCCTCACCCGGGAGCGGGACGAGCCGCTCGGGCTCGACGACCGCACGGCGGTGGCGAACAACTACAAGGCCGACCTGTTCGTGTCCATCCACTGCAACGCCAGCCGCGCCCAGGGCGCGCGGGGCAGCGAGGTGTACTTCCTCTCCTACCAGGCCTCGGACGACGAGAGCCGGCGCCTGGCGCAGGCCGAGGGCGCGGCGGTCCTGGCCGCGGCGCCGGAGGGCTCGGACCTGTCGCTGATCCTGTGGGACATGGCCCAGGCCGCGCATCTCGAGGACTCCTCCGCGCTGGCCTCGCGCATCCAGGAGGAGCTGGCCGAGATCACCGGCAGCCAGGGGCGCGGCATCAAGCAGGCCCCCTTCCGGGTCCTGGTGGGAGCCGGGATGCCGGCGATCCTCGTCGAGGTTGCCTTCATCACCAACGCCGACGAGGAGAAGCAGCTCGTCTCGGAGGCGTGGCAGGGCCGAGTGGCCGCGGCGCTCCTGCGCGGCATCTCCCGCTTCGAGTCGGACCGCAGCCGCGCGGCGAGCCTCTCCGGACGAGCTCCCGGCGCACAGTGACACGGCGGACCGCGAACCTCGCCACCATCCTCGGCCTGCTCCTCCTCCTCGCGGGAGCCACCCTGAGCGCGCCGCGCTGGTCACGCCTGTTCCGCCAGGAGGTGGTCGCGCCGGTGGACGAGACGATGGGCGAGGCGGCGGCCGAGCCCGCCGCCGAGGAACCGGGCGAGGCGCGGCGCTCCATCAACGTGCGCCTCTTCTTCAACTCGGCCGCCGAGCCCGGCCTGGTCATGGAGGAGCGGGAGCTGGCCTTCTCCTCGGACCTGTCGCGCCAGCTCCGGACGGTGGTCGAAGAGCTGGTGAAGGGGCCGAAGCCCGGCTCGGAGCTGCTTCCGACGCTGCCGGCCGCGACCCGGGTCCTCGAGGTGTTCGTCACCGCGCGCGGCGTGGCCTACGTCGACCTCTCGAGCGAGGCGACCCAGGGACACGCCGGCGGCGTGAGCGAGGAGCTGCGCAGCGTGTACTCGATCGTGAACTCCGTCACCGTGAACTTTCCGGCCATCCGGCGCGTGCAGATCCTCGTGGACGACCGCCCGGCCGAGACGCTGGCCGGCCACGTGGACCTCTCGCGCCCCCTTCCCCCCGACATGACCCTGCTCGCTTCGTCCATACTGACGCCGGTGAAGCCGTCCCCCGTGTCATGAGCGCCCGCCCCTCGCAGAAGGCGCGCCGCTTCACGGAGTCCGTCATCCGCGAGATGACGCGGCTCGCGCAGCTCCATGGCGCGGTGAACCTGTCCCAGGGCTTCCCCGACTTCGCGGCCCCGGAAGCGGTGAAGGAGGCGGCCCGCCGCGCCATCGCCGGGGACGTGAACCAGTACGCGATCACCTGGGGAGCGAAGTCCCTGCGCGACGCGATCGCGGCGAAGTTCCAGCGCCTCTACGGCGTTCCGGTGGACCCCGAGCGCGAGATCACCGTCACGTGCGGCTCGACGGAGGCGATGATCGCCGCGCTCCTGGCGTTCCTCGACCCCGGCGACGAGGTCGTGGTGTTCGAGCCCTTCTACGAGAACTACGGGCCCGACGCGATCCTCTCGGGCGCGCAGCCGCGCTTCGTGAAGCTGCGGCCGCCCGACTGGAGCTTCGACCCCGACGAGCTCCGGCGCGCCTTCGGTCCCCGGACCCGCGCGATCATCGTCAACACTCCGAACAACCCGACCGGAAAGGTGTTCAGCCGCGAGGAGCTCGCCTTCATCGCCGAGCTGTGCCAGGCCCACGACGCGGTCGCGGTCACCGACGAGATCTACGAGCACATCCTGTTCGACGACGCCGTCCACGTGGCCCTGGCCTCGCTGCCCGGCATGAAGGAGCGCACGATCACGATCAACGGGATGAGCAAGACGTACAGCGTGACCGGCTGGCGCGTGGGCTGGGCGATCGCGCCGCCGCCGCTGACCGACGCGATCCGCAAGGTGCACGACTTCCTCACCGTCGGCGCGGCGGCGCCGCTGCAGGAGGCCGGCGCCCTGGCCCTCGCGCTGCCCGACGCTTATTACGGCGAGCTGGCCTCCGGGTACGCGCGCAAGCGCGAGCGCCTGCTCGCCATGGTGGAGGCGGCCGGCTTCCGGGCGTACAGGCCGCGGGGCGCGTACTACGCGATGACCGAGATCTCGGGCCTGGGATGGGACGACGACGTGGCCTTCTCCCGCTTCCTGGTCCAGGAGATCGGCATCGCCGTCGTGCCGGGCTCGTCCTTCTACGACGACGCCCGCGATGGCCGCCGCCAGGTGAGGTTCGCGTTCTGCAAGAAGGACGCGACGCTCGACGAGGCCGAGCGCCGCCTGGAGAGGCTCAAGGCGCGGGCGTGAGCCGCCCCAACTTCGATCGCCTGGCGCCGCCGCCGCGGTCCTTGCCGCTCGGCCTCCGAGCTCTCGCCCTCTTCGGTCCTCCCCTCGGGCTCGCGGGCTGGGTGCTGCTGGCCTTCACGTCGCCGTTCGTGTGGGCCTTCGTCCTGAACGCCGACCTCTTGTCGCCGGTGTTGTTCCGAGGCGACGTGGACCGGGTCGAAGGGCGGGTGACGTCGGCGCGCGAGACAGGCGCGAGCGAGGGAGACGTGCCGGTCCACGCCGTGGGCTATTCCTACCGCGGGCCCGACGGCGCGGACCTCGACGGCGTGTCGTACGTGACTGGCGGCCCGCCCGCAGTCGGCGCCGCGGTCACGGTCGAGTACCTGACGCTGCGACCGCTGACGTCGCGGATCCAAGGCATGCGGAGCGCGACGTTCGGCCCGGGGGCCGGCTTCGTCGTGATCTTCCCGGCGCTCGGCGCGCTGCTCGCCGGCCTCGGCCTGCGCTCGGGCCTGCGCCGGCTGCGGCTCCTGCGCTCCGGCCAGGCAGGCGCCGCAGAGTTCGTGTCCCAGGAGGGCACGAGCATGGAGATCAACGACCGGCCGGTCTTCCGGCTCATCTTCGAGTTCGCCGGGACCGACGGCCTCAGGCACCGGGTGTCGCAGACGACCACGGATCCGCAGGGGCTCCGCGACGAGCGCCGCGAGACCGTCCTCTTCCATCCCGAGAATCCGGACCACGCCGTGCTCGTCGACAGCCTGCC
The DNA here is from genome assembly GCA_035691285.1 of Vicinamibacteria bacterium. Classification (GTDB taxonomy): domain Bacteria; phylum Acidobacteriota; class Vicinamibacteria; order Fen-336; family Fen-336; genus DATFEN01. Next base: position 5,728 of record DASSJI010000044.1, on the reverse strand, counting down.
GGCCGCAGTCGTCGCCGACGAGCAGGGACAGCTCGCGGCGCGGGGCGCGGCCGGGCTCGCGCTCCTGCTCCCGCTGCTGACCGTGCTGGGCAACGCGTCCTGCGCGGCCTACCGCTTCCTTCGATAGCCGATGCTGCCCGTTCTCCTCGCGCTCGCGGCGAGCGCCTCGACGCCCGCTCCCGTGGCCGAGGCGGAGCGGCTGGCGTCCGAGGCCCTTCGGATCGCCGCCGAGCGGCCGGCCGACGCGGTCGCCACGGCGCGCCGCGCGCTGAGCCTGACCGCCGAGTTCGACCCGAGCCTCTTCGTCAAGGCGGGGCGCAAGGGCGAGGTCGTCGAGGACGAGTTCGTGGCGGCGCGGAACGAGTACCGGCAGCATCGCGCGAGGCTCTTCGCGGCGATGGGGGAGGCGCTGGCCCGGAGCGGAAAGGCCGAGGCCGCGAGACGACACCTGGGTCGCGCCGTGCTGCTCGATCCCCGGGGCGCAGACGCCCGCCTGCGTCTCGGTCGGGCGCTCGTCCAGGCCGGACAGGGGCGCGAGGCGCTTCACGTTCTTCTCGGCGGCGGCGCCGAGCTGGGCGCCGAGGCTTTGCTCGCGGCGGGGGAGGCCGCGGACCTCGTCGGACTGCCGTCGCTGCAGGCGGCGCTCGACCGCGCGCGGCTGCAGGCGATCGCAGGAGCTGCCCGCCCGACGCTCGTCGAGTCGCCCCTGCGCCTGCCCGACCGCGCGCGCCTCTCGACCGGGGAGCCGGCGCGGGCGGAGGCCGAGGGCCTCACGCTCGTCTACGTGGCCGACGCCGCGTGCCGGACGTGCTCGGCCGACTTGATCGACCTTCGTGGCCTCGTGAAGCCGCCGGTCCGGCTCTGGCTGATGGCGGCGGAGCCGGAACAGGACGCGGGCCTGCGGTCCGTCGTCGCGTCCTATCGGCACCGCTGGCCCTACCTCGTCGGCGTGGGCCGTGCGGACGCGCTGGGCTGGCCGGCGCCGTCGGTCGTGGCGATCGCACGCGGCGGCTTCTCCGTCGCGATCGTGCGGCCTCCGTTCGCCGCCAGCCTCGAGCCCGTGAGGCAGGCGCTCGTGCGGCGGGACCTGTCCGAGACCGTGCCGCGCCCCGGCTGGAACCGGCTGCCGCCCGACTGGCGCCCACCCGCGCCTCAGCCGGCGCTCCTGCCGAGCGGCCTCGCGCCCGGAGAGGACGAGCCGATCCCCGAGGCCTTCGCGCGGGCGGCGGCCGCCCTCGACGACGGCCGGCCCGCGGAGGCCCTCCGCCTCCTCGACGAGCTGGCCGCAGCCGCGGATGGATGGCTGCTCGCGCCCGAGGCGCGCTACGACCGGGCCCTGTGCCTCGTCGCCCTCGGCCGCCGCGAGGAAGCGCGACGCCTGCTGCTGCGCATCGGCGACAGCCGCTTCCAGGATGCGGTCGACCGGGCCCTCGAGGGCGCGGGCGCCAAGGGCCGATAGGTCGGCCGTTCCCTACGTCCCGTGCGCGAGCTTCTCGAAGCGCGGGTTGCCGCGGAGCGGATCGAAGTTGGGGTCGATGCGCAGCCAGCCGGGCGTGAGGTAGTAGGGGACCTTCAGCAACGGTTCCAGTAGATCCAATGCGCGCTCGTGGTCGCCGATTACGATGTAGATTCGCACGACTTGGTGCTGCATGTACGGGCCATCGAGAGGTTCGCTCTCGATCGGCCTGAGCGCCACCGTCCTCTCTGCCTCGCGGGCGGCCTCGGCCTTGCGCCCCAGGTAGGCGAGCACCAGGCCCAAGACGACGTCGGGCTCCGCGCCCCGGGCATCCGCGCTCTGCGCGGCGGCCTTTCGCGCCTCCTCAGCGTACTCGCGGCACTTCGCCTGGTCCCCGCGGAGCGCCCACGCCTGCGCCAACACGATCCCCCAGGCCCCGCGGTCGTCGTCGAACGCCGCCGGCGTCAGGCGCAGCAACAGGTCGAGCTGCTCGTCGCCCAGCACCCAGTAGAGCTCGTCTTCAACGGCCACGTGGACCACGAAGGCCGTAGGCTCCACCTCTTTCGGTGCCCCGGCCAACACCGATCGCGCCCTCGCGAGGCTCCCTTCCTGGAGAAACGTCATCGCTTTCAGGATCAGCAAGTAGGGGTTCGCCGGCGCACCGAGGAGGCCCCGCTCGATCGCTTCACGCGCTTCGCCGGTGCGGCGCAGCCGGAGGAGAGTGGCCCCCAGCACCCGCTCGCACTCCCATGAGCGGGGGTCGAGCTCCCGAGCCCCACGCATGTGCGCGAGGGCCTCCTCCCACCGCCCGCGATGGCGCTCGATGCGGCCTACGCCGAGGAGGAGTTCCGCGTCGCTGGGGGCGAGGCTCAGCCCCCGCCGATACGCCTCGAGGGCCTTTTCGCGGTCACCCCTGACGCGGTTGTAGTAGACCCCGAGTGCACGGTGCCCTTCGGGCATGGTGGGTGCCAACTCCATGGCCCGCTCCGCCGCCTTCCGTGCCTCATCCGCCTCTTCCGTAGAGCCCACACGGCCGTAACCGCTGTAAATCCAGGAACGGCTGACGGAGAGCCGGGCCCAGGCCAGGGCAAAGCTGGGCTCCAGCGCCACCGCCTGCTCGTAATGTGCCGCCGCTCGTCGCCACGGACCGCCCATCTTCTCGACCTCCCGCCCCTTGAGGTAGGCGTCGTAGGCCGTGAGGTTCGACGTGGGACGTGCCGTGAGGAGTCCGCGCTCCGTCCCGGACAACGTCACTTCCAGCGACTGCGCCACCTTGGTGGCGATCTCCCCCTGCACACGGAACACGTCGGAGAGGTCGGCTTCGAACGTCTCCTGCCAGCGCGTCGTCGGCGCGGCTCCGCTTCCCAGCTCCACCAGCTCGGACGTCAGGCGGATCCGGCTCTTCTGCCCGGACTTCTGCCATCGGACCTTGGCGACCAGGAGATAACCGACCCCAAGCTCCTTGGCGATCTGCTCGGGCGGCTTGGTCGTGGCCTTGTACTGACTCGCGCTGGCGCTCGCGATGACCTCGATGCCGGACAGCCCAGCCAGCTTGCTGCGTACTTCGTCCGTCATCCCGTCCGCGAAGTACTCGTCCTCCGCCGCGCCCAGGTTCACGAAGGGAAGCACCGCCATCCGCTTCGAACCCGAAGAGCTGGTGGGCGCGCCCTGGGCGCCGCCTCCGCGCCGCGCGAGCCACACCGCGCCCAGCGCCAGAGCCAAGACCGCCACGACAGCGCCCCCGACGAGCCCGCGTCGCAGGGTGCGGCCCGGCGACCCGCGCCCACTCGTCGCAACCGGCGCCCGAGTCGGAGCCATGTCCCGAAGCAGCCGCTTCAGGTCCGCCCGCATCTCTGCAGCGTGCTGGTAACGCAGGCCTCGATCCTTCTCCAGGGCCTTGAGGATGATCCGCTCGAGCTCCGGAGAGACCTCCGCGTTGAGGCTCTTCGGAGAAGCCGGTGCGTCGGCCAGGATCCCCTTGAAGACCTCCGCGGTCGATTTGTTTTCGAACGGCAGGCGGCCCGTCGCCATCTCGAAAAGCACTACACCCAGCGAGAAGAGGTCGCTCCGCGCGTCAAGCGTCTCCCTTCGCGCCTGCTCCGGCGACATGTATGCGACCGTCCCCAGCGTCGAACCCGGTCGTGTCAGGTGCTCCGCCGTCGGCGCCTCCGAGCCTTCCGCCACGTCCCCCAGCACCTTCGCCAGGCCGAAGTCCAGGAGCTTCGCCTCTCCGTGGTCCGTGACGAACACGTTCGCTGGCTTGAGGTCCCGGTGCAGGATCCCTGCGCTGTGCGCCGCCTCCAGCGCGTCCGCCACCTGGGACCCCAGCTCCAACAACTGCTCGCTGGGCAAGGGCCGACCCGAGATGACGTGCTTGAGCGTCTGGCCCTGCATCCGCTCCATGGCAATGAACGGCTTTCCTTCGTGCTCGCCGAGGTCGTACACCACGCAGATGTGAGGGTGATTGAGGGCCGAGGCCGCGCGCGCCTCGCGCCGGAACCGCTCGGTTGCCTCCCGGCTCTCGAGCGCCTCCTGCAGGAACTTCAGCGCGACCTTCCGGCCCAGGTTCAGGTCCTCGGCCTCGTACACCACCCCCATCCCGCCGCCGCCCAGCTCGGAGAGGATGCGGTAGTGCGAGACCGTCTGGCCGATCACGTCGGTGCCTCTGATCGTTGATCCGGAGCGACGGCGCGGGTCACGGTCCGTGCGCGAGCTTCTCAAAGCGCGGGTTGCCGCGGAGCGGATCGAAGTTGGGGTCGATGCGCAGCCAGCCGGGCGTGAGGTGATAGGGGACTCTCATCAGCGGCTCCAGGAGGTCGAGCGCCTTCTCGTGGTTTCCGACGAGGATGTGGATCCGCACGAGCTGGTGCTGGACGTACGGCTCGGTGACAGAGTGCTTCGTGATCGGTAGGGGCGCGACGCTCCTCTCTCCCTCGCGGACCGCCTCGGCCCCGCGACCCAGGTAGGCGAGGGCCAGGCCCAGAAAGAGGTGGGACCCCGGATCCCGCGGGTTCTCTGCCGATTGAGCGGCGAAGCCCTTCCGCGCCTCCTCGGCGTACTCGCGGACCTTGGCCTGGTCCCCACGCAGCGCCCAGGCCTGGGCGAGGACGATCCCCCAGGTTGCACGGTCGCCAGCGAAGGCGCCCGGAGTCAGGCGCAGCAACACCTCGCGTTGCGCGTCGTCGAGAATCCAGTGGAGGTCGTCACCAACGGCGACGGCGGCCACGAGGGCCGTAGGCTCAACCTCTTTCGGCGCCGCCGCCAACACCGCCCGCGCCCCGTCGAGATCGCCCTCCTGGAGAAAGGTCATCGCCTTGTCTCCAATCAGGGTGAGATTCGCCGGGGCGAGGGTGAGGCCACGGTCGCTCGCCTCGCGCGCCTCGCGAGTGCGGCGCAGAAGGAGGAGGGTGTACCCGAGCTGTCGCTCGCCCTGGTAAGAGCGGGGGTCCAGCTCCCGCGCCCGGCGCAGGTGGGCGAGGGCTTCCTCCCAGCGCCCGCGGGCTCGCTCGGCGCGAGCCAATCCCCGGAGGAGTAGCGCGTCGTCGGGGGCCAGGGTCAGCCCGCGCGAGAACACCTCGAAGGCCTTCTCGGGGTCCTGTCTGACCCAGAGGTGGTAATTGCCGAGGGCAACGTGCCCCTCCGGCATGCTTGGCGCCAGCTCCATGGCCCGCTCCGCCGCCTGTTTCGCCCCCGGCGCATCCTCCGGCGACTGCACACCGCTGATGAAGGCCGAGGAGTGGGTGAAGGAGAGATGTGCCCAGGCCAGGGCAAAGCCGGGATCCAATGCCACCGCCTGCTCGTACTGCGCCATGGCTCGTCGCCGAGTCTCCAGGCCGGCGGCAGCCTTCTGGATCTCGAGCCCTTTGAGGTAGGCGTCGTACGCTGCGAGGTTCGAGGTAGGACGTTCCTCGAGCTTCCCGCGCTCCTTCCCGGACAGGGCCACCTCGAGCGACTGTGCCACCTTCGTCGCGATCTCCCCCTGCACACGGAACACGTCCTCCAAGTTGGCTTCGAACGTCTCCTGCCAGCGCGTCGTCGGCGCGCCTCCACCGTCCACCTCCACCAGCTCGGATGTCAGGCGGATCCGGCTCGACTGTCCGGACTTCTGCCACCTCACCTTGGCGCCCAGCAAGTAGCCGACACCCAGCTCCTTGGCGATCTGCTCGGGCGGCTTGGTCGTGGCCTTGTACTGACTCGCGCTGGCGCTCGCGATGACCTCGATGCCGGACAGCCCAGCCAGCTTGCTGCGTACTTCGTCCGTCATCCCGTCCG
>DASSJI010000043.1:0-8693 GCA_035691285.1 Vicinamibacteria bacterium | reverse complement strand
TGGCTCCCGGCAGGGCGCTGGCGCCGGTCGTGCGCAGGTCCACGCCGTGGGCCGCCGTGACGCGCTTCAGGTCCTGCGTCACGGCGTCGAAGCTCAGCGTGAGCTCCTTCGTCCGCAGCACGTCCCCGGCCTGGGTCGCCTCGACGTCGTCGACGAAGCGCAGCGTCCCCTTGCGCTTCTCGGCCACGGCCCGGCGGCTGCGGATCTCCGCCGCCGGCTGGTCCGGGTCCTCGACCCGGAAGAACACGTCCCTGGGCAGGACGAGCTTGCCGACGTCGGCGTCGTAGTCGAACCCGGTGGACGAGCCCCTCACGTCCTTGCGCTGGAAGGTCGCGGGGTCGTCGGTCTTGGCCACGCCGCGATCGCCGCGGTAGGTCAGCGAGTCGGTCTGGAGCTCGAACCCGTCGGCGGTCGTGATCCGCACGTTGTCGCGGAACACCGCCCGCTGCTGGGCCTCGGCGTAGTTGCACTTCTCCGCCGCTATCGTGAAGGTGCCGGGCTCGCCCTGGGCCGTGTACTTCGACGTGAAGCTGACGCCCTCGAGCAGGACCGCGTCCCCGTCCTTGCCCCGCATTCCCGCCGCCGTCAGCACCCACTGCTCCTGGCCCTCCTTGTAGCTGCGGTACACGAGGCCCGTGGTCTGTGCGCTCTTGACCGCGGGCGTCTGGCCCTCGCCCTTCGAGGGCACGGCGCCGCCGCCGCGCCGCAGTGACACCGCGATCACCACGACCAGCAGGGCCATGCCCGCCAGGAGCGCGGCCTGGATCCGGCGCGGGTTCATTCCGCGGGCAGCCCGGCGACGATACGGGCCGTGTCCCGCGCGATCAGCAGCTCCTCGTTGGTGGGGATCACGAAGACGCGGATCGCGGCGCCCGCCTCGGTGATCTCGGCCTCCCGGCCGAGCGCGTCGGCGTTGCGGCCCGCGTCGATCGCGATCCCGAGCGCCGCGAGCCCGCGCACGCTCCGGGCCCGCACGGCCGGCGCGTTCTCGCCGATCCCGCCGGCGAAGGCCAGCCCGTCCAGTCCCCCGAGCACGCCCGCATAGGCCGCGATGTACTTGCGCAGCCGGTAGGCGAACACGTCCACGGCGAGGCGCGCGCGCTCGTCGCCCTTGCCCTCGGCCTCCAGGAGCGCGCGCATGTCGTTGCTCACGCCCGAGATGCCCAGAAGGCCGCTGTGCTTGTTGAGGAGCGCGTTCAGCTCTCCGGCTCCCAGCTCTTCCTTGGCCATGACATGGAGCACGATGGCCGGGTCGAGATCGCCGCTGCGGCTTCCCATCACGAGGCCCTCGAGGGGCGTGAAGCCCATGGACGTGTCCTGGGAGCGCCCGCCGCGGATCGCGGCGACGCTGCAGCCGTTCCCGAGGTGGCAGGTGACGAGGCGCAGGCCCGCGTCGTCGTGGGCGCGGCCGAGGAGCGTCGCGAGCCGGCGCGAGACGAAGCGGTGAGACGTCCCGTGGAACCCGTAGCGCCGGATGCCGTGGCGCTGGTACAGGACGTACGGCACGCCGTAGAGGTACGCCTCGGGCGGCATGGTCTGGTGGAACGACGTGTCGAAGACCGCGATTTGCGGCGCGTGGGGGAGCACCTCGCGGGCGGCACGGTAGCCCTTCACGTTGGGCGGGTTGTGGAGGGGCGCGAGGTCGAAGCAGTCCTCTATCCCGTCCAGGACGTCGTCGTCGATGCGGACCGAGGTCTTGAAGCGCTCGCCGCCGTGGACGATGCGATGGCCGACGGCTTCGATCTCCCGGCGCTCGCGGATGACGCCCACGTCCTCCCGCGTCAAGAGGCCCAGGCTGCGCTCGACGGCGATCTTGTGCTCGAGCACCTCGGCGCTCTCGCGGATCGCCTTCTTGCCCTCGGCCTCGTACTTCAGGACCGCCGTCGCGCCGATGTTGTCCACGAGGCCCTTGGCGAGAGTGCGGTCCGCCCCGGCGTCCTTCGGGTCCACCTCCAGGAGCTGGAACTTGAGGGAGGAGCTGCCGCAGTTGAGGACGAGGACCTTCATCGACCGAATTCTATCGGTCCGAGCTGCAAGGGCGCTAACGAGCGGTGGTCACCTCGCAACCGGCGCGGCCGGCGGGGAGTGGACGGGCAGCTGCGCGTCTCGGCTGTGCTCGGCGCTGGATTTCGTCGTGGTCCAGGTCACGTCATGAGCTCACGCCTTGAGCTGCCCGTCCTCGTCGTACTCGAAGAACCCGCGCCCGCTCTTCACGCCGAGGTGGCCGGCCCGGATCATCTTCCGGAGCAGCGGACAAGGCCGGTACTTGAGGTCGCCCAGCTCCTCGAACAGGTATTGCATCCAGCGGTTCACTTCGTCGAGGCCCATGCGGTCGGCCAGGGCCAGCGGGCCCGCCGGCAGGCCGTAGCCGAGCTTCATCGACGTGTCCACGTCGCGGGCGCTCGCGACGCCCTCCATCACGATGTGCATGGCCTCGTTGAGGAACGGCAGGATGGTGCGCGTCGTGACGTAGCCCGGGTACTCGAACACCTCGATCCCCGTCTTCCCCAGCACGCGCACGAACTCCTGGGCGGTCTGGAAGGTCGCGTCCGAGGTCTTCAGGCCCCGCACCATCTCGACGAGGGCGACGCGCGGCACCGGCATCAGGAAGTGGAGGCCGATGATCCGGTCGGGACGCTGCGTGCGCGCGGCGATCTCCGTGACCGAGAGCGTGGACGTGTTCGTCGCCAGGATGTCGTCGGGCGGGCAGGCCCGGTCCAGCTCCCGGAAGATCTCGGACTTCAGCTCGAGCTGCTCCGGCACCGCCTCGATCACGAGCTGCGCCGCCTCGAGCGCGGCCAGCTTCTCCACGGTCTTGATGCGGGCCAGCACCGCCCGCTTCTCGGACTCCGTGCGCCGCCATTTGGCGATGTCGCGGTCCAGCTCCTCGCCGATGTCGACCAGCGAGCGCGCTGCGAGCTCGGCGGACTTCTCGCACAGCAGGACGTCGAGACCGGAGGCCGCGCAGGCGATCGCGATGCCCTGGCCCATGGTGCCGCCGCCGACGATGCCGACGGCGCGGATCGTCACGGCGCCGCCGCCTCGAGGAACTCCTGTCCCAGGCGCCCCATGCGCCGGAACTTCTCGTAGCGGTCGGCCGGCAGCGACGCGGGGTCCACCCTGGCCAGTTCGTCGAGCTGCCGCTCGAGCACCGCGTCCAGGGAGCGAAACAAGGCATCGTGGTCGACGTGGGCTCCGCCGGGCGGCTCGGGCACGACCTCGTCGATGAGGCCGAAGCCCTTGAGGTCGGAGGCGGTGATCTTCATGGCCTGGGCCGCCTCCGACGCCCGCCCCGCGTCCCGCCACAGGATCGAGGCGCAGCCCTCGGGCGAGATCACGGAATACACCGAGTGCTCGAGCATGTTGACGCGGTCGCCCACGGCGATGGCGAGCGCGCCCCCGCTGCCGCCCTCGCCCGTGACGTTCACGACGATCGGCGTCTGGAGCCGGGCCATCTCCCGCAGGTTGTACGCGATCGCCTCCGCCTGGCCGCGCTCCTCGGCGTCGATGCCTGGATAGGCCCCGGGCGTATCCACGAAGCTGACGATCGGCCGCCGGAACTTCGCCGCGAGCTGCATCACCCGCAGCGCCTTCCGGTAGCCCTCGGGCTTGGGCATCCCGAAGTTCCGGTAGATCTTCTGCTTGGTGTCGCGGCCCTTCTGGTGCCCGATCACCGCCACGGGGCGCCCCTTGTACAGGGCGAGCCCGCACACGAGGGCCGGGTCGTCGGCGAAGCGCCGGTCGCCGTGCAGCTCGGTCCAGTCCGTGAACAGCGCCTGTACGTAGTCCAGGGTGTAGGGGCGGTTCGGGTGCCGCGCCACGAGCGTCTTCTGCCACGCCGTCAGCGTCGCGAAGATCGCCTGCCGCTGCTTGAGGAGCTCCGCCTCGAGCTCACCGGCTTCCTTCTCCCTGGCGGGATCTCCCGGGTACTTGCGAGCCTCGGCCAGCCGCTTCTGCAGCTCCAGCAGGGGGGCCTCGAAGTCGGCGTCCCCCATCAGCGGGCTTCCCCGGACGTCGGCGCGTCCGCCGGGCTGGTCCCGTTCGTTCGTGCCCCGTTGGTGCGCGCGAGCACGAGCGCGCCCTGCCCGAGCAGCGACTCGACCTCGTCCCGCAGGCCGGCATCCGGGCGCACTCGGTAGTACGCGTTCGGCGCCACCGCCACGGCGTACTCTCCGCTCCGAAGCAGCTCCAGAGTCACGGGACAGTCTCCGCGATGCGATTGGAGTATATCCCTCAGCCTCTCGCCCTTGCCCTTGTCCCAGATCTCGAGCGGCACCCGGATCGTCACGTAGCGCGCCTCGGCCATCTGCGCCTGCTCCAGCGGCATGACGTCCGACACCAGGAGCCGCGTCTTGCCCTCCTCGAGCACCTCGGCCTTGGCCTTCACCAGCACCACCTGGTCGTCGGCGAGGCGTCCGGCGACCTTCTTGTAGGTCTCGGGGAACACGAGGGCCTCCACCCCGCCCTCGAGGTCCTCGAGGAGGAACGAGGCCATCCGGTCGCCCTTCTTCGTCTTGATGAGGCGCAGCGCCGCCACCAGGCCTCCCACCGCGACCTCGGGCAGGGAGGCCTTCTCCGCGAGGGTCGCCGTCGTCGCCGTCGCCCACTTGGCGAGCTCGTCGCGGTGGCGCTCGAGGGGATGCCCGGTGATGAAGAAGCCCAGGGACTCCTTCTCGTAGGCGAGCCGCTCCCCCTCGCTCCATTCGGCCGTCTCGGGCAGGCGCGCCGCCGAGCCCGGGTCCTCGTGGTGCAAGGGGCCGCCGAAGAGGCTGGCCTGGCCCTGCTCGGCGTCGCGCTGCTTCTTCTGCCCGGCTTCCATGGCCCGGTCGAGCGCCGCGAAGAGGGACGCGCGGCGCGGCTCGAGGGAGTCGAAGGAGCCGCTCTTGACGAACGACTCCACCACGCGCCGGTTCACGGCCTTGAGGTCCGCGCGCTCGCAGAAGTCGAAGAGCGACGCGAAGCGCCCGCCGGCCCGGCGCGCCTGGAGGATCGCCTCGACCGCGCCCTCCCCGACGTTCTTGATGGCCGCCAGGCCGAAGCGCACGTCGCCGGTCGCGACCGTGCCGTCCGAGCCCACCACGCTGAAGAACATGTCCGACTCGTTCACGTCGGGGGGCAGCACCTTGATGCCCATCTCGCGGCATTCGCCGATGTACGGGACCATCTTGTCGGTGTTCGCCCGCTCCGAAGTCAGCAGCGCCGCCATGAAGAACGGGGGGTAGTTCGCCTTCAAGTACGCGGTCTGGTAGGCGAGCCACGCGTAGGCCGCCGAGTGCGACTTGTTGAAGCCGTAGCCTGCGAACTGCTCCATGTGGTCCCAGATCCTCGCGGCCTTCTTCTCCGGCACGCCCCGCGCCCTGCAGCCCTCGAGGAACTTCTGCTTCTGGGCGGCCATCACGTCGGCCTTCTTCTTGCCCATGGCCTTGCGCAGGATGTCGGCCTCGCCCAGGGTGTAGCCGGCCAGGGCCGAGGCGATCTGCATCACCTGCTCCTGGTAGACCATGATCCCGTAGGTGCCCTGGAGGATCGCCTCGAGCTGCGGCACCTCGTAGCTGACCTTCGTCTGGCCGTGCCGGCGCTTGATGAAGTCGTCGATCATCTGCATCGGCCCGGGCCGATACAGCGCGTTGAGCGCGGTGAGGTGCTCGAGGCGGTCGGGCTTGAAGCGGCGCAGGACGTCGCGCATCCCATCCGACTCGAACTGGAACAGACCGCTCGTCTTGCCCGCCGTGAAGAGCTCGTAGGTCTTCGCGTCGTCGGTGGGGATCGCGTCGATCTCGATGCGCCGGCCGGTCTGGGCGGCGATCATCTCCACGCAGTTCTGGATCAGCGTCAGCGTCCTGAGGCCCAGGAAGTCCATCTTCAGGAGGCCGATGCGCTCGACCCCGTGCATGTCGTACTGCGTCGTGATTTCCGCCGTGTTCCCCTTGAAGAGCGGGACGAACTCCGTGAGGGGCCGCGGCGCGATCACGACGCCGGCGGCGTGGGTCGAGGCGTGACGGGTCGTGCCCTCGAGGCGCCGCGAGATGTCGATCAGCTCCTTGACCTTGGCGTCCTTCTGGTACGCCTCTTTCAAGGGAGGCGACTCCTCGAGCGCCTTGTCGAGGGTCATCTTCAAGTCGAATGGCACCATCTTCGCGATGCGGTCCGCGTCGGCGTAGGGCATGTCCATCACCCGGGCCACGTCGCGGATCACCGCCTTGGCCTTCATCGTGCCGAAGGTGATGATCTGCGCCACGTTCTCGCGGCCGTAGCGCCTCGTGACGTACTCGATCACCTCGCCACGGCGGTTCTCGCAGAAGTCGATGTCGATGTCCGGCGGGCTGATGCGCTCCTCGTTGAGGAAGCGCTCGAAGATCAGGTCGTTCTCGATCGGGTCGAGGTCGGTGATCCGCAGCGAGTAGGCCACCAGCGAGCCCGCGGCCGAGCCGCGGCCGGGGCCGACGGGAATTCCCTTCTCGCGGGCATGCCGGATGAAGTCCCAGACGATCAGGAAGTAGCCCGCGAAGCCCACGCGCCGGATCACCCCGATCTCCTTCTCGAGGCGCGCCTCGTAGGCCGACATCGGATGGCGGAGCCGGCCCGCCTGGGCCAGCGGCTCCAGGGCGCGCCGCCGCTCCGCGAAGCCCTCCCGCGTGACCTTCTCGAAGTAGGTCTCGGTCGTGAAGCCGGGCGGCACGTCGAAGGCCGGGAACGACTCGGCCGCTCGCAGCGTGAAGTCGGACATCTCGGCGATCTTCACGCTGTTGAGCAGCGCGTCGGGGTTGTACGGGAACAGGCGCGCCATCTCGTCGCCGCTCTTCAGGTAGAACTCCTGGGTGTCGAAGCGCAGGCGCTCGCTCTCGTGGACCTTCTTGCCCTGCCCGATGCACAGCAGCACGTCGTGGGCCTGGTGGTCGTCGCGCCTCAGGTAGTGGGAGTCGTTGGTCGCGACCAGGGGCAGCCCGGTCCGGTCGCGGATCCGAAGCAGGCCCCGGTTCACGCGGGTCTGCTGCTCGATGCCGTGGTCCATCAGCTCCAGGTAGAACCGGTCCTTCCCGAAGATCTCCGAGAGCGCGCCGACCGCCTCGAGGGCGGCGGCCTCGAGCCCGTTGCTCAGGTAGCCTGACACCTCGCTGGCCAGGCAGCCCGACAGCCCGACGAGTCCGGCCGCGTGCTTCGCCAGCACGTCCTTGTCGATGCGAGGCCGGTAGTAGAAGCCCTCGAGGTAGCCGATCGACACGAGCTTGACCAGGTTGTGGTAGCCCTCGTCGCTGGTCGCCAGCAGCGTGAGATGGTGGTACGGCTCCTCGCGTCCTGACCCCGTCTTCTCGAAGCGGCTGCCCGGCGCGACGTAGATCTCGCAACCCAGGAGCGGTTTCAGGCCTCTCTCCCGGCACGCGTCGTGGAACGCGATCGCGCCGAACATGTTGCCGTGGTCCGTGATCCCGACCGCGGGCATGCCCAGCTCGGCCGCCCGCGCCACGACCTCGTCGATGTGCGAGGCGCCGTCGAGGAGGCTGTACTCGGTGTGGAGGTGGAGGTGGACGAAGTCTCGCATCACTCCCATTCGATCGTGCTGGGCGGCTTGCTCGAGATGTCCAGCACCACGCGGTTGATGCCCCGGATCTCGTTCACGATGCGGTTGGAGATCCGCGCCAGGAGCTCGTGGGGCAGGCGTGCCCAGTCCGCGGTCATGCCGTCGGCCGACTCCACGGCGCGCACCACGACGGTGTATTGATAGGTCCGGAAGTCCCCCATCACCCCGACGGAGCGCACCGGCAGCAGCACGGCGAAGCTCTGCCAGAGCTGGCGGTACAGGCCGGCGGCCTTGATCTCCCTCACGACGATGTCGTCGGCCTCGCGGAGGAGCTGGAGCCGCTCCTTCGTGAGGGGGCCGAGGCAGCGCACGGCGAGGCCGGGCCCCGGGAAGGGCTGCCGGTAGACGAACTCCTCGTCGAGCCCGAGCCGCAGGCCGACGGCGCGCACCTCGTCCTTGAACAGCTCCCGGAGCGGCTCGACCAGCTTGAAGCGCAGCCGCCTCGGCAGGCCGCCGACGTTGTGGTGGCTCTTGATCACGACCGACGGCCCGTGCACGGAGGTGGACTCGATCACGTCCGGATACAGCGTACCCTGCGCCAGGAAGTCGGCCCTGCCGGCCTTCCTGGTCGCGTCCTCGAACACCGCGATGAACTCGCGCCCGATAATCCGGCGCTTGCGCTCCGGATCCGCGACGCCGGCCAGCCGCCTGAGGAAGCGACGCGACGCGTCCACGAAGACCACCTTGAGCTTCAGCCGCTCGGCGAAGCGCTGGCGCACCTGGGCCGCCTCGTCCTTGCGCAGCAGCCCGTTGTCCACGAACACGCACGTCAGCCTGTCCCCGATCGCACGATGCACCAGGAGCGCCGTCACCGAGGAGTCGACGCCGCCCGACAGCGCGCAGATGACCCGGCCGCTGCCCACCTCGGCGCGGATCCGGCCGACCGCCTCCTCGACGAAGGAGGCCGCGCTCCAGTCCCGGCGGCAACCGCAGGCGTCGAGGAAGTTGGCGAGCACGGCCGACCCCTCGTCGGTGTGTCTCACCTCCGGGTGGAACAGCAGGCCGTACAGGCGCCGCTCCGGATCCTCGATGGCCGCGATCGCGTTGGCTCCGCTCTGCCCCACGACCTCGAAGCCGTCGGGCGCCTGGACGATGGAGTCCCCGTGGCTCATCC
>DASSJI010000042.1:0-9166 GCA_035691285.1 Vicinamibacteria bacterium | reverse complement strand
CGGGCATCGGATCCGCGTGAGCCTCCTGCCCCTGCTGTTCGGGATCCTCGGCGGCGCGGCCGTCTTCGGGGTGAAGGGCCTCCTGATCGGGCCGCTGATCGTCTCGATCGCGCCCACGGTACTCGAGCTGGCGCGCCGCCGGTTCGTCGACCTCGAGGCAACGGGCGCGCTCGATGAGCCGCGCCCGGGCCGGCGGCCGACTGGGCCTTGATCGTGTCGGGGGGGGCGGGGGCGCGGCGAGGCCCCACACAGGGTACGAGCGCGCCACTCGGCGCGACGCCCGGCCATGGAGGCGTCAACTTCAGCGTGTTCTCCCGGCACGCGACCGGGGTCGAGCTGCTCCTCTTCGATCGTGACGACGACGCTCGGCCCTCCCGCGTGATCCGCATCGATCCCGCGAGCCGCAGTTACCACTACTGGCACATCTTCGTTCCGGGGGTGAATCCGGGCCAGCTCTACGGCTACCGGGCCTCCGGACCCTCCGGCCCCGCGATGCGCTTCGATCCCGACAAGCTCCTCCTCGATCCCTACGGCCGCGGCGTGGCCGTGCCGGCCGGCTACAGCCGCCAGGCCGCCGCGGGGCGGGGCGACAACGCGGCCGTCGCGATGAAGAGCGTGGTGGTGGACACGAGCGCCTACGACTGGGAAGGCGACGCGCCGCTGCGCAGCCCCTCCTCGCGCACCATCGTGTACGAGATGCACGTGCGCGGGTTCACGCGCCATCCCAGCTCGGGAGTGGCGGAGACGGCCCGCGGCACCTTCGCCGGGCTGATCGAGAAGCTCCCCTACCTCCAGCAGCTGGGCGTCACGGCGGTGGAGCTTCTGCCAGTGTTCCAGTTCGACGCCCAGGACTGCCCGCCGGGAAGGGTCAACTACTGGGGCTACGCGCCGGTGTCGTTCTTCGCACCGCACCTGGCCTACAGCTCGCGCCGCGACCCCCTCGCCGCAGTGGACGAGTTCCGCGACATGGTCAAGGCCTGTCACCGGGCGGGGATCGAGGTGATCCTCGACGTGGTTTTCAACCACACCGCGGAAGGCGACGAGAGCGGTCCCACGCTCTCGTTCCGGGGGCTCGACAACCCCACCTACTACATCCTCGATGGCGATGGCTCGCGCTACGCGAACTACACCGGCACCGGGAACACGCTCAAGGCGAACCACCCGGTCGTGCGCCGGATGATCGTGGACAGCCTCCGCTACTGGGTGGAGACGATGCACGTGGACGGGTTCCGGTTCGACCTCGCGTCAATCCTGGCTCGCGATGCGTCGGGGCACGCCATGCCGAACCCGCCCGTTCTCTGGGACATCGAGTCGGATCCAGTGCTCGCGGGCACGAAGCTCATCGCCGAGGCGTGGGACGCGGCCGGCCTCTACCAGGTCGGCCGCTTCATCGGAGACAGCTGGAAGGAGTGGAACGGGAGGTTCCGCGACGACGTCCGTGCGTTCTTCCGGGGGGAGCCGGGCTCGGTGGCCCGGGTGGCGGACCGCTTCCTCGGCAGCCCCGAGGTGTACGGCCACAAACAGCGTGAGGCCGAGCAGAGCGTGAACTTCGTCACCTGTCACGACGGCTTCACCCTGAACGACCTCGTCTCCTACGACCGCAAGCACAACCAGGCGAACGGGGAGGACAACCGCGATGGCAGCGACGACAACCGGAGCTGGAACTGCGGGGTCGAGGGTCCGACCGACGACCCCGCCGTGGAAAGGCTGCGCAATCAGCAGGTCAAGAACTTCCTGACCGTCACCCTGCTTTCGCTCGGCGTGCCGATGATCCTGATGGGCGACGAGGCGCGGCGCTCCCAGCGCGGCAACAACAACGCCTATTGCCTGGACGACGAGACGAGCTGGTTCGACTGGGGACTGCTCGACCGGCATGCGGACGTGCATCGGTTCGTCACCCTGCTCAACGCGCGCCGTGTCCTGCGCGACGTCGAGCACGAACGCGGGCGCGTGAGCCTGACCGAGCTCCTGCGGCGGGCGAGGACTGAGTGGCATGGGGTGAAGCTCGGCCAGCCGGACTGGGGCGATCATTCGCACAGTCTCGCCCACGCGGCGGAGCTGACGCAGGAGGGCGTTGCCGTGTACCTGATCCTGAACGCCTACTGGGAGCCGCTGGCATTCGCGCTGCCGCCTCTGGGCCAGGGCAGGGGAGGCTCATGGCGCCGATGGATCGATACCTCCCTCGAAGTCCCGCAGGACATCGTCCCATGGCAGGAAGCCCCCGCCCTTGCCGACCACGAGTATCGGGCGGGCGCTCGCTCCGTCGTGGTGCTGTTCGCCGAAGCGCCGGTCCGCGAGAGGTCCGCCTCGTGAGCGCCACCCTGGCGTCTCCCTGGCCGGGGCTCCCTGGGGGAGGAATGTCGTGAAGCAGGACAGGAAGAGCTCCGAGAAGCTCAAGCGCAAGGACTACGAGGCGGAGCTGCGAAAGCTGCAGGCCGAGCTGTGCCACT
Organism: Vicinamibacteria bacterium; assembly: GCA_035691285.1. Classification (GTDB taxonomy): domain Bacteria; phylum Acidobacteriota; class Vicinamibacteria; order Fen-336; family Fen-336; genus DATFEN01. The sequence goes on along the minus strand of DASSJI010000042.1, from coordinate 6,716 downwards.
TGCAGGAATGGGTCAAGCACGAGGGCGCCCGCGTCATCGTCGTGTTCGAGGGGCGCGACGCGGCCGGCAAGGGCGGCACGATCCGAGCCCTCACCGAGCGCGTCAGCCCGCGCGTCTTCCGCACGGTCGCGCTGCCGGCGCCCTCCGACCGCGAGAAGTCCCAGATGCACGTGCAGCGGTACCTGGCGCATTTCCCGGCGGCCGGCGAGATCGTGATCTTCGACCGGAGCTGGTACAACCGGGCCGGCGTCGAGCGCGTGATGGGCTTCTGCACGAAGAAGGAGTACCGGCACTTCCTCGAAACCTGCCCGGAGTTCGAGAAGCAGGTGACCGTGAGCGGCATCCGGCTGATCAAGTACTGGCTTGAGGTGAGCGACGAGGAGCAGAAGCGCCGCTTTCTGGCCCGGATGCAGGACCCGCTGCGGCAGTGGAAGCTCAGCCCGATGGACCTGCCCTCGCGCCGGAAGTGGTTCGCGTACTCGCGCGCCCGTGACGCCATGCTCAAAGCGACGGACACGCAGCACGCGCCCTGGTACATCCTGCGTGCCGACGACAAGCGCAGGGCCCGGCTCAATTGCCTCGCACACTTCTTGAGCCTGATCCCCTACGAGAAGGTCCGCCGCGAGAAGGTGAAGCTCCCCGAGCGTTCGTCGAGGGGGGCATATGACGACACCGCGTCGCTGGAGGGGCGCAGGTTCGTGCCGGACCGGTACGGGTCGCGGTAGCGTGGATGGCCGCCGGCACCAACCTCGTCCCGGCGCTCGCCTGGCTCCGCTCGTACGAGCGAGGCTGGCTGCGCTACGACCTTCTGGCGGGGGTGACGCTCGCCGCGTATCTCGTCCCGTCGGCGGTCGCCGACGCGTCGCTCGCCGGCCTGCCGGCGCAGGCCGGACTCTACGCGTGCCTGTTCTCCGCGCTGGTCTACTGGATCTTCAGCGGCTCGCGGCACACCGCGATCACGGTCACTTCGGCGATCTCGCTGCTCCTGGGCTCCTCGCTCGGGTCGCTCGCCGGCGGCGATCCGGCGCGCTTCGGGGCGCTCGCGGCCTGCACGGCGCTCATGGTCGGGGCGATCGGCCTGCTGGCCCGGATCGTGCGCGCCGGCGCCACGACCAGCTTCTTCTCGGAGAGCGTCATGGTCGGCTTCAAGGCCGGCATCGGGCTGGTGCTCGCCAGCACGCAGCTGCCGAAGCTCTGCGGCTTCGCCTCGGCCCACGGCGGCTCTTTCTGGGAGCGCGCGGCGCACTTCCTGCGCCACCTGCCCGAGACCAACCCCGCGTCGCTCGCCCTCGGGCTTGGCGCGGTCGCCCTGCTGCTCGCGGGCAAGCTGCTGGCGCCGCGTCAACCCGTTGCGCTTCCGGTCGTGGCCGGAGGCATCGTCCTGGCGCGCGTCTTCGACCTCGGCGCCCACTCGGTCAGCCTGCTCGGCCGCGTCCCCACCGGCCTGCCCACGCCGGCGCTGCCGCGCGTCCTGCGCAGCGACATCAACGAGCTGCTGCCGCTCGCGTTCGCCTGCTTCCTGCTCGGGGCGGTCGAGAGCGTCGCGATCGGGCGCACGTTCGCCGCGAAGCACGGCTACCGCCTGGATCCAAACCAGGAGTTCCTCGCGCTCGGCGCCGCCAACCTGGCCGCCGGCCTGGGCTGGGGCTACCCCGTGAGCGGCGGGATGTCCCAGTCGCTCGTCAACGAATCCGGTGGGGCTCGGACGCCGCTCGCCACGTTCGTGGCGGGCGGCATCGTCCTCGCCGTCACGCTGTTCCTGTCGGGCCTGCTCGCGGACCTGCCACAGCCGGTCCTCGCGGCGGTCGTGCTGATGGCGCTGTCGGGCCTCGTGAAGGTCGGGACGCTCAGGCGCCTGTGGCGCGCACACCGAAGCGAGTTCTTCGTCGCGCTGGCGGCCTTCGTGGGGGTGCTCGGCTCGGGCATCCTGCGCGGCGTTCTGATCGGCTCGATCCTGTCCCTGCTCGTCCTGATGCACCGCGCCGCGCGGCCGCACGTCGCCTTCCTCGGCCGCATTCCGGGAACGGCTCGCTTCTCCGACATGGAGCGCCACCACGACAACGAGCCCGTCCCGGGCGCCGTGCTGTTCCGGGTCGATAGCGCGATCGTCTACTTCAACGCCGAGGCCGTGCGCGAGGCGGTCTGGGCGCGCATCGACGAATCGCAGGAGCCGATCCGGCTCGCCATCTGCGACCTGTCGGCCGCCCCGGTCGTCGACATGGCCGGCGCCGAGATGGTCGCCGGCCTCGCGCGCGAGTTCGCCGCGCGCGGGATCGCGTTGCGCGTGGTCGAAGCCCACGCGAGCGTGCGCGAGATGCTGCGCCTCGAGGGGCTCGAGCAGCAGCTCGGCCCGATCACCCGCCGCGCGACGCTCGCGCAGGCCGTCGAGGACTTCTTCTCGCGAGGCGAGACGAAGGCCTCGCACGTCCGCGACTGACGAGGGCTCGGTCTGGCGCCGAGGTCCGCCTCGGCCTGAAGCCAGTCGCCCTCGGCGTCGCCCGGCAGGCCCTCGAGCCTTCGGCGCTCGTAGATCTCGTGCGCTCACCTGAGGCCTCCGTTCGGTCGATCACGGCCTACGAGCTGCCGAGCTCACCCCTTTCGGGGGGCTCCGCAGCCGAGGACCGGCTGAGTAACCCGTGTGCCAGCGGCCGGCGGGAGCAGGCGCTTCACAAGACCAGCGGCAGCCACGAACTGGGCGGCCGAGGGCGGACGCGGTCCAGGAGACAGCGATCGCGATGTCGCGAGTTCGCGACGAGACCTAACGGGCTTCTTGGGGGTCCATCCGTGCGCACCACGGCACTCACTTTGCATTCGCACGCAGTGCTGGAGGAGTTCAGTGCTCCCCCCGGGGAGCATGTCCGCGAAGCCCCGACAGGGAGGTGATCCACAACTGTCTCGAGGGAGGAACGCGCCATGGCGTTGGTGCTCAAATAGGATGCCGAGCCTGGCCGGCTTCGGAGAGCCCCGCCCGATCGCCCCCGCGCTCGGGATCGGCGCTGTTGCTGGAGTGGCTACCAGGCCCGGACGCGCCCGGTGTCCACGTGCACGAAATCGGACTGCCGGTAGTAGCCGACGCCCCCTCGGCCCAGCTCCAAGGCGGCGTCGCGCAGGATGGCGCTGGAGACGTCTCCCAGGCGGATGTCGATGGCCTGGCCCTGGAGGTGCAGGCTGGCCCGCGCCACCCCGGAGCCGGGGGCCGAGCGCAGGCGCGCGTTGGTTGCGGCGGAGCGGAAGCCGGAGATCACGTGGAACGGCTGCCGCGTTCCCGTGAGCTCTCGTAGCGCATGGAGGATGTCGTAGAGGGTGGGATCGATCGCGTGCTCTTCCCCGGTTCGAAGGTCCCGGAGGAAATGGTCGAGACGGGCGAGCGAGCGCGGAAGGTAGGCGCCATCGGCGAAATAGGGAAGCGTGAGGCGATCGCTCGTATGGGTATGGAAGAAGGAGAGGACTCGCTCCTCCCGCGCCGCCACAGCGGCCGTGGGCGCGGCCAAGGCCAGGGCGGAGAAGGAAACGACGCGGGAGACGAAGAGGCGACGCGACCCGTCCGCCGGGCCTTCGCCGGCGCGGGGATCCGAGCCTTTTCGTCCCCAGGACATCCGGGCATGATAGACACTCGGGACTACTCTGGCAAGGAGGCGCGGTGAAGGGAACACCGCTGGGTCGGCTCGTCCTACCACTGGCCGGGCTTGCCGTTCTGGGTTCCTGCGGCGGGCAGGCCCCCCGCGCGAGCGGCGCGGACCAGGCCAGTGTCCCTTCCTCCCTCACCGAGCCGTCCGGCCCCGCGGAGGCGGCGGTCGCGAGCACGGTGGAGCAGGTCCTGGGCTCCGCCCGCCACACCTGGCTCCGCTGGCCCGACCTCGCCGACGTCGCCCCCTCCCTCCGGGCGCTCTACGCCGCGGAGGCTGACCGGTTGTTCTGGTTCGCCGGCGAGCGGGCCTACCCCGCCCTCGAAGGAGCGATCGGGGCGCTGGCGGCGTCCGCCGAGCGGGGCCTCGCGCCGCGCGACTATGACGCCGAGCGCATCGCGTCGGAGTGGACCCGACAGCGGGGGCCCGCCGCGGGCGGCGGTTCCGAGCGCGCCCTTTTCGACCTCGCCTTGAGCGCCTCGGTCCTGCGCGCCATCGACGCCGTCCATCGCGGACGGGTGCATCCCCGCACGGTGGACTGGGGCTACGACGTCAAGCCCAGGACGCTCGACCGGGCGGCCCTCCTGCGGGAGGCCCGGGATGGCCTGCGCATCCCCGCCCTCCTGGACGGCCTCGAGCCTTCCTACCCGCACTACGTCCGCAACCGCCGGGTGCTGGCCCATTACCGCGCCCTGGCCGCGGCGGGCGAGCCCGAGCCCGTCCCCGCCTTGGCCAGGGACCGCCGGAAGGTCGAGCCGGGACAGCCCTGGGCCGGGGTGCCGCCGCTCGCGAAGCGGCTGCGGCTCCTCGGCGACCTCCAGGAAGATCCGCTGCCCGCCTCCGCCCCCGACGGGACTGCGCTCTACGAGGGGGTACTCGTCGAGGCCCTCAAGCGCTTCCAAGCCCGGCACATCCTGGACGCCGACGGCGTCATTGGCAAGGCCACGATCGATGCGCTCAACGTTCCGCTCGCGCGGCGGGTGAGGCAGTTGGAGCTGGCCCTCGAGCGGGGCCGCTGGCTGCCCCGACTCGATCGCCCGACCGTGTTCGTGAACGTTCCCCTCTTCCGCCTCTGGGCCACCGATCCCGTCGGGGGCCAGGAGCCTCTCAGGATGAAGGTGGTGGTGGGGAAGTCCATGGGCCACCGCACGCCGATCTTCGTGGCGCAGATGGAGTACGTCGTCTTCCGCCCTTACTGGAACCCTCCTTACGGCATCGCGAGCCGGGAGATCGTGCCCCATGCCCGCCGCGACCCCGCCTACCTGCAGCGGGAAGAGCTGGAGATCGTGGCGAGCGGCGATGAGGACGCACCCGCCCTGCCCGCCACCCCCGAGAACCTCGATGCCATCGTGCGAGGACGCCTCTTCGTCCGCCAGAGGCCGGGCCCACGCAACTCCCTCGGCCTCGCGAAGTTCATCTTCCCCAACCAGCAGAACGTCTACATGCACGGTACCCCCGCGCCCCAGCTGTTCTCGCGGACGCGGCGCGACTTCAGCCACGGCTGCATCCGCCTGGAGGAACCGGCGGCTCTCGCGGAGTGGGTGCTGCGGGATCAACCCGCCTGGACCCGGGCGCGGATCGAGGCCGCGATGCAGGGCGAGCGGCCCGCCCGGGTGAACCTCCGTGAGCCCCTCCTGGTCGTGCTCTTCTACGACACCGTCCACGTCAACTCGGAGGGCGTCGTGCACTTCGTCGACGACATCTACGGCCACGACCGCACGCTCGACGAGGCCCTGGACCGCGGTTATCCGTACCCTGAGGCGGGGTAGCCGCGGGCGACGCATGCTCGGAATGGGGTGGCACGGAGAGGGCGGATGGTGGTCGACGTAGCGGCAGTGCTGGCGAGCCCATGACGATGCCGTTCCTGCTCGCGTGGGGCGCGTGCTCCATGCTCCTGGCGCCCGCCGGGAGGAACGCCCCGGCGCAGACCCCGGCGCCCACGCCCGCCCCGGAGCCCGCGGCGAAGCCGCCGTTCACGTTCAGCGCTGGCTCCTGGGCCGTTCGGCTCGGCGGCTACATCAAGGTCGACGCGATCCACGACTTCGACCCGATCGGCTCCACGGACTCCTTCAACCCGCGCACGATCCCGGTCGACGGCAGCGACGGCTCGAACACGCGGATCCACGCGCGGGAGTCGCGCGTGGGTCTCGCCGCCTTTGGGCCGGTCGAGGGCCGTGAGCTGAAGCTCGTCGTGGAGGGAGACTTCTACGGAACGAGCAACGCGTTCCGGCTGCGCCATGCCTACGGCCAGTACGGCTTCCTGGTCGCCGGACAGACCTGGACGACCTTCATGGACGAGGACAACATCCCGCCCACGATCGACTTCGAGACGGCCCTCGCGCAGCCGCTCGTTCGCCAGGGGCTGGTCCGTTTCACCTTTGCCACCTCGAAGCGGACGCAGCTCGCCTTCGGGATCGAGGAGAGCGATGCCCAGACCGTGCCCCCGCCCGACGTCGCGGGAAAGGCGGAGAAGCCACTGCCTGACCTCACGGCTCGCTTCCGATACGAAACCGCGCGCGCCCACGTGCAATTGTCGGGTTTCCTCGGTCTGACACGCTTCCGGCCACTCGACGGCGGGCCGATGGACGTCACGATCGGCGGCGTCCTGGCCTCGGCCCGCTTCCGTCTCTTCCGCCGCGACTCGGCCTACGCCCAGTTCTCCTGGGGTCCCGGCCTGGGCCGCTACCGCGGGGAGCCGAGCGCCGCTCCAGACGCCTCGGGCGAGCTCAAGGCCGTGAAGGTCACGGCACTGATGGTCGGATACGAGCGCTGCTGGTCGTCTCGCTGGTGCTCGAACGCCGTGGTGAGCCCGGCCTGGGTCGAGACCGACCCCGGGGAGGCGCTCGCCCCCGACCGGCGGTTCGATTACATCGCGGCGAACCTCCGCTACTGGTTCCTCGAGAACAGGGCCTGGGCCGGCGTCGAGTACCTGCACGGCCTCAAGGAGGTGCGCCGCGGAGCGCGGGGCTCGGCCAACCGGGTGCAGTTGGCGATCCGGTTCAACATTCCCGGCTGACGGCCGATTCTCCGTTGCACAGGACGACCAAGTGCGCTATAGGCGTCGATGTGGTCGGTCGGTGGTCTGGGGAC
>DASSJI010000041.1:0-7310 GCA_035691285.1 Vicinamibacteria bacterium | reverse complement strand
GCAGTAACATCCTCCGCCGGTGGGCGTGCCGCGCAGGATCGTCGCCGTCGGTGACTGCGGGGTCGACCGCTACGTCAACCTCGGCCGCGACCGGCCGGGCGGGATCAGCCTCAACTTCGCCGCGAACGCCCGGCGGCTCTTTCCGCCTGGCGACGCCGTGGCCGTGGTGACCGCCCTGGGCACCGACCCCGAGGCCGCACTCGTCCGACGGGCGATCGACCGGCTCGGCCTCGAAGCCCGCCTCGTCACGATGGAAGGGAAGACCTCGATCCAGTACATCGACCAGCAGCCGTCGGGCGAGAAGATCTTCGTCCGCTACGAGGAGGGTGTGCTGGGCGAGTACCGCTTGGGTCCGGAAGAGCGCGTGGTGATCGCCGCCGCCGACGTGCTGATGGCCGTCGTCTACTCGCAGGTCGAGGGCTTCTTCGACTCGGTGATGGACTCGCCCTCGCCGGGCTTGCGCGCCGTGGACTTCGGCGACCTCGCCGGCGTCACTGGCGGCGCGGCCCTCGTGGAGCGCTGCGCGGACCGCTTCCACGTGGGCTTCTTCGGCCTGGCCGCTTCGGACATGGAGCTGATCGGCCGCCTCGAGCGGCTGGCCCGGCGCACCGGGCGGCTCCTCGTCGTGACCCTGGGCACGGAGGGGAGCCTGGCCTTCCAAGGTCCGGAGCGCTGCGCGTGCGCCGCCCTGCCGGTGCCCCGTGTCCTGGACACGACGGGCGCCGGCGATGCCTTCGCCGCGGGCTTCCTGCGCGAGTACTGCGAATCCGGCCGGGTCCTCGCGAGCCTCGGCTCGGGCGCGCGGGAGGCGGCCGCGGCCGTTCAGCGGCTCGGCGCCTTTCCGTGGGAGGACGACGCCTAGAGGGCAGGCCGAGTTCGGCGTCTGCTAGACTCGCCGCCGCTTGCCGGCCCGGCTCCCGAAGAGCGAGGCGGTCCGCCGCCTGCACGCTCAATACGCCATCACGAGCGCCCTCGCGGAATCCACCGCGCTCAGGGAGGTGGCGCCGAAGGTGCTCCAGGCGATCTGCGAGACGCTCGCATGGGAGCACGGCGCCCTCTGGCGCGTCGACGCGGCGGCGCGCGTGCTCCGCTGCGTCGAGGTCTGGAGCCCGCGGCCGGCCGGCTTCCCGGAGTTCGAGGCTGCCAGCCGACGCACCACCTTCGCCCCGGGGGTCGGCCTGCCGGGCCGCGTCTGGTCGACCGGCAAGCCCGCCTGGATCCCCGACGTCGTGCGCGATCCGAACTTCCCGCGCGCGCCCATCGCGGATCGCGAGGGCCTGCATGCGGCCTTCGGGTTCCCCGTGCTGGTCGGCACCCAGGTGCTGGGTGTGCTGGAGTTCTTCAGCCGCGAGATCCGGCGGCCCGACGAGGAGCTGCTCGCCCTCTTCGGCACCGTCGGCAGCCAAATCGGCCAGTTCGTCGAGCGACGGCGCGCGGAAGACGAGCTCGAGAACCTCTTCGAGACCTCGCGGGACCTGCTCTGCGTCACGGGCTTCGACGGCTACTTCAGGCGCCTGAACCCCGCCTGGGAGAGAACCCTGGGCTTCAGCCGCCAGGCGCTCCGGGCGAAGCACTTCCTCTCGTTCGTCCATCCCGACGACCGCGCGGCGACGGTCGCCGAGGCGGAGAAGGTCTTGGCGGGGGCGAGCGCGGTCCTCTTCGAGAACCGCTACCGGTGCAGCGACGGCTCGTACCGCTGGATCTCGTGGAACGTGGTCCCGATCCCCGGGGAAGGGCTCACCTACGCCACCGGTCGCGACGTGACGGAGCAGAAGCGGGTGGCGGAGGAGCTGCGCCTGGCGCGGGAGGCCGCCGACGAGGCCAACCGCGCCAAGGGCGACTTCCTCGCCAACATGAGCCACGAGATCCGCACGCCGATGAACGCCGTGATCGGCATGGCCGAGCTGCTACTCGACACGCGCCTGCGTCCCGAGCAGCGCGAGTACCTCGTCGCGCTCAAGGACTCGGCGGAGTCGCTGCTGGGCCTCATTGACGACATCCTGGACTTCTCGAAGATCGAGGCGGGCAAGCTCGAGCTGCGGCCCGAGGGGTTCGACCCGCGGGAGACCCTGGGCGACACCCTCCGGACCCTGGGCGTGCGCGCCCATCAGAAGGGTCTCGAGCTGGCCGGCCACGTCGCTTCAGACGTGCCCCCGCGGCTGGTCGGCGACGGTCCGCGGCTGCGCCAGGTGATCGTGAACCTGGTGGGGAACGCCATCAAGTTCACGGAGCGTGGCGAAGTGGTGGTGGAGGTCGTGAAGGAGTCGCAGGGCCGCGGCGAGGTCGTCCTCGGGTTCCAGGTGGCGGACACGGGCATCGGCATCCCCGTCGACAAGCAGCGGCTCATCTTCGAGGCCTTCGCCCAGGCCGACAGCTCGACGACGAGGCGCTACGGCGGGACCGGCCTGGGCCTGTCCATCTCCTCGCAGCTCGTCCAGATGATGGGCGGAACGCTGGCCGTGGACAGCGTCCCCGGCAAGGGCAGCCGCTTCCGGTTCTCCGCGCGCTTCGGTCTCCCCGGGGCGGCGCCCGAGGTGCGCCCGCCCGCGAAGCTGCGGGGCCTGCGGGTCCTGGTGGTCGACGACAACGCGACGAATCGGCGCATCCTGCACGAGATGCTGACCCACTGGCGGATGCGACCGACGACGGTGTCGGCGGGACGGGCGGCCCTCGAGGAGATGGAGCGCGCGGCCCGGAAGGGGAAGCCCTACCCCCTCGTGCTCCTCGATTGCCAGATGCCCGAGATGGACGGCTTCGCGCTGGCCGAGCAGATCCATCGCCGCCCTCGCCTCGCCGGCGCCTCCATCATGATGCTCACCTCCGGCCCGCGCCCCGGCGACCGGACGCGCTGCGTCGCCCTGGGGGTCTCCGCCTACCTGACGAAGCCCATCAAGCAGTCCGACCTGCTCGACACCGTGATGGGCGTCCTCGGGGGCCGCTCGACCAAGGCTCCGGCGCGAGCACGGCCGGGCCGCGGCCGCCGGGGCCTTCGCGTGCTGGTGGCCGAGGACAACGCCGTCAACCAGATGGTCGCGGTCGGCCTGCTCGAGCGGGCCGGTCACAGCGCCGCGGTGGCGAACAACGGCCGGGAGGCTCTCGCGCTCCTGGAGCGCGAGAGCTTCGACGCGATGCTGATGGACGTGCAGATGCCCGAGCTGGACGGCATCGAGACCACGGTCGCGATCCGGGAGCGGGAGAAGGCCACGGGCGCCCACCTCCCGATCGTGGCGGTCACCGCCCACGCGATGAAGGGGGACGCCGAGGCGTGCCTCGCCGCCGGGATGGACGCCTACCTGGCCAAACCCCTCGAGGCGGGCCAGCTGGCGACTACTCTCGCGAGCGTCGTCCGCGGAGCCGCCGGGGCGGCGAGCGCTGCCGCTCCGGCCGCCGCCGCGCGCGGCGACGGGACACTCGACGAGTCGAGGCTGCTCGAGCGGGTGGGGGGGGACCGGCGCGCCCTCGCGAGGCTGACCCGCCTCTTCCTGGCCGACTCGCGGAAGCTGATGGCGCGGATCAAGAGGGCCGTGGCCCGCCGCGACGCCGCGGACCTGCGCGCCGCGGCTCACGCGCTCAAGGGCTCGGTCTCGAACTTCCTGGCGCCCGCTGCCACCGCCGCGGCGGCGCGCCTGCAGCATCTGGGCGAGGCGGCCGATCTCGCAGCGGCTCCGGACGCGTCGAAGCACCTGGATCGCGAGCTGACGAGGGTCCACAAGGCGCTCGAGGCGATCGTCACCCGGGGAAGAAGCACCCGGGGCGCGCGCACGCGCGCTCGGCGCAGCCGCTGACGGCGGTGCGATGCTGACGAGCCACACCATCCCCTTGCTGCTGGCTGTGGTGTGTGTGACGCCGCCCCTGCCGGCACAGGAGACGGCCGGCGCCGTTCCCGACGCCGGCCCGGAGTCCGAGAAGGGCGTCGAGGCGGCCGCCGTGAGGCTCAGCGAAGAGCTCGTGGTGACGGCGCGTCGCAAGGAAGAGAGTATCCAGACCGTGCCCATGGCGGTGACGCTGCTGACGGGCAGAGAGCTCGAAGAGGCGGCCAGCTCCGACCTCGCCGACATCCAGAGCGACGTCCCGAACCTATCGGTCTACGCCGGCCGCAACCAATCGACGACGCTCACCGCCTTCCTGCGGGGCGTGGGTCAGGCGGATCCGCTGTGGGGCGTCGACCCGGGCGTCGGGCTTTACCTCGACGACGTGTACATTGCCCGCCCCCAGGGCGCCCTGCTCGACGTCTTCGACGTGCAGCGGATCGAGGTGCTGCGCGGCCCCCAGGGCACGCTCTACGGGAAGAACACGATCGGCGGCGCGATCAAGTACGTGAGCCGGGAGGTCGAGGACCGCCTCCGGGGCGGCCTCTCCTACACCGGGGGCAGCCACGCGAATCACGAAGTCCGAGGCAGCATCGGCGGCGGTCTCGTCCAAGGCAAGCTGCGCGGCCGGGCGGCCGCCGCCTGGTTGCAGCATCGCGGCTACGGCACCAACCTGCTCACGGGCCAGGACGTGTCGAACAAGAAGTCTCTGGCCCTGCGCCTCGGCCTCGACTGGCTGCCGTCGGACGGCGTCGAGGTGAAGCTCAGCTACGACCACACGCGCGACGACGCTGCGCCCAAGGGTCTCACTCGGCTCCAGGCCAACCCGTTCTGCCCGCTGCTCTCGGGTGGGCCCTGTCCTCCCGAGGCCGAGATCTTCGACACGCGCAGCGGGCTTGAGCCCCTGAACGGCACCGATTCCGAGGGATACGCGCTCGACATCCGGTGGTCGGTCAGCCCGGCCTGGCGACTGCGCTCGATCACCGCCTACCGCCAGTCGGACACGGAGAACAACATCGACTTCGACACCTCGCCGGGCCGCATCGCCGACGTGATCGGCACCCTGTACGACGAGCAGACCTCCCAGGAACTTCAACTCCAGTACGCCGGCCGCGGCCGGCTCGGCGGCATCGTCGGCTTCTACTACTTCGGGGGCGAGGCGGGCGGCCTGGTCAAGAACATCTTCCTCGACCGCCAGTTCGTGACCACCGACGGCAGCATGAGGACCGAGTCGTTCGCGGCCTTCGCCGACTTTGGCCTGCGGCTCGGCGACCGGCTCACTCTGAGCGGCGGGCTGCGCTTCACGAGCGAGACGAAGACCGCCCACGCTTACAACGCGGCCTATACCGACGACAGCTTCGGCACCGTCGCGCTGGTCACCGCAGCGTTCGACAAGGACAAGACCTTCGCCTCGGTGGCCCCGCGCGTGAGCCTCGACTACCGCCTTTCCGCGGACGTGATGGCCTACCTCTCCGGATCGCGCGGCTTCAAGAGCGGCGGCTTCAACATCCGGGCCAACACCACCACGGCTCCCGGCTCCGATCAGCCCTTCGAAGACGAGGCGCTCGACGTCGTGGAGGTCGGTCTCAAGTCCCTGCTGCTCGAGCGCCGCGTCACGCTCGCCGCCGCTGCCTTCTACGGCGACTACACGGACGTCCAGGTCAGCACCTTCACCACCGCCGGAGGCCAGTTCTTCGGCCAGTTCCTGAACGCCGGAGACGCCACGCTCAGGGGTGTCGAGCTGGAGCTCGACGCGCAGTCATTGGCGTTCGGCTGGCTCGGCCTGGCCGGACAGCTCAGCTATCTGGACGCGGACGTCGCGCCTCTCGATAACAACCACGACGGCTTCGTGGACACCCAGGTGATCACCAACGCGCCGCGCTTCACCGCGACGCTGAGGGCGTCGGCCCGCTTTTCGCTGCGACGCGGGGCCTTCGCCGCCGGCGTCCGCTGCGCCTATCGCGACGACTCGACGCTGACCAACGAGGGCGGCCAGTATCCGGGCCGGCCCGGCACGCCGCTGCTGCCGATCACGCAGCCGGCCTACAGCCTGTGGGACGCTTCGCTCAGCTGGCTTGCCCCCGGGGGCCACTGGCGCCTGGCGGTCAACGCCAGGAACCTCAGCGGCGCGGAGTACCTCACGAGCGGCTTCAACGTGCCTTCGCTCGGGATCCTGCAGGGCTCCTACGGGGCGCCCCGCACCGTGCTGGCGACGATCGCGTACCGTTTCTGACCTGAGGCTCTTCGGCCACCTGCGGCGCCTCAGTCGAGGTACTTCACGAAGACGACCTCGTTGTGGGCCTCGTTGTAGAGGAGCTCGTCGACCGTCTGGCGCGTCATCAGGAGGCCGAAGCCGCCCGGCCTCAGCCCCTTCTTCTCGCGCTCGACGAAGTGCTCCATCGGCTGGTCGGGCGGGTTGCTCAGAGCCGAGTGGGACAGCGCCTCGAAGCTGAAGCCCTTTCCGGGATCCGCGATGCGATAGAGGAGCATGCGCCGGGCGCGCAGGCACGAGATCCTTACCGTCTGGCTCGGGTCGAGCTTGCCGCCCCACTCGATGGCGTTCATCAGCAGCTCGCGGAACGCCTGGCCCACGCTCGACCGGACGTCCTCGGGCAGGTCCGTGTCGAGCCGCGCCAGGAACTCCTGGATGCGCTCCGCGGCCTCGCGATCGCAGGGCACGAGCAGCTCCACCCAGTCGGGCCGCGCCGAGACGACCTCGATGGGCCGCACCGGCTTCGCCGCGAGGGCGCCATTGACGAGCGCCACGAGCGCCGCCGGCTCCACGGGCTTCGTGACGTACTTGAAGGCATGCTCCCGCACGGCCCGCAGCAGCGTCTGCGAGGTGTCGTCCGCCGTCATCACGATCACCTTGGGCTGCGAGGGCTCCTGTCGCAGGCGCGCCATGACTGTGAGGCCGTCCAGTCCCGGCATCCACACGTCGAGCAGGACCACGTCGAACTTCTTGCGGCGGACGCGCCCGAGGGCGGACGCGCCGTCCTGCGCGGTCTCCACCGAGTGCCCTGCGGACCGGAGTTGCAGGCGGAGCAGCTCGCGAGTCGTACGGTCGTCGTCCACGACGAGGATCCGCCCCACACACGCTCCGCTCCGGATCGTATTTCCGGGTTTCACGGGGCGTCAAGCGAGAGCCTTGACGGGCCCGAGGCACTCCGCTAGCGTCGGCCCCAACCCAGCGCAGGGAGGTTGCCGTGCTCCTGCAGTTCGCCGTCCTCGTACTGCTCAGCCCTCCGAGCGGAATTGAGCCGCCGACCCTGCGGCTGCCCGGCGACGCCCGGCCGCTCCGGCAGGCCGTCGAGTTGAGCCTCGACCCGGACCGGGAGGCCATGTCCGGCACGATCGAGATCGAGCTCGAGATCGTGCGGCCGACGCGCATCGTGTGGCTAAACGCGAGGGGCCTCAAGATCGTCGAGGCATCCCTCGGCCCGCCCGAGTCCTTGCAGGCGGCCAGCGTCGTTCCGGCGGGCGAGGACTTCGTGGGGCTCT
>DASSJI010000040.1:0-28689 GCA_035691285.1 Vicinamibacteria bacterium | reverse complement strand
GCTCGGGGCCGGTGGCATGGGGGAGGTGTACCGCGCCACCGACACGAAGCTCGGCCGCGAGGTCGCGATCAAGGTGCTGCCGTCCGAGCTGGCCAAGGACGCCGAGCGCCTGGCCCGGTTCGAGCGCGAAGCCAAGCTCCGCGCCGTGCTCAACCATTCGAACATCGCCCACGTCTACGGGTTCGAGGGCACGAAGCTCGAGTCCGGCGCCACCGTCCACTTCCTCGCCATGGAGCTGGTCGAGGGCGAGGATCTTTCGGAGCGGCTGAAGCGAGGACCGATCCCATTCGAGGAGGCGATCGAGATCGCGAAGCAGATCGCCGAAGCTCTCGAGGAGGCCCACGAGCACGGCATCGTTCACCGCGACCTGAAGCCCGCGAACATCAAGCTGGCTCCCGACGGCAAGGTCAAGGTGCTCGACTTCGGTCTGGCCAAGGCATCCGCGGCCGAGTCGGTGGCGACAGGCGACGGGGACGTTTCCCATTCGCCCACCCTGGCGCGGACCGGGACGCAGGCGGGCGTGATCGTGGGGACCGCCGCCTACATGTCGCCGGAGCAGGCGCGCGGCAGGCCCGTCGACAAGCGGGCCGACATCTGGTCCTTCGGCGTCGTGCTGTTCGAGATGCTGACGGGCCAGCGGCTCTTCGGCGGGGAGACGGTGTCGGACATCCTCGCGGCGGTGCTGAAGGAGGAACCGCCGTGGGGGAAGCTGCCGCCCGGGCTGCCCTTGCCACTGCAGCGGGTTCTCCGGCGCTGCCTCCGGAAGCAGCCCCGCGATCGCTTCCACGACATCGCCGACGTTCGCCTCGATCTGAGCGAGGCGCCCGAGACCGCGACTGCCGCCTCCGAAGCGGCGCCCGGAGGTTTCTGGCGGGGCCGGATCCTGCCCTGGAGCCTCGCCTTCGCCGCGGCAGCCGTCGCGGCGTGGTTCGGCCTGCCCGCGTCGGACGAGCCGCGCCGGACGGTGGTGGCCTCGATCCTGCCCCCGCCGGGGACGGAGTTCCTGGTCGAGCGCGGCCTCGCTCTCTCCCCCGACGGCCGCGAGCTCGTGTTCGCGGCGCGCGACGACCAGGGAGCCGGCGACCTGTGGCTGCGGCGCCTGGACGACCCCGCGGCGCGGAAGCTCTTGGGCACCCGGGAGGGATACGCTCCCTTCTGGTCGCCCGACGGGCGCCACCTGGGCTTCATCGCGGACGGGAAGCTCAAGCGGATCGAGCTCGAGACCGGGCTCGTCGAAAGCGTCGCCGAGCTCCCCGCCGCAGGGACCGGGGGCTCTGCGGCCTGGAGTCCGGACGGCGAGATCGTCTTCGGCGGCTGGGAGAGCGCGTTCAAGCGCGTGTCCGCACGCGGAGGCGCGCCCGTCGAGGTGTCCCCGGCAGAGACCACGCCCGTCGAGCGGGCTTGGCCAACCTTTCTTCCCGGCGGGAAGCTCTTCCTCTTCCTGTGGCGCGACTTCGCCGACAGCAAGCCCCTGCGCCAGTTGCGGGTCGGCTCGCTCGACGGAAGCCTCGACCGGGAGGTCCTGTCGCTCAACTCGAACGCGCTCTACGCGTCCTCGGGGCACCTGGTCTGGTGGCAGGACGGGAACCTCCGCGCGCAGCGCTTCGACTCGGAGCGTCTCGCCACCTCCGGGGAGCCGCGCGTGATCGCCGCCGGGGTGCGGTTCGACCCGAGCGCGGGCCTCGCTGCTTTCAGCCTCTCCGGGACCACGCTGGTGTACCGGGAGGGAGGCGTCTGGCTCGGCGAAGAGCTCGTCCGCGTCTCGCGGAGCGGCGAGGAGCTCGGGCCGATCGGACCGCCCGGCAACTACTACCACCCACGTCTCTCGCCCGACGGCTCCCGGGTCGCCGTCGACCGCAGCGACGAGACGAACCGCGGCGACGTCTGGGTCTACGAGATCGAGCGCGGGACCGGGACGCGCCTTTCGGCGGCGCCGGAGGACGAGAGCAGTCCGGCCTGGTCGCCCGACGGCTCCCGGATCGCTTTCTGGGCCGCACGCCGGGAGCACAACCTGATCCGCGTCCGGGCCAGCGGGGATGCCGGACCAGCCGAGGAGTTCCCGATCGATGGCTTCCGTCCCCGGCTGTCCGACTGGTCGGCTGGGGACGTGCTCTTCGTGGAACGGGGCGGCGACATCTGGGCCGGGACGCTCGCGGACCGGTCCTTCAGGCCGTTCGTCGAGACCCCCTTCGCGGAGGGGAGCGCCAGGACTTCGGCCGATGGCCGTCTCGTGGCGTACCACTCGGACGAGACCGGGCGCCCGGAGGTCTACGTGCGGACGTTTCCCGACTCCGGAAAGCGCTGGCGCGTCTCGACCGACGGCGGCCGCGCGCCGGTCTGGAGGCGCGACGGGGGGGAGATCTACTACGTCGACGCCGACGAGCGGATCACGGCTGTCACGGTCCGGCCGTCGCCCGGCGACCTTCAGTTCGGCCGCCCGCGGGCACTCTTCCACGTCAAGCTGAAGAAGGACACCCTCCGGGCACAGTTCGACACGCTGGACGGAGAGACCTTCCTGGTAAACCGGGCCCGGCGCTCGGGCTCGCGGAGCCCGTTGACGCTCGTCCTGAACGTGAACTTCGAGGCGCGCGCTGCCCGCCAGGAGTGAGCGTGCGCGATCCGATGACATGGAATCGCTGACTGGCCGCACTCTCGCGCACTACCGCGTCATCGCCGTGATCGGCGCCGGCGGCATGGGCGAGGTCTATCGCGCCACCGACACAAAGCTCGGCCGGGACGTGGCGATCAAGGTGTTGCCGGCGGAGCTGGCGCGGGACCCCGAGCGCCTCGCCGGTTTCGAGCGCGAAGCGAAGCTGCTCGCTTCGCTCCAACCACACGAACATCGCCCACGTGTACGGCTTCGAGAGCGCGACGCTGCCGGACGGCTCGACCGCCCACCTCGAGTTCACCGCCGAGGCCCCGGACCCGTTCGGCACTTTCGCGACGGTGAAGTGTATCGAGCTTTCCTCCGGGCGCATTCGTTGGAGCCCGCCCTGCAGCGATTACGGATGGCCGGTCCAACTGAGCGCCGCGCGTGTCCTCGGTGACGACTTCGTGCTCGGCACGACCAAGGGCGTCGTGGCGTTCTCGGCCCGCGACGGGAGCGTCGTCTTGAAGTTCGCGAAGTCCCAGGGAGCGCTCGTGGGCGGGACGTGGCGCCAGCCAGTACGTAGTCCTATGCGGAGAGCGGGGCCGATTCGACGTCTTGGGGGCCTCCGTCGCGCCGACCGGCGAACCAGCCGCGCCGAAGAAAGGAAGAGGCAGGCCTAGCGTCTGAAGCGGACAAAGATCGGACTAATCCCGATTGCTCGCCAACTCTGTGCCAACTGGCGCCCTGATCCGGCACACAGCGAGCATCGTAACTATTTGGCCCTCAGTTAGATCCGGGAGCTGAATGCCGTACCGGATCTACCCGTAGATACCGCGGGTCGCGCTCCTTCCCGCCGACGCCGCACGGAGGCAGCAGCCTACGTCGCGGGCGCGCGCCTCAGCGGGCGACTGCGACCTCGTAGAATCCGCTGGTGAGGCGGGGCACCAGGAGCCAGATGATCGAGATCAGCGGGATCCACATCTATCCCGTGAAGTCGCTACGGGGCGTAGGCGTCGAGGCGGCCATGGTCGAAGACGGTCGCATGGTGGGAGACCGGGAGTGGGTGCTCGTCGATGCCGGTGGTCGCTTCATGCACCAGCGCGACTATCCGGGGATGGCGCGCGTCGCGGCGCTGCCCACGAGCCGAGGCATCGTCGCGCGTGCGGCGGGGTTCAAGGACCTGGAGGTCGAGCGGCCCGCTTTCCACACGTTGGCCCCCGAGGCGATCCGGCCGCTCAAGCTGTGGCGTCGCGCGGCGCCCGTGGTTCACGTCGGCGAGGAGGCCGACGCGTGGTTCACCGATGCCCTGAAGATCCAGTGTCGCCTGCTGGCCTTCATCCCCGGCGTGCCGGGCTGGAACGTCCCCTGGTACGAGGAGCGCTCGAGCTTGCAGGACGCGACGGCGTTCCACGTGACCGCAGAGGAGTCGCTCGCGGATCTCAACCAGCGCCTCTCCGCCCCGATTCCGATGTCACGGTTCCGACCCAGCCTCGTCGTGCGTGGCGCCGAGCCCTATGCCGAGGATGACTGGAGGAGCCTCGCGATCGGCGATGCAGTCCTGCGCTGGGTGAAGCCCTGTACGCGCTGCGTGGCGACCACCACCGACCAGGAGACGGGCGAGCGCCTCAGCCGGGAGCCGCTTCGAACCCTCGCCCTGTATCGCCGGCTCGGAACCGAGGTGACGTTCGGCCACTACTACTGCGCCGAGCGATGGGGAGGCCCCCTTCGCGTGGGCGACACTGTCAAGGTGGTGCGGGTCGCAGACGCATGAGGGAGTCACGACGCCAGGTTGGAATCCCTACCACCTGGCCTGAAGGTCGACAACGTCGTAGTGGTCGACTCCTGGCGGCAGCTCGAGGAGCGCGGCCCTGTCCTCCGGATAGTACTTCGGCCGCTCGGCGTCGCCGCCCGTGTACTCGAGCAGCGCCTCCATCGAATCCCAGAACGACACGAACATGAACTCGACGGCGTCCGCGGCGGGCCGACGGAGGAGGATCCAGCCGCGGTTGCCGCGCACGCCGCCGTAGTCCGGGTAGGCCGTCTCCTTCAGGAAGTCCTGATACTCGCCGGCCTTGGATACGGCGGTTCTTCCTCGCCACACTCGAACGATCATGGTTTCTCCTCGAGCGCTCGCTCGAGCTGCTCCCCCAACCGCCTGGGCTCGTCACTCATGTCGCCAAGCGTAGACCAGGCGCCGCCGAGAGGCGCGCGACGGCGCGATTGCCGGCCTCGCGGAGCTCTCGGTAGACTCGCGCATGATCGTCGCCTACGTCTCGGGGCACGGCTTCGGACACGCGACGAGGACAGCCGAGGTGCTGCGGCGCGTGCGGGAGCTGCAGCCCCAGACGGCGATCACCGTCGTGAGCGCGGCGCCCGAGCGCCTGTTCCGGAGGGCGATCGGCGAGCCGCTGTCCTTCCGGACGCTGGCGTGCGACGTGGGTCTCGTCCAGAAGGACGCTCTGACCATCGACACCCGGGCCACCGTGGAGCGCTGGAAGGGCTTCGCGCGCGCGCTCCCGGACCTCGTGGACGCCGAGTGGCGCTGGCTGCGTCACGTCCGCGCCCGGGTCGTGCTGGGGGACATCCCGCCGCTCGCCTTCCAGGCGGCCCACGAGGCCGGCGTCCCCAGCGTGGCGATGGCCAACTTCTCCTGGGACTGGATCTACGCGCACTACGCAAGCCGGGAGCCGCTGCTCCGCGACGCGGCGCGCTGCAGCGCGGACCAGTACGGGCGCGCCAGCGTGCTCCTGCGCCTGCCCTTCGCCGGAGACATGAGCGCCTTCCCCCGCGTGGAGGACATCGGTCTCGTTGCGCGGGAGCCCGGGGTGGCGCGGGCCGAGGTCCGCCGGCGGCTCGACCTGGGCGCGCAGGCGGTCGTGCTGCTCTCCTTCGGCGGCTTCGGCCTGCCCGGCCTGGACCTGCGCTTCGCCTCGTCGCTCGCGGGCTTCGTCTTCCTGTCCACCGACGTCGTGCGCCTGATCCCCGCGCCCCCGAACCTCCGCTTGCTCACCGACGAGGTGCTCGACGCGAAGGAGCTGACCTACCAGGACGTCGTGGGCGCGGCCGACGTGGTGGTGACGAAGCCCGGCTACGGGATCGTGAGCGATGCGATCGCCGCGGGAGTGAGGATGATCTACACCGACCGCGGCGACTTCCCTGAGTACGACGTCCTGGTCCGGGACATGAAGACCTCGCTCGCCTGCGTCCATCTGGACCAGGCCGAGCTGCGGAAAGGTCGCCTCGGCGACGCGCTGCGCGACGTCATGGCGCTCGATCCGCCGCCCGCGCCCGACCTGAGCGGCGGCGACGTAGCGGCGTGGCGGCTCCTGGAGCTCGGCGCCCGCGGCGCGTGACCTGCTAGAGCCCGATCAACTCGAGGCCCGCCATCGCGTACTTCTTGAGCTCGGACTCGTGCTTGCGGAAGAGCTCGACGTTGGCCTTCGGCACGTCGAGAGCCGTGGCCTGCTCGGCGGCGGTCCGCAGCTCCTCCAGGGCCTTCGCGGCTTCGGGCGGGGCCATCCCCTCGGTCTGCTTCCGGGCCTGCTCGACGGCCTCGCCCACGACCTCGGAAGTCGTCTTGCCGCCGTGCGCTTCGGACACGCTCGCGGCCCACGCGCTCTTGTAGACGGACTCGACCATGAAGCTGTACTCGGCAGTGCTCATCCCAAGATCGGCGAGGGCCTGAGCCTGGGCGGTCCGGATCTCGGCCAGCACGGAGAGGCCCTGGGTGAGGTCCGACAGGTCGGCCTGCTTCTTCCCGGCGGCGGCCTCGAAGGTGCCCTTGTGCTTCTCGTACACCGCGAAGACGCGCTTCCGGATCTCGATGAACTTCAGCAGCCGGTCCTCGGAGATCGTCCCGTCGGCCGGGGGAGTGAACGGGTTCTCGTTGGCCTTGCGCTCGAGGGACTCGATCTTCTCCACCGTCTCGGTCGCCTGTCCGGTCATCTCCTGGATCTTGCCCTTGCCCCACCAGAGCAGCCCGCCGAAGCCGACGACCGCGGCGACGCCGGCGAGGAACAGGGCGATCAAGCAGCCGATGGCGATCTTCGCGACCTTGCTCACGGGGCCTCCTGGCTGGCGCGCATGGTATCATCGCGCGATGGAACCGACGTGGCATGACGGCCTGAGCCGCAAGGCTCTCGTGGAGCTGGTCGAGGGCCTGCTCGTCGCCGTGGACAAGGCCGTCCCCAAGCTCGACGCGATCGCCCACCACCTGTCGCTGATGTCGCAGCAGGGGGAGGAGCAGGAGGTGCTCGGCGGCGTCGGCGACCAGGTGGGGGACGTGGCCGACGAGCTGTACGCGGTCAGCGACCGCGACAAGCTCCGCGACTGGGGCAACGAGATCGACGCCCCCGAGAAGGCCCACTAGGCGGACGCCGGGCGTGAGCGACGAGGGCTGGGTCCCCGTGTCGTTGGGCGTGCGCCGTCCCGCGCTCCGCTCGAAGGCGGTCGGCCTCGTCAGCCTCGGCTGCCCGAAGAACCTGGTGGACAGCGAGGTCATGCTCGGCCGCCTGCGGGCCGAAGGGTATGCGATCGCCGCCGACGCCCGGGAGGCCGACGTCATCGTCGTGAACACGTGCGCCTTCATCGACCAGGCCAAGCAGGAGTCGATCGACGCGATCCTGGAGATGGCCCGCGAGAAGGAGAACGGCCGCGCACGCCGCCTGGTGGTGACCGGCTGCCTGGCGCAGCGCTACGACGCCGAGCTGCGCCGCGAGATCCCGGAGATCGACGCCACCCTCGGGACCGGGCAGGTGGAGGACATCGTCCGGGCCGTCGAGGGCGAGGCCACCACGACGGACGCCGATGCCGGCCCTCCACGCTGGGTCTACGACCACACGGCGCCGCGGCTCCTGTCCACGCCCCCGTACCTCGCGTACGTGAAGGTCAGCGAGGGCTGCGACTACACGTGCAGCTTCTGCATCATCCCGACCCTGCGCGGCCGGCACCGGAGCCGGCCGCTCGAGGACGTTGCGAGCGAGGTCGAGGCGCTGGCCGAGCGTGGGGTCAAGGAGGTCGTGCTCGTGGCGCAGGACTCGACGCGCTACGGCCTGGACCTCGGGATGCGCGACGGCCTCGCGATCCTCCTGCGCCGGCTGGGGCGCGTCTCCGGGATCCGCTGGATCCGCGTCATGTACGCCTACCCGGCCACCCTGACAGACGGCATCCTCGACGCCATCGCGTCGGAGGAGAGGGTCGTGAAGTACATCGACATGCCGCTGCAGCACGCGAGCGAAGCCGTCTTGAGGCGCATGAAACGCCCGACGGGCCGCGGCAACCTGCTGGGCCTGGTCGAGCGGATGCGCGAGCGCGTGCCCGGCGTTGCGCTGCGCAGCTCCTTCATCGTCGGTTTCCCGGGCGAGACGGCGGCGGACTTCGACGAGCTCCTGGCCTTCGTCGAGCAGGGAGCGTTCGACCACGTGGGCGTGTTCACCTACTCCGACGAGGAGGGCACCGCTTCCTTCGGCCTCGGCGGGCGCGTGCCGCAGCGGACCCGGGAGTCGCGCAGGAGGCGCCTGCTGGGCCTGCAGAAGCGGATCTCGAGGCGGCGCAACGAGGGGCGGGTCGGGGAGCGGGTGGAGGTGCTCGTCGAAGGGCCGCATCCGGAGGCGGACATGATCCTCAAGGGCCGCCTGGCGGGCCAGGCGCCGGAGGTCGACGGCTCGGTCCTGGTCACCGACGGCAGCGCGCGCCCGGGCGAGTTCGTGGCCTGCGAGGTCACGGAAGCCCATGCCTACGACCTCGTCGCGAGGATCGTGTAGCCGCGCCCCGCGGGGCACGGCCGAACGGAACGATTGCCGCGGCTCGAAATCCCTGGTAGACTGTGCGTTCCAACTCGGGATGGACACCGGAGTGGGCTCGTCCCACTCTTTTTTTTGGGGGGTATGAGGACCTGAAGCAGGCTGGATCCGACGGCATCCGGTCCGTGGCCGAACGCGTCGCGGCCGGCAGGGGCCTCGAGCTCGTGGACGTCGAGCTGAAGCGCCAGCCCGGCGGGCTGCTCGTGCGTCTCTACATGGACAAGCCCGGCGGCATCGGCCTCGACGACCTCCAGTCGGCCTCGGAAGAGGTGAGCGCGATCCTGGACGTGGAGGATCCGATCGGGTCCTCCTACACCCTCGAGGTCAGCTCGCCGGGCCTGGACCGCCCCCTCAAGTCGGAAGCGGACTACAGGCGCTTCGCGGGCCGGCTCGCCAAGCTCTCGAGCTACGAGCCCGTGGAGGGTCGCCGCCACTGGACGGGTCGCCTCGTCTCGGCCGACGGGGGCGTGATCGAGATCGTCCTCGAGAAGGAAGGCGGGAAGGTCTGCCGCGTGCCGCACGGGAAGATCGCCCACGGCCGCCTCGAGGTTGAGCTCTAGCTCAGGGGAGAAATGGCCAGCGCGCTCAGGCAGCAGATCGAGCAGATCAGCCGCGAGAAGAACATCAACCCGGAGGTGATCATCGCGGCGATCGAGGACGCGATCCTGACGGCCTCGAAGAAGTACTACAAGACCGGCGAGGACCTGCGCTCGCGCTTCAACGGCGAGAGCGGCGAGATCGAGGTGTTCGCGGTCAAGCAGATCGTCGAGGCGGTCGAGAACGACGAGACCCAGATCGCCCTCGACGAGGCCCGCAAGCTGATCCCCGAGGCCGAGGCGGGCCAGGAGATCGAGTTCCCGAAGGACACCACCGTGCTCGGCCGCATCGCCGCCCAGACCGCCAAGCAGGTCATCTTCCAGAAGGTGCGCGAGGCCGAGCGGGACAACGTCTTCGCCGAGTACTCGAACCGCGTGGGCGAGGTCGTCAACGGCATCATCAAGCGCCAGGAGATGGGCGACTTCATCGTGGACCTGGGCCGCGCGGAGGCGCTCCTGCCCCGGAAGGAGCAGAGCCGCGCCGAGACCTACCAGTCCGGCGACCGCACGCGGGTGGCGATCGTGCGGGTGCTGAAGGCGGCCAAGGGCCCCCAGGTCATCGTCAGCCGCACCGACCCGGCCCTGCTCATGAAGCTGTTCGAGATGGAGGTGCCCGAGATCTACGACGGCACCGTGCAGATCCGCGGCTGCGTGCGCGAGGCGGGGGAGCGGGCCAAGGTCGCCGTGATCTCCCGGGAGAAGGACGTCGATCCCGTGGGCGCCTGCGTCGGCATGAAGGGCACCCGCGTCCAGTCCATCATCCGCGAGCTGCGCGGCGAGAAGATCGACATCGTCGAATGGAGCGACGACCCGGTGCAGTTCGTGGAGAAGGCGCTGTCGCCGGCCAAGATCTCCCGGGTCACGATCGTCGACGAGGAACAGAAGATCATGGAGGTCGTCGTCGAGGACAAGCAGCTCAGCCTCGCAATCGGCAAGAAGGGCCAGAACGTCCGGCTGGCCGCGAAGCTGGTGGGCTGGCGCATCGACATCAAGAGCGAGGAGGAGAAGCGCCAGGAGGTCGAGGCCGAGATGGCGCGCATGGCTCGCGTCGTCGAGGAGCTCAAGAGCCTCGAGGCGCAGGGCGTGTCCGAGAAGATCGCGCAGAAGCTCATCGACACCGGGATCCAGGGCCTGGCCCACATCCTCCAGATGACGGACGAGGAGCTCCAGACGATCGACGGCGTGGGACCGAAGACCGTCGGCAAGATCCGCAACGCGGCCGCGGAGGCCAAGGCGGAGTGGGACAGGCGCGACGCCGAGGAGCTGCAGCGGCTCGAGGCGGAGCGGCAGGCGGTCGAGGCGGTCGAGCAGGCCGAGGCGGGGCCCGAGGAGGGCGCCCCCGAGGAGGCCGGCCAGGGCGCGGCCGTGGCCGGAGGCCAGGAGGGCAAGGCGGATGACGAACGTTAGGGTCTTCCAGCTCGCCCGCGACCTGGGCCTGCAGAGCCAGGACGTCATCGACCGGCTCAAGAAGCTCGGGGTCGACGCGAAGACGGCGAGCAGCTCCGTCGACGAGGACACCGCCGACAAGCTGAAGCGAGCGGTGAAGATCGACGCGCTGACTGCGAAGAAGAAGCGGGTCTACGGCAGCGAGGAGGACGAGGCCGAGCGCGACGCCGAGGCCCGCGCCCTGGCCGACAGGATCGCGACGGAGAAGGCCGAGCGCGAGCAGGCCGCACAGGTCGCGAAGGAGGCCGCCGAGGCGCGCAAGGCCGGGAAGAAGCGGCCGGCCAGGGCGGAGGCGGGCAAGGTCGAGGCGGCCGAGACGGCGCCCGCCCTGCTGCATCGGCCGGGCGCTCCGCGCCTCGCGCCGAAGACGGCGGCCCCGGTCGTCGTGCCCGTCGACGAGCGACCCGGAGCGGAGGAGGAGGCCGCCGAGCCCTCCCCGGCTCCCGCGCCCGCGGCGCCGGCGGTGCCGGTGGCGGCCGCCCCCGTTGCGCCGGCGCCTCCCGCGCGCCTCCACACCACGGTCCCGCGCATGACGGGCCCGCTGCGCCCGATCGCGCCGGCGGCCGCGCCGGCGCCGCCTGTTGCCAGCGCCGCTCCCGCTGCGTCTGTCTCGCCGGCGCCTCCGGCCGTGGCGGCGAGGCCCGCGCCCGTCGCGCGGCAGATCCGGCCCCTCGCGCCCCCGCGGCCGATCAGCCCGCACCCGACAGGGCCGCACCCGGTCGCCGGCTCCCCGCTGCTGCCCCGCTCCCCGCACCCGGTCTCGCCGCGCGGAGGCGTGATGCCCCTCGGCCTGCGCCCCGCGTCGCCCATTCCGGGGGCGCGGCGCCCGGGGGCCCCGGGGCCGCCGCCGATGGGCCCGCCGCCCCGCGCGCGCAAGGACCGGGCGAAGCCGGCCCCGCCGCCGCCCGTCGAGCAGAAGCCGGTCTTCACCGGCCCGCCGCGGAAGATCAGCCTGACCGAGGCCGTCACGGTGAAAGAGCTGTCGGAGAAGATGACCGACGTCAAGAGCCGCGACATCATGAAGGCGCTCATCCAGCGCGGCGTGATGGCGACGGTCAACCAGAGCCTGGATCCGCAGCTCGCCATGGAGATCTGCAGGGAGTTCAACTACGAGGCCACGATCCAGTCCTTCGAGGAGACGGTCGTCTTCGAGCAGGAGGAGAAGTCCGATCCCAAGGACCTGCTGCCGCGCGCCCCGGTGATCACGGTCATGGGCCACGTCGACCACGGCAAGACCTCGCTTCTCGACGCGATCCGGGAGACGCAGGTGGCGGCGGGCGAGGCCGGCGGCATCACCCAGCACATCGGCGCCTACCAGGTGCACCACGGCGAGGGCGAGGACGAGCAGCTCATCACGTTCCTCGACACCCCGGGCCACGAGGCGTTCACCGCCATGCGCGCCCGCGGCGCCCGCGTGACGGACATCGTGGTCCTGGTGGTGGCCGCCGACGACGGCGTCATGCCACAGACCCTCGAGGCCATGGACCACGCCAAGGCCGCGGGCGTCCCCATCGTCGTGGCCGTCAACAAGATCGACAAGGCCGAGGCGCAGCCCGACCGGGTGAAGCAGCAGCTCTCCGACCGCGGGCTCATGCCCGAGGAATGGGGCGGCGACACCGTGTTCGTCAACGTCTCCGCGAAGAAGCGCCAGAACCTCGACCAGCTCCTGGAGATGCTGCTGCTCGTGGCCGACCTCAAGGAGTTCAAGGCCAACCCGCGCAAGGCCGCTTCGGGCACGGTGCTCGAGGCCCGTCTCGACAAGGGGCGCGGCCCGGTCGCCACGGTGCTGGTGCAGGACGGCACGCTGCGGGTCGGCGACACGGTCGTCGCCGGCGCCGTGGCCGGCAAGGTCCGCGCGCTGATGGACGACCAGGGCCAGCGTCTCGAGCTCGCGGGGCCGGCGACGCCGGCGGAGATCCTCGGCCTGGGCGCGCTTCCGGAGCCGGGCGACCAGCTCCTGGTTGTGACGGACAGCGTCAAGGCCCAGTCGATCGTGAACTTCCGCCAGCTCAAGCTGCGCGAGAAGGCCATGGCCGCGTCCTCGAAGGTGCGCCTCGAGGACCTGTCGCGGGCCATCGCCGAGGGCCAGCTCAAGGAGCTCGCCCTCGTCATCAAAGCCGACGTGCAGGGCTCGATCGAGGCGGTCGTCGACCAGTTCCACAAGCTGCCCCAGGACAAGATCAAGCTGCGCGTCATCCGCTCGGGCGTCGGCGCGATCACCGAGAGCGACGTGCTGCTGGCCCAGGCCTCGAACGCGGTCGTGGTCGGCTTCAACGTGCGGCCCGAGCGCAAGGCGGCCGAGGCCGCCGAGCAGGACAAGATCGAGATCCGCCTCTACACGGTCATCTACGACGCGGTGGACGAGATGAAGAAGGCCATGGAGGGCCTCCTCGAGCCCACCCTCAAGGAAGTCCGCCTGGGCGCCGCCGAGGTGCGCGACACCTTCAAGATCTCCAAGGTCGGGACGATCGCCGGCTGCTACGTCCAGGACGGCAAGGTCACGCGCCAGGCGCACGTACGGCTGCTGCGCGACAACGTCGTGATCTACACCGGGCGGGTCGGCTCCCTGAAGCGCTTCAAGGACGACGCCTCGGAGGTGAAGGCCGGCCTCGAGTGCGGCATCGGCATCGCAGGGTACAACGACGTCAAGCCGGGCGACGTGATCGAGTTCTTCGTCACGGAGAAGGTGAAGGAGACGCTGGAGTAGTCGCGGCGGCCGGCCCGCGAGGGTAAACTGCCCGCCGTGGTCGTCGGCCTGCTGATGCTCGAGCTGCATTTTCCGGGCGCGCGCTCCCTCAAGGACAAGCGCCAGGCCCTGCGCAGCCTGGAAGAACGCATCCGGCATCGCTTCAACGTCTCCGTTGCCGAGGTCGAGCACCAGGACCTGTGGCAGCGCTCGCGCCTCGCCGTGGTGTCGGTCAACACCGACCACGCGCATCTGGAATCGACCCTCGACAGCGTGGCGGGGGAGGCCGGCCACGCCCGGAACGTCCTCCTCGTCGACTCCCACGTGGAGATGCTGTGAGCGGCCACCGCCGCGAGCGCGTCGCGGGCGAGCTGCGCGACGAGATCGCCCAGATCGTGTCCCGCAGCCTCAAGGACCCGCGCATCGGCTTCGTCACCGTGACCCGAGTCGAGGTCTCCGCCGATCTCGGACACGCGAAGGCGTTCGTCAGCGTCCTGGGCGACGAGAAGCAGCGCCGCGAGAGCCTGGCCGGTCTCAAGCAGGCACAGGGTTTCGTGCGGCGCGAGGTCGGACGCCGGGTCCGGATGCGCGTCCTGCCCGAGATCCAGTTCGTCTACGACAAGGGCGTGGACGCGACCGATCGCGTGGCGCGGCTCCTCGACGAGGTCCGCTCCGGAAGCCGCGAGGAGGGCGAGGACTGACGGCCGCGGACGGCGTGCTGGTCGTGGACAAGCCCGAGGGGCCGACGTCCCACGACGTCGTCGACCGCGTCCGCCGCACCCTGGGCCTGCGCCGCGTCGGGCACACGGGAACCCTGGATCCCTTCGCGACCGGTGTGCTGCCGGTCTGCGTGGGCAAGGCCACGCGTCTCGCGCCCTTCCTCGGCGGGGGCGTGAAGGTGTACGAGGCGAGGGTGCGCCTCGGGTTCGCCACGACGACCGACGATCGGACCGGGGAGCCTCTCGGCCCGGTCCGTCCCGTGACCGCCTCGCCGGAGGCCGTCGCGGCCGCTTGCCGGCGCTTCGTCGGCGAGCTCGACCAAGTGCCGCCGGCCTATTCCGCGAAGCGCGTTGCCGGAAGGAGGCTCTATGCGCTCGCGCGGCAGGGGGCCGCCGTGGAACGCAAGCCCGCGCGGGTGACCGTCTTCTCGATCGAACCGCGCGGGATCGATGGCGACGTGATCGACCTGCGCGTCCGCTGCTCCGCTGGAACCTACGTCCGCGGCCTGGCACGCGACATCGGAGAGTCTCTTGGCACAGGCGGGCACCTGGAGGGGCTCCGGCGGACCGAGAGCGGCGGGTTCGGCCTCGCGTCGGCCGCGAGCTGGGACGACCTCCTCTCGGAGCCGGCGCTGCGCTCCAAGCTGCTGCCCCTCAAGGACTTGCTGCCCGGGTTGCCGGCGGTTCGGGTCGGCGACGAGGGCCGCGCCGCGATTCGCCATGGCCGCGATCTCGTGCGCGCGGCGCTCCTCGAGGGCCGCGACTGGGCCGCCGGCGAGCGCTACCGGGTGCTGGGCGAGGACGGCGCCCTGCTGGCGCTCGCAACACCCGCGGGCGATTCCCTGCACCCGCACCTCGTCCTCGTAGACTGAACGGTTTACAGGGAATCGGGCTTCGTGGTAGAGTCACCCTTTGTTGAGAAAGGAAAGCGGAGGTAAAGTCGGGTGACTCTCACCAAGGAGCGGAAGACGGACGTCATCAGTGGGTTCCGTACCCACTCCAAGGACACCGGGTCACCCGAGGTCCAGATCGCCATCCTCAGCGAGCGCATCAACTATCTCACCGAGCATTTCAAGACCCACGCCAAGGACCATCATTCCAGGCGCGGGCTCATGATGCTGGTCGGACAGCGCCGGCGCCTGCTGGACTATCTGAAGACGAAGGACCTGAAGCGGTACCGCGGCCTCATCGACAAGCTCGGCATCCGCAAGTAGGGCCCCTCCCCGAGAGGCGGCCACGGACACCTCCAGAAGACGTAGGAACAAGTGATCGCGGGCACGTCGAATGCCTGAGGCCGGGGCGGGAGCGTCTGCCATCAGCACTCATTCGCCCTCTTTCTTCTGCTGCGGACGCGAACGCGCCGGACGCAGGCCGATGCCGCGATCTTCCGACTCGGGCCCGGACAAGAGCCCGAAGGTAGCGGAGACATGACAATGCATCGCGTCGAGATGCCCCTCGGTCGCCACACGCTGTCGATCGAGACGGGCCGCATGGCGAAACAGGCGGATGGGGCGACCGTCGTCCGGATCGGGGACACCCTGGTGCTCGCCACCGCCTGCGCGCAGAGGGAGCCGAGGCCGGGGGTGGACTTCATGCCCCTGACCGTCGACTACCGGGAGAACACGTACGCCGGCGGCAAGATCCCCGGTGGCTTCTTCAAGCGCGAGGGGCGCCCCAACGAGAAGGAGATCCTCACCTCGCGGATGATCGACCGGCCGCTGCGGCCGCTCTTCCCCGAGGGCTACGCCTGCGAGACGCAGGTGGTCGGGCTCCTGCTCTCCGCGGACATGGAGAACGACTCGGACACGCTGGCGATCATCGGCGCCTCGGCGGCCCTGTACGTCTCCGACATCCCCTTCGAGAACCCCGTGGGCGCCGTGCGCGTCGGCTTCTGGGACGGGCAGTGCGTCGTCAACCCGTCCACGGCCGACCTGAAGACGAAGAGCAGGCTGAACCTCCTGGTCGCCGGCACCGAGGAGGCGATCGTGATGGTCGAGTCTGCGGCCCAGGAGATCCCGGAGGCCGACATGGTGCGGGCCCTCGTGGAGGGCCACCGGGCCATCCAGGAGATCTGCCGCCTCCAGAAGCGGCTCCGGGCCGAGTGCGGCAAGCCGAAGCGCGCCGTCGTCCGCAAGGAGATCGATCCCCGGATCCGGGCCGAGATCGAGGGCGCGCTGGCCGGGCCGTTGCTCGAGGCCATGCGCATGACGGGCAAGCTCGCCTCCTACGCGAAGATGAAGGAGGTCAGGGACGCCTACGCGGCCTCGATCCCCGAGGACCAGGCCGAGAGGAAGGCGGCGGTCCCCGCGGCCTACGACGGCCTGCGCGAGAAGCTGCTGCGCACCGAGATCCTGGTCAACGGGAGACGCCTCGACGGGCGCCGCTTCGACGAGATCCGGACCATCGCGAGCGAGGTGGGCGTGCTGCCGCGCACCCACGGCTCCGCCCTCTTCACACGCGGGGAGACCCAGGCCCTCGTCACCGTGACGCTGGGCACCTCCGAGGACGCCCAGATCATCGACGTGGTGCAGGAGGCGGAGTCCAAGAAGCGCTTCATGCTCCACTACAACTTCCCGCCCTTCTCGGTGGGAGAGGTGAAGTTCCTGCGCGGTCCGGGCCGCCGCGAGATCGGCCACGGAGCCCTGGCCGAGCGCGCCCTCAAGGACATGCTCCCGAGCGAGGAGAAGTTCCCGTACACGATCCGCGTGGTGTCGGACATCCTCGAATCGAACGGCTCCTCGTCCATGGCCTCGATCTGCGGGGGCGCGCTGGCGCTGATGGACGCCGGCGTGCCGCTCCAGAGCCCGGTGGCGGGCGTCGCCATGGGCCTCGTGAAGGAGGGCGAGCGCTGGGCCGTCCTCACCGACATCGCGGGAGAAGAGGACCACTACGGCGACATGGACTTCAAGGTCGCCGGCACGAAGAACGGCATCACCGCGCTCCAGATGGACATCAAGCTCGCCGGCATCACGCCCGAGATCATGGCCGCGGCCCTCGAGCAGGCGCGCCACGGGCGCCTCTACATCCTCGACAAGATGGCCGAGGCGCTGGCCGCGCCCCGCGCGGACATCAGCGCGTACGCGCCGCGCATCATCACGATCCGGATCCCGGTGGACAAGATCCGCGACGTGATCGGGCCCGGCGGCAAGATGATCCGCTCGATCGTGGAGCGGACGGGCTGCAAGATCGACGTCGAGGACGACGGGCGCGTGGCGATCGCCTCGGTGGACGAGGCGGCGGCGAAGAAGGCCGTCGCGATCATCGAGGAGCTGACCGCCACCGCCGAGCTGAACAAGAGCTACCTGGGGAAGGTCGTGCGCGTGGTGGATTTCGGCGCCTTCGTGGAGATCCTCCCGGGCACCGACGGACTGCTCCACGTGTCGGAGATGGCCGCCCACCGCGTCCAGGACGTGCGCCAGGAGGTCAAGGAGGGCGACCAGATCCTCGTCAAGGTCGTCAACATCGACCCGTCCGGCAAGATCCGGCTGTCGCGGAAGGCCTTGCTGCAGGAAGCCCAGGGCAGCGACGGCGGCCCCAAGCCGGAGGGCGGCCACGAGCCTCGCCGGCACGGCGGCGAGCGGGACCGCGACCGGGACCGCCGCGGCGGCCATCGCGGGGGGGGACACCATGGCGGCGGACCCCACGGAGGCGGCCGCGACCACCAGCGGCCCCGCTGACCGCCAGGGGGCTGGATCCAGGTCGGCGTGAGGCCGGGCTGACCGATAATGGTCCGGTGCCACGCCGCCTGCTCCTCGCTCTCCTCCCCCTGCTCGGCGTGCACGCGTCCGCGCAGGAGGCGCTCGAGATCACGGCCTCCAAGGAGGGCTACCGGCCGGCGACGCTGCGCCTGAGGAAGGGCGAGACGACCCGGGTCAGCCTGAAGACCTCGGACGAGGAGCACTGCTTCGCGGTGAACGCCCTGCGCATCGAGAAGCGCATCCGGCCAGGAAAGGCGACGACGTTCGACCTCACGCCGGAAAAGGCCGGCGAGTTCCCCTACTACTGCTGCCTGGAGCCCGACAACCCGAAGCTGCGGGGACGCCTGGTCGTGGCCGAGTAGCGCGCGGCATCCGGGAGCGCGCCCGCTCTCTGCTCCGGGAGGCCGGCCTCGGGGCCGGCTTCGCCCCGACGCTCCACACGCGCCAGATCCTGCGGGCTGACCTTCAACCGGCGCGAGCCGAGCCTCTGGCGCGGCGATCCAGGAGGCGCTGCCCATCGAGAACCTGCCGCGGCGCCGGTCCGCGCTCGCGGCGCTGATGCACCGGGTCATGTGGCGGCAGCTCGCGGAGGTGGCTCCGGCCCGGGGAGGGCGCTAGAATCCGCCCCGTTTGAACTACGCCTTCGTCATCGACAACCGACGCTGCATCGGCTGCCACGCGTGCTCGGTTGCGTGCAAGGCCGAGCACGAAGTGCCCCTGGGCGTCGCGCGGACGTGGGTGAAGTACGTCGAGAAGGGCGCCTTCCCCGAGACGCGCCGCACCTTCACCGTCACGCGCTGCAACCACTGCGAGGACGCTCCCTGCGTGGAGATCTGCCCGACCGCGGCGCTCTTCGAGCGCCGGGACGGGATCGTGGACTTCGACGGCCGCCGTTGCATCGGCTGCAAGGCATGCCTCCAGGGATGCCCCTACGACGCGCTCTACATCGATCCCCAGACCGAGACGGCGGCGAAGTGCAACTACTGCGCGCACCGCGTCGAGGTCGGGCTGGAGCCGCCCTGCGTCACGGTGTGCCCGACCCAGGCGATCGTGGCTGGCGACCTGGACGACGGCGCCTCGCGCCTCGTCCAGCTCGTGAGCCGCGTCCCGATGCAGGTCCGCAAGCCGGAGAAGGGAACCCGGCCCAAGGTCTTCTACATCGAGGCCGACGCCTCCGCCCTCGTTCCCGCCGCCGCGCCGCCGCCCTCCGACTACATGTGGTCGCAGGCGCCCCAGCTCGCGGCGCTCAAGGAGATGCCGCTCACTGAGGACGCCGGCGCGCCGCGCCGCACTTACGGCGTGAAGGAGCAGCATCGCAACTCCTGGGGCTGGAGGGTCTCGGCGTACCTCTGGACGAAGTCGGTGGCCTCCGGCGCCTTCCTCGTGCCGGCGCTCCTGGCGCTCGCGGATCCCGTGAGTCACGCTCTCCGGCCAGGGGCGTCGCTGGTGGCCATGGTGTTCCTCGCGGTCACCGGCCTGCTCCTGGTACTGGACCTGCGCCAGCCCCGGCGTTTCCTGTGGACCCTGACGAAGCCGCAGTGGCGGAGCTGGCTCGTACGCGGCGCCTACGTGATCGGCGCGTACGGCCTCCTGCTCTCGGTGCACGTCGCCCTGGGCCTGCTGGGCCGGCCGGCCCCGACGTTTCTGAGCGCCGTCACCCTGATCGCGGCCGCCCTCACGGCCGTGTACACCGCGTTCCTGTTCGGGCAGGCGAAGGGGCGGGACCTGTGGCAGTCCCCGCTGCTCGGGCCCCAGCTCGCGGTCCAGGCGTTGCTCGCGGGGGCGTGCCTGTTCGCACCCGGATGGCTGCTGTGGCTGCTGCCCATCCACGGCCTGCTCGTCGCGGGCGAGGTCTTCGGGCGCCATGCGACGGAGGACGCCCGCCGGGCCGCGCACCTGATCCAGGCCGATCCCCGCTTCACGACCGGCGTGCTCGCGCTCGGACACCTTCTGCCCCTCGCCCTGCTCTGGTCCGCGCCGAGCGCCTCGGGTGCCGCGGCCAGCCTCGCCCTGGCGGGGCTCGTAGTGTGGGAGCATCTGTACGTGCAGGCGCCCCAGCGCATCCCGAACGCATGACGACGGCGGCACGATGACGGTCGAGCGCGTCGGACACGGGTCGTCGCTCGCGGCGTGCCCGCCGCGCGAGCGCTGGGACGACTGGCGGGAGTGGGACGCCCGGCAGTGGCCCCGACGGGTCGAGCGGCGCTACATGCTCGTCCCGACGATCTGCTTCAACTGCGAGGCCGCCTGCGGACTGCTGGCCTGGATCGACAAGGACACGAAGAAGGTGCGGAAGTTCGAGGGCAACCCCCTCCATCCGGCCTCGCGCGGCCGGAACTGCGCCAAGGGCCCGGCCAGCATCAACCAGGTGAACGACCCCGAGCGGATCCTCCATCCGCTGCGGCGCGCCGGGAAGCGCGGCGAGGGGAAGTGGGAGCGCGTGTCCTGGAGCCGCGTGCTCGACGAGATCGGCGGGCGCATCCGGAAGGCCTTCCTCGAGGGACGCCGGAACGAGGTCATGTACCACGTGGGACGGCCGGGCCACGAGCGCACGATGGACCGCGTCCTGAAGGCCTGGGGCATCGACGGCCACAACTCCCACACCAACGTGTGCTCCGCCTCCGCGCGCCTCGGCTATGCCCTGTGGTCGGGCTTCGACCGGCCGAGCCCCGACCACGCGCGGGCGCGCTTCATCCTGCTCCTCTCGTCGCACCTGGAGTCGGGCCACTACTTCAACCCGCACGCCCAGCGGATCGTCGAGGGCAAGCTCGCCGGCGCCAAGCTGGCGGTGATGGACCCGCGCCTGTCGAACACCGCCTCGATGGCGGACTTCTGGCTGCCCACCTACCCCGGCAGCGAGGCGGCCGTGCTCCTCGCCATGGCGAGCGTGATCCTCGAGGAGGGCCTGGCCGACCTCGACTTCGTCGAGCGCTGGACGAACTGGGCGCAGTACCTGGAGGACCGCCATCCGGGAGAGGAGCAGGGCTTCCGGCGCTTCGTCGAGGCGATCCGCCAGCACTACCGCGCGTTCACGCCGGCCTTCGCCGAGGCCGAGAGCGGAGTGCCGCGGGAGCGCATCGTGGAGGTGGCGAGGCTCATCGGCCGGGCGAGAGGCGCGTTCGCCTCGCATGTCTGGCGCGGCACGGCGAGCGGCAACCTCGGCGGCTGGCAGGTGGCCCGCGCCCTGCAGCTGCTCACGGTGCTGACCGGGAGCTTCGGGACGCCAGGCGGGACCGCGCCCCACGCGTGGAACAAGTACAAGCCGGTGTTCTGGGAGGAGCCTCCCGGGCAGACGGAGTGGAACGAGCTGCTCTTCCCGCGGGAATGGCCGCTGAGCCACTACGAGATGTCCTTCCTGCTGCCGCACTTCCTGAAGGAGGATCGCGGCCGCCTCGACGTGTACTTCACACGCGTCTACAACCCGGTGTGGACGAACCCGGACGGCATGACGTGGATGGAGGTGCTGCGGGACGAGAGCCGCGTCGGGCTCCACGCCGCGCTGACGCCCACCTGGAACGAGACCGCGGTCTTCGCCGACTTCGTGCTGCCCATGGGGCTGGGCGGCGAACGCCACGACATCCAGAGCCAGGAGACGCAGTCTGGCCGCTGGGTGAGCTTCCGGCAGCCCGTGCTCCGCGTCGCGCGGGAGCGGATGGGGGAGAGCTTCGAGTTCACTTATCAGGCGAACCCCGGCGAGGTGTGGGAGGAGGACGAGTTCTGGATCGAGCTGAGCTGGCGGATCGACCCGGACGGCGGCCTCGGCATCAGGCGCTTCTTCGAGTCGCCGTATCGGCCGGGCGAGAAGCTGACGGTGCGCGAGTACTACCGCTGGATCTTCGAGAACGCCGTGCCGGGGCTGAAGGAGGCCGCCGCCCGGGACGGGCTGGCGCCGTTCGACTACATGAGCCGGCACGGCGCGTTCCTCATCGAGGACGAGGAGCGGGCCAGGCGCCTAGAGCCCACCACGGAGTTCCCGACCCCCTCGAAGAAGCTGGAGATCTGGTCGCGCACGCTCCGGGAGTGGGGCTGGGAGGGCGAGGCGCTGCCCGGCTACGTCGAGAGCCACGTCCATCGGAGCCGGCTCGACGCGGCCAAGGGCGAGATGGTGCTGGTGCCGACCTTCCGGCTGCCCACGCTGATACACACCCGCAGCGGAAACGCCAAGTACCTGAACGAGATCTCGCACAGGAACCCGCTCTGGATCGCTCCCCGGGACGCCGAGCGGCTCGGGCTCGGGGCCGGGGACCTGGTGCGGGTGACCACCGAGATCGGCTACTTCGTGAACCGGGCCTGGGTCACCGAGTCGATCGCGCCCGGGGTCGTCGCGTGCTCCCACCATCTCGGGCGCTGGCGTTTGCGCGACGGCGAGGGCAGCCGCTGGTCGACGGCCCGGGTCGAGCTCGAGAAGCGCGGGGAGAGCGGCTACCTGCTGCGACAGGTGGAGGGCACCGGCCCGTTCGCCAGCGCCGATCCCGACTCGCGGCGGATCTGGTGGCGCGACGCGGGCGTGCACCAGAACCTGGCGTTCGCCGTCCACCCCGATCCGGTCTCCGGGATGCACTGCTGGCACCAGAAGGTCGTGGTGGGGAAGGCGCGGCCGGACGACCGCTACGGCGACGTCTACGTGGACACGGCGCGCTCGATGGACGTCTACCGTCAGTGGAAGGCGATGGCCAGGGCGGCGCCCGGTCCGGGAGGCTTGCGGCGGCCGCTGTGGCTCGACAGGCCGGTGCGTCCCGCGGAAGAGATGTTCAGGCTGGGCTGAGTGAGCTCGCCGAGGAGGCCTTCGGGCCGATCAGCGGCCCGCCAGGAAGTCAGCCGCCAGGGCGCGGATCGCGTTCGTCACGGCGCCGATGTCCCGAGCGTCGAGCGGAGCGCCGTCATCGTCCGCTCGGGAAGGTCCGGCACGAGGATCCAGGCAATCCCGACGAGGAGAGCCTTCACCAGGTAGCCGACGGCGAGGAGCCGCAGCGTTCGGCGGGGCATCGGCGATCAGCGGCGCCTCGGGTTCCGTGCCAGGCCGAGTGCAGAGGCGGCGCCCAGGACGAACAGCGCCTCCGTGGCGCGAACGCCCGCCAGCGCGCCCTCGAAGAGGCCCGCGAGCAGGGCGGCGCCGCCGCCGATGAGAAGCATTCCCGTGGTCGTCAGCACCGCCTGACCTCCTGCCAGGCACGCTGCACGAGCCGTGCCATGCACTCGCTGTTGATTCATCGCGAGTTACGCGTGCCATATTCCCGGCGGATGTGGCGCCTCGATACGGCCAGTGGGGCGAATCCGCCACAGGCCGTCAGGCGATCGGCAGGCTGATCTCGAACGTGGTGCCGGACCCGACCTCGCTGGTGAACGCGATCCGGCCGCGATGGCGCTCCACGATCATCAGCACCGTCGACAGCCCGAGCCCGGTCCCCTCGCCCTCGGCCTTGGTGGTCACGAAGGGCTCGAAGAGGCTGGCCCGGATGCTCTCGGGGATGCCCGGCCCCGTGTCGGCCACGACAACCTGGACGTCGCCGCCGGCACGTCGGGTCGTGACGACGAGGTCGCGGGCGGGAAGGCCGGCCATCGCGTGGGCCGCGTTCACGATCAGGTTGATGAACGCCATCTCGAGCTGGCTCGCCACCCCCTGGATCGACGGCAGGTCGCTCGCGAGCCGCTTCTCGACGCGGAGGCCGGCCTTCAGGACCTGGTAGTGGCAGAACTCCAGCGCGCGCTCCACGACGGTGTTGACGTCGAGCGGCGCGGGCTCCTCGTCGGAGGGCCGGCTGAAGGCGAGCAGGCTCTGGGCGAGGCTCCGGATCCGCTCGACGCCCCGGTCCACCGACTCCAGCATCTCCTGCTGCTCCTCGGGTTGGCCGCGCATCCGGAGCATCTCCAGGTTGCCCATGATGTAGGTGAGCGGCGTGTTGAGCTCGTGGGCGATGCCCGCGGCCATCTTCCCGATCGTGGCGAGCTTCTCGGCCTGGAGGAGCCGCTGCTGCGCCCGGCGCAGCTCCTCGATGGTGCGCTGCTCGCGCTCGAAGAGCTGCGCGTTCTCGATGGCGAGGGCGGCGTGGCGCGCCAGCGCCTCGGCGGCCCTGAGCCCGTCCGGAGGGAACGCTGCGGAGGTCTCGGGGTTGTCCACGTAGAGCGCGCCCAGGGCACGGTGCGCCCCCCCCGCGGCCTCGGAGCGGGGCGACCGCAGCGGGATGCAGACGATCGTCCTGAGGTCCATCAGGATGACGCTGCGGGCCTGCCCGAGGGCGGGGTCCGCCACGGCGTTGCCCGTCGCGACGGTCTCCCCGCTCTCGATCGCCTTGCGGATGACCGAGCTCGACAGGCCCTGGACGGCGGTGAGTGCCTCGCCGCCGCGCCGGCGGCCGACGCGGAGGCGCAGGCCGGCGATCGACGGGTAGTCGCCGGCCTCGCCCGAGCTCTCCGACAGCAGCAGGAAGCCCCGCTCGGCCCGGGTGATGCGCATGACGCCGTCGAGGACCTGCTCGAGGACCTCGGAGAGCACGAGGGTGGCGTTCAGGGTCTGGACGAGCTGGAGCACGAGCTGCTGCTGCTCGGCCCAGGGGAACTCGACGATCCGGTCGGTCGTCCCCTCGCCGGTCAGGAGCGAGAACGTGAACGTCAGATTGCCGAGCTGGAGCTGGGTGCCCGCCGTCAAGGCCGCCTTCTGGACCTTGGCGGCGTTCACGTAGACCCCGTGCAGGCTCTTCAGGTCCTCGATCCAGAACTGGCCGTCCTCGCAGGTGATCCGGGCGTGGGACTTGGACACCGAGGGCTCGGGCAGCGCCAGGTCGTTGTTCGCGGCGCGGCCCACGCTGTAGTCGCGCGGCGCGAGCAGGAAGACGCGTTCGTCAAGGCTGCCGCGGACGAGCTCGAGGGACGCCGTGGCCATCGAGCTCCCGCAGTGGGCGCAGCGAACCGCCTCCCGGCTGTTCTCCATCTGACAGCGGGAGCAGTTCATCCGGCGGCGATGATGTCCGACGGTCAGGGAGCGGTCAAGCAGTCGCCAGGGGCGCTCCTCAGTTGGCGGCGCGCGGGCGGAAGGCCTCTCCAGGCCGGGGAGCCGGCCGAGTCTCGGCGGGCCCGAGGGCGAGCGCCAGCACCTCCTCGAGGGTCGAGA
This sequence comes from Vicinamibacteria bacterium, assembly GCA_035691285.1. Classification (GTDB taxonomy): domain Bacteria; phylum Acidobacteriota; class Vicinamibacteria; order Fen-336; family Fen-336; genus DATFEN01. The sequence continues at coordinate 4,045 of DASSJI010000040.1, read as the reverse complement.
CGAGGTGGAGCTGGACGTCGCTGCGGACGTTCTCCGGGATGTCCTCCTTCACCGCCTTGTGGTTCCGCTTCGGCAGGATGACTTCCTTCACGCCCAGGCGGTGCGCCGCCAGCACCTTCTCCTTGATGCCGCCGACGGGCAGCACGCGGCCCGAGAGCGTCATCTCGCCCGTCATCGCCACCCGCGGGCGCACCGCCCGGTTCGTGAGCAGCGAAACGAGGGCGGTCACGAGGGTCACGCCCGCCGAGGGGCCGTCCTTCGGGATCGCGCCCTCGGGCACGTGGAGGTGGAGGTCCACCCGCTCGAAGAACGACTCCTCGATGCCCAGCTCGCGGGAGTGGGCGCGCACCCAGGACAGCGCGGCCTGCGCGCTCTCCTTCATCACGTCGCCGAGCTGGCCGGTCAGGGTGAGGCCCTTCTGGCCCCACATCTGCGTGGCCTCGATGTAGAGGACTTCGCCGCCGGACGGCGTCCACGAGAGGCCCAGCGCCACGCCCGGGATCAGCGTGCGCTCCTCCATCTCCTCCCGCATGAAGTACGGCGCTCCGAGGAACTCCTCGACGCTCTCGGGGGTCACGGCCACCGTCTCACCCCTGCCCTCGGCGCGCCGGCGCGCAACCTTGCGGATGATGCTCGCGATCTCGCGCTCGAGGTTCCTGAGCCCCGCCTCCCGCGTGTACTCGCGGATCAGCTTCTTGAGGGCCTCGTCGCCGAAGGCGATGTCCTCGGCCTTCATCCCGTGGTTGTCGAGCTGGCGCGGGATGATGTGGCGCCGGGCGATGTGGAGCTTCTCCTCCTCGATGTAGCCCGCGAGGCGGATGACCTCCATGCGGTCCTTGAGCGCCGGCGGGATGGTGTCGAGCACGTTGGCCGTGCAGATGAAGAGGACCTCGCTCAGGTCGAACGGCAGGTCCACGTAGTGGTCCTTGAAGCTGTTGTTCTGCTCCGGGTCGAGCACCTCGAGCAGCGCCGAGCTGGGGTCGCCGCGGAAGTCCGCCCCGAGCTTGTCCACCTCGTCGAGCATGAACACCGGGTTGCGGCTCTCGGCGCGGCGCAGGCCCTGAAGGATCTGGCCGGGCAAGGCTCCGATGTACGTCCGCCGGTGGCCGCGGATCTCGGCCTCGTCCCGCATGCCGCCCAGGCTGATGCGATGGAACCTGCGCCCCATGGAGGACGCGATGGAGCGGCCGAGGCTCGTCTTGCCCACGCCGGGGGGCCCGACGAAGCACAGGATGGGCCCCTTGAGGTCCGGCTTCATCTTGCGGACGGCCAGGTACTCCAGGATGCGGTCCTTGACCTTCTCCAGGTCGTAATGGTCGTTGTCGAGGATCTCCTTGGCCTTGATCAGGTCGATCTCGCCCTCGGTCTTCTTCGCCCAGGGGAGCGAGACGAGCCAGTCGAGGTAGGTGCGGGTGACGGTGTACTCGGCTGCGGCCGGGGACATCTTCGAGAGCCGGTCCAGCTCGCGGAGCGCCTCCTTCCGATGCGGGTCCTCGGGCATGCCGGCCTTGTCGATCTTCTCCTTCAGCTCCGCGATCTCGCGCTGCTGGTCGTCGCCCTCCCCGAGCTCCCGCTGGATCGCCTTCATCTGCTCGCGGAGGTAGTACTCGCGCTGGTTCTTCTGGAGCTCGGTCTTGACCTGGTTCTGGATCTTGCTGCCGACCTCGAGCACCTCGAGGTCCTTCACCAGGATCTTGTTGACCCGGTCGAGGCGCCCCTTGACGTCGAGGACCTCGAGGATCTCCTGCTTCTGCGCGGTCGAGAGCGACGTGAGGCTGCCGGCCACGAAGTCCGCGAGTCGCGAGGGCTCCTGGATGTTGGCCGCCAGGGCCTGCAGCTCGTCGGACAGGGTGGGGGAGAGCTCCACCACGCGCTGGAACAGGCCCTGGACGCTCTGGGCCAGGGCGCGGATCTCGACCTCCTGCTCCGGAGGCAGGCTCTCGCGCAGGATCTCGATCTGGGCCTTGACGTAGGGCTTGTACTGCACGACGGACAGCACCCGGAAGCGGTGGACGCCCTGCACGACGAGGCGCAACGAGCCGTCCGGGAAGCGGAACATCTTGTGGATGTGGGTCAGCGTCCCGATGCGGTACAGGTCGCTCTCCACGGGATCGTCGATCGCGGGGTCGCGCTGGGTGACCACGCCGATCACGCGGCGCTCCTTCACCGCCTCGTTGACGAGGGCCACGGAGCTCTCCCGCGCGACCGCCAGGGGCAGGATCGCGTGGGGGAACAGGATCGTGTCGCGGAGCGGGAGGATGGCGAGCTCCGCCCCGACGGCCTGGAGGTCGATCTCGCTGATGCCTCCCGACTCGAAGTCGGGCTTGCGCTCGTCGCTCACTGGATCTCCCGCGCGAAGGGCTCCGCCGGTCGTGCGCGCTCCGCCTCCTGGACGCGCTCCTCCTGGGCCTCCTGGCAGTCCCGGCACATCCTGGCGAACGGCACGGCCTTGAGGCGCGCCTCGGCGATCTCGGCGCCGCACTCGCCGCAGACGCCGTAGCCGCCCGTCTCGAGGCGCTTCAGCGCCTCGTCGATCTGCCGCAAGGTCTCGGACTTCATCTCCATGAGGGCGAAGTCGACCTCGGAGACGAAGTCGTCGACGCTCTGCTCCTCGATGTCGCGCACGTCGGCCGCCTCGGCGGGCAGCGTCTCCCGGAGCGAGCGCAGCTTCTCCTGGATCTCGCGGCGGCGGTCCTCGAGCATCCCCTTGAGGACGAGCTGCCGCTCGCGATCTTTCGGCCCCTTCAGGCGCTTCATGCGTACCTTCCTTCCGCAGGCCTTCCCCGCATCAGTCCAGCCTCAGGATCAGGAACAGGTGGCTGCCGCCGCGGTTCACCCTCAGGCGCGCCAGCCCCGAAGCCTTCGCCCGGTCGATCTCGCGCTCGAAGGCGTCCACTCCGTCGACGGCCACGCCGTTGACGCCGACGATCACGTCTCCACGCTGCAGCCCGGCCTCCTCGGCCGCCTCGCCGGCCTCCACCGAGCTGACCACGACGCCGCGCGTGCCGCGCGGCAGGTCGAGCCGCTCCGCCAGGTCCGCCGTCAGGTCGCGCAGGGACATGCCGAGGCGCTGACGCTTGGACTCCTCGTTCTCGCGCTCCTCGTCGCCGTCGGGGAACGTGCCCAGCGCGACCGAGAGCTCCTTCGTCTCGCCGCCACGCGCGAGCTTCAGTCGCACCGTGGTTCCCGGAGCCCGGCTCGCGATGTAGCGGCTCAGGTCGCTGTTGTCCTCGACGACGCGGCCGTCCACCGCCGTCACGACGTCGTCGGGGCGCAACCCGGCCTTCTCGGCGGGGGATCCGGCCGTCACGTCGCTGATCACGGCGCCCTTGGCCTCCTTGAGGCCGTAGGTCTTGGCCATGTCCTCGGTGACGGGCTGGATGGAGACGCCCAGCCACCCGCGCACCACCTTCCCCTTGTCGCGGAGCTGGGGCAGGATCTCCTTCGCGACGTTGATCGGCACGGCGAAGCCCACGCCGGCGGACTGGGGGACGCCCTGGGTGATGATCAGGGTGTTGATTCCCACCACGCGGCCGCGGCTGTCGAGGAGCGGACCCCCGGAGTTGCCGGGGTTGATCGCCGCGTCGGTCTGGATCATGTCCACCGAGGTGCCCTGGGTGCCGAGGGTCAAGGGGCGCCCGCGGTAGGAAACGACGCCCACGGTGACGCTGTTGCCGCCGAGGCCGAACGGGTTGCCGATCGCCATGACCCACTCGCCGGGCTCGGTCTGGTCCGAGTCGGCCAGCTCCAGCACGGTCAGGGCCTCCTTGGGCTCGATCTTGAGCAGCGCCACGTCCGTGCGCGGGTCGCGGCCGACCATCTTGGCCTCGTAGCGCTTGCCGTCCGGGAAGGTCACGTTGACCTCGTCGGCGCCTTCGATCACGTGACGGTTCGTCAGGATGTAGCCGTCCTTGTCGATGACGAAGCCCGAGCCCAGGGAGCGCTGCGTCTCGCGCTCCGAGCGCCCGCCGTCGCCGCGGCCCTGGGGCCCGAAGAAGCGCTCCATCATCTCGTCGCCGAAGAAGTCGCGGAACGGGTCGCCGCC
>DASSJI010000039.1:0-30549 GCA_035691285.1 Vicinamibacteria bacterium | reverse complement strand
CGAGCGTGTACGACTTTCACCGGACCTGACCCCTCAGAGCGTCGTAGCGGGCGACCTGGTCGGACGTCAGCACGGGCCGCAGCTCGGCATGGGCTGCCAGGTGAACGAAGCGCAGCTCCCCCCGCAGGCGTGCCGCCTCCTGGACGAGCGCCGACAGGGCGGGTCCCTCGACGCCTCCGCGCTGGAAGGCGGCGGCGAGCCGCTGTTCGGCCTCCACGTACTTGGCGCCGAGCGGAAGCGCCGACGCGAGCATCCGCTCGTAGATCGCCTGCGTTGCCGACGCCTGCCGGTCGGTCAGCGACAGCTCCTTCGCCAGGTCGAGGACGTGACGCGGGCCCGGATGGTGGTTCAGCTCCGCTGGCCGGGCCAGGCCCATTCCCCGGCCGGCCAGGTAGCCGGCAACCTCCTCCGGGGTCAGCGATCCGGGGCCGGTTCCGTGGGCCGCGTGCATGGGGCAGTCCGGGGGATGAGCGCCTTGCCGCTGTTCGGCACACGCCGTCCCCGCCCACCAGAGCGCCCACGAAAGAACCACGCTCAGTGCTCCACCCGCCTTCTGAACTCGCATCGTTTCGTCCTCCCTCCCCCGTTGCCGATCTGTACGGCCTGGAACACGTTCGAGGGTTCCATTGCCCATGGACGATGCGCGCGTCGTAGGATGGTTCCGATGGGCGCTGAGCGAGGCCAGGGCATGACGAGGGCGGAGGGAGCTCCGCTGCGCACCGCCGAGGTGGCGCGTAGCGCCGGCGTCAGCTCCGACACGGTTCGGCACTACGAGCGTCTTGGGCTCATCCCCCGGCCGAGGCGCAGCAAGGCGGGCTACCGTGAGTACCCCCGCGAGACCTGCCGGCGGATGCGAGTGATTCGGACCGCGCTCGCCCTGGGATTCACGCTACGGGAGCTGGGGCAGATCCTGAGCCAGCGCGACAAGGGCGGAGCCCCCTGTCAGCGCGTGCACGCGCTCGCGCGCCAGCGACTCCAGGAGCTCGAGGCCACGCTGCGGAGGCTTTTGGGAGTTCGGCGTCGCCTCCGTGCCGTCCTGCGTGATTGGGATCGTCGCCTCGCCGGGGCGCTGCGCGGGGACCGGGCCTACCTTCTGGAGAGCCTCGTCGAACCCGACGTCGTCGGGCCGCCGAGGCCTGCCGTGGTAGGCTTGGCTTCCGGCCGGCCGCACGTGGACTCCGGCCCTGCGCAACACGGGACGCCGAACCCCGCCAGGCCCGGAAGGGAGCAACGGTAAGGCACCTCCCGCGTGTGCCGCAGGATAGCCGGGGTTCACGTGGGGCCGGCCGGCTCCTCCGATGTCCTATCAGGTCCTCGCCCGCCGCTACCGTCCGGCGACCTTCTCGGAGGTCGTGGGACAGGCCACCGTCACGCGCACGCTCCAGAACGCCATCGGCGCCGGTCGGATCGGCCACGCCTTCCTCTTCTCCGGCGCGCGGGGCGTGGGCAAGACCACGACGGCGCGCATCCTCGCCAAGGCCCTGAACTGCGTGAGCGCCCCGGGGCCGACGCCCGAGCCCTGCCTGAAGTGCTCCTCGTGCGAGGAGATCGCAAGGGGCTCCTCCCTCGACGTCCAGGAGATCGACGGCGCCTCCAACAACGGGGTCGACAGCGTGCGCGAGCTGCGCGAGAGCGCGCGCTACAACCCCGCCCGCGACCGCTTCAAGATCTGGATCATCGATGAGGTCCACATGCTGTCCGCCGGGGCCGTCCACGCGCTGCTCACGACCCTCGAGGAGCCGCCGCCCCGCGTCAAGTTCATCTTCGCCACGACCGAGTACCACAAGATCCCCGAGACGATCCTCTCCCGCTGCCAGCAATACGACTTCCGGATGGTGCCGACGCGCGAGATCGCCGGGCACCTGCGGGAGGTGGCGACGAAGGACGGGATCCGGGTCTCCGATCAGGCGCTCGAGGCGATCGCACGCGCCGGCGAGGGCAGCGTGCGAGACGCGCTGTCGCTCTTCGACCAGGTGCTCTCGTTCAGCGGCAGCGAGGTCAAGGACCAGGACCTGCAGGCGCTGCTCGGGCTCATCGACCGGGAGCTGCTCTTCGCCGCCTCGGAGGCGGTCCTTGCCGGCGACAGCCTGCGGCTGCTCGAGGCCGTCGACCGGCTCTCGGAGTACGGCGCCGACTACCGAAACTTCGCCCGCGAGCTGCAGCTCCACTTCCGCGACATCCTGCTCGCGCGCCTCGCGCCGGCCGACAGCGCGCTCCGCGCGACGAGCGGCCCCGACGCCGCGAAGCGGCTCGAGCCGCTGGCCGAGGCCTTCTCCGAGGAGGACGTCGTGCGCGTGCTGGACGTCCTCGTACGCGCGGAGTCCGATCTGCGCTGGTCGCCCGACCCGCGCGTGACGCTGGAGCTGGCGCTGCTCAAGCTGGTGCAGCTCCGCCGCCTCGTGCCCTTCGCCGAGCTCGTGGCGCGCGTCGAGGGCTTCCTCGGCGGCAAGGCGCCGGCGCCCCGACTCCTCGCGCCCGAGCCGCGGCCCGCTCCCGCCCCGGCGCCCCGACCGCAGGCGGCGCCTGCCGCCGCTCCCGACGCGGCCGCCATCGTCTCGAGCATGGCGGCGGCGGCGCGGCCGTCGCTCGCCCCGGCCCTGCGGGCGGCCTCGGCGCGGCTCGAGGACGGCGCGCTCGTGCTCGACGTCCCGGCCGACTTCCGGGCCTTCGCCGAGGCGCACCTCGACGATCTGAAGGCCCTCGCCCGCTCCGCGGCGGGGGAGCGGCTGCCGGTGCGGCTGGCCGCCCCGAGCGCTCCGCCGGCCGAGCCCGTGGCCCCGGCCGAGGAGAAGCGGCAGAGGCTCCGCGAGAGGGCCGAGCGCGAGCCCGCGGTCCAGGAGGCGCTCGACCTCTTCGGCGGGCGCGTCGTGGACGTCCGCGAGGCGAAGTGAGGAGGCATTCGGCGTGAACCCGTTCGGCGGCGGCGACCCCCGCAAGCTGATGAAGCAGCTCCAGCAGGCGCAGCAGCGCATCCAGGAGGAGATCGCGGCGCTCCGCATCGAAGCGAGCGCCGGGGGCGGGGCGGTCAAGGTGACGATGGACGGCCAGAAGAACCTCGCAGCGCTGACGATCGACCGGCAGGCCGTGAACCCGGACGACGTCGAGATGCTCCAGGACCTGGTGCTGGCCGCCGTCAACGAGGCGGCCCGCAAGGTCGACGAGGCGATCCAGCAGAAGGTGGGGGGCCTCACCGGGGGGCTCAAGCTGCCCGGGTTCTAGCCCGGCCCGGCCGCCCCTTTCCGCTTGCCTCCGCGCGCCCCCGGAAGTAGATTCGCGCCACAGTAAAAGCACGTCCTTGCCTCGTCGTCGCCGAGGCGGGGAAAGGAGCCTTGAATGCTGAGGTCGCTGCTCACCCGCCTGCCGTTCGCACTGCTCGCGCTGGCCGTGGCCGCCGGCGTCCATGCCCAGTCCCAGGCCACGACCGGCGTGATCCAGGGCACCGTCGAGGACGCCTCGGGAGCCGCCGTGCCCGGCGCCCTGGTCGAGGCGAAGAACGTCAACACGAACCTGACGCGAAGCCAGACTTCGAGCGGCGACGGCCGCTTCGTCTTCCTGCAGCTCGCGCCGGGCCGCTACACGGTGACGGTGTCGCTGACCGGCTTCGCGACCCTGGTCCAGGAGTCGGTCACGCTGACCGTCGGCCAGACCGTCACGCTGAGCCCGAAGCTGAAGGTGTCGAGCGTCGCCGAGACGGTGACGGTGACCGGGACGGCGACCGTGGACACCAGCAAGACCGAGTCCTCGTCGACCCTCAACGAGACCACGATCTCCACGACGCCGGTCCTGGGGCGCAAGTTCGAGGACCTGCTGACGCTGACGCCGGGCGTCGCGATCACCCAGGGGCCCGACGGCGACGAGATCAACTTCTCCGGTCAGCGCGGCATCTTCAACAACGTGAGCCTCGACGGTGGCGACTACAACAACGGCTTCTTCGGCGAGCAGGTGGGCGGCCAGCGCGCCAACATCGACATCACCCTCGACGCGATCCAGGAGTTCCAGGTGGTCGCGGCCGGCGCCAACGCCGAGTTCGGCCGCACCGCCGGCGGCGTCGTGAACGTGATCACCAAGTCGGGCACCAACGAGGTCCACGGCAGCCTCTTCCACTTCCAGCGCCTCGAAGGGCTCACGTCCGAAGCCTCGGACGGCACCAAGCTCGAGGGCTTCCACCGCGAGCAGTTCGGCGGCACGATCGGAGGGCCGATCCAGAAGGACAAGGCCTTCTTCTTCCTCGCGGCGGAGTACATCCAGGGCGACTTCGAGCGGCCCAACCTCAGCCGGCAGCTCGGCAGCACGCCCTGCCCGGTGTCGAACCCGAACGTGCTCCAGCACGAGTCCATGATCGTGGCCAACGGAGACTGCCAGCGCCTGGCGCTCCTCGACTACTTCCAGACGAACTTCAACCAGGACGAGGGCCGGCCCGTCCCGCATCCAATCCGCAGCGCCTCGGTGCTCGGCAAGATCACCTGGCAGCTCAACGAGAACCACAACTTCAACATCTCCTACAACTGGCTCGACTCGAAGAACGAGAATCAGACCTTCGACGTCGACACCTACGGCACGTCCGCCAACGGCATCGAGGGCGATCCGACCCGCATCCACGTGGTGAACGCCAACCTGTTCAGCACGCTGTCGGGCTCGCTCCTGAACGAGTTCCACTTCACGTACTCCCGCGAGAACCGCCCGCGCACCGCCAGCCCGTCGAACCTGAAGGCGGACGTGGGGATGGGCTTCAATCCCTCGTTCCGCTTCGGCAACCCCTTCTTCCTGCACCCCAACATCGACGAGCTGTTCTGGCGCACGCACCTGAAGAACAACCTGTCCCTGGTGTCGGGCAACCACAACGTCAAGGTCGGCGCCGAGTGGATCCACTCCCTGAACGACCAGGTCTTCCGCGGCTTCTTCACTGGCCGCTACCTGTTCGACTCGGTGAACGGCTTCCTGCGCTACGCCTCGCCGGCCGGTGCGGGCGGCTACGGCCCCAGCACCGTGTCCTGCTCCGACGGCAGCTACGTGACCCATCCTTCGCCCTGCCCCGGCGGCAGCGCGCCGACGGGTGGCCCGCTGCTGTTCTTCCTGCAGGTCGCGGGCAGCGGCAAGCCGGGCGTGCCGGCGCCGGGCGCCTCCACGATCAACAACGACGAGTTCGGCATCTTCGTGCAGGACAGCTGGAAGGTGAAGCCGAACCTCACCCTGAACTACGGCCTGCGCTGGGACGTGCAGCTCATGGCGGACACCGTCGATCCCCAGTCCACCGCCTACGCGAGCCTGATCGGAACCCAGGGCTTCCCCTCGGACGGCACGATCCCGGACCAGTGGGACATGATCCAGCCGCGCTTCGGCTTCAACTGGGACGTGAAGGGCGATGCCAGGACGGTCCTGCGCGGCAACATCGGCCTCTACAACCCGCGCCAGAACATGCTGACCCAGGTCGGCTCCACGACCGACAACGGCCTGCAGCAGCAGTCGTCGTTCGCCCAGACCGCGCTCCTCACCTCGTTCGGGGTGCCCCTGCCCACGTTCCCGAACACCGTGGCGATCCCGCCGCTGCCCGAGGGCGTCTTCCCGCTCTTCACGGGCATCCGCGTCTTCGACAAGGACTACAAGAACCCGCGCATCTTCACCTGGAACGTGACCTTCGAGCGGGAGCTCGCGCCCGACTGGTCGGGCTACGTGGACTTCACCTGGGCCAAGGGCGACCACCTGACCCGCTTCTTCAACATCAACCACGGCGCCGTGGGAGCGCCGTTCAGCCCGCAGTTCGGCGACGTGTTCGTGACGACGAGCGTCGGCGAATCCAAGTACCGCGGCGGCACGCTGGGCCTCCGGAAGCGCTTCTCGAACAAGTACCAGCTCGAGGCCAACTACACGCTCTCGAAGGACGAGGACGACGACTCGAACGAGCGCGACCCGTTCACCGACTACAGCATCACCCACGACCCGAGCCAATCGCGCGTGGACTGGTCGCTCGCCAACCGCGACGTGACGCATCGCTTCAACCTGTTCGGGTACGGCGAGCTGGGGCCGATCCGCGCCAACCTGCGGGTGCAGTCACGCTCGGCACAGCCGATCACCCCGTCGTCCGGCCTGGCGTTCACCCCCGGCGGCGAGTACGAGACCAACCGCAACAGCGAGCGCAAGGACAACGAGTACTTCTCGGTGGACGTGCGCGTGATGTGGCCGTTCAAGCTGGGCTCCAGCGGTCGCTACGAGCTGATCCCCATCGTCGAGGTGTTCAACCTGACGAACGCCGACAACCAGGTCAACCCGCTGGTCGGGGCGGCGCTGTTCGACTTCAGCGGCTTCCTGCGCAAGGGCGTGGGCGACCCGCGCCAGATGCAGCTCGCGCTGAAGTTCGTGTTCTAGCGGCTCGGGACGCAGCTTCGAGGCCTCCCGGCGGAGACGCCGGGGGGCCTTTTTCGTTGCATCCGATACACTACCGCGGTGGACTATCCCGCCGCGGTGGCGCGCCTCGTGGAGGAGCTGCGCGGCCTGCCCGGGATCGGGCCGAAGTCGGCCCAGCGCATCGCGTTCCACCTCCTGCGCGGGCCCCGGGAGGACGCGGCGCGCCTCGGCGAAGCGGTCGCGCGCCTGCACGAGGGGATCCGCCTGTGCTCCCGGTGCAACGCGATCACCGACCGCGAGCTGTGCGCCCACTGCTCCGACCCGGCGCGCTCGGACCGGCTGGTCTGCGTGGTCGAGGAGCCGATGAACCTGGTGGCGGTGGAGCGCTCCCGGGACTTCAAGGGCCGCTACCACGTGCTCCACGGCGCCCTCTCGCCCCTCCAGGGCATCGGCCCCGACGAGCTGAAGGTGCAGGGGCTCCTCGACCGCGTCCGCGCAGGCGGCGTGGACGAGGTGATCCTGGCCACGAGCCCCACCGTCGAGGGCGAGGCGACGGCCGCCTGGCTGGCGCGCCTGCTCAAGCCGCTCGGGGTGCGCGTGACGCGGATCGCCATGGGCATCCCGGTCGGCTCGGACCTGGAGTGGGCGGACGAGGTGACGATGGCCAAGGCCCTGGAAGGACGCCGGGAGTACTGATGCGGGCGGTCGCGGGCGCCGCCTGCCTGCTGCTCCTCGCCTGCCGGCGTCCCGCGCCCCCGCCGCCCGGCGCGTTCCAGGCGCAGCTGCAGGAGCGGCTGATCAAGGCGGCGTCCGGGGAGACGATCGAGATCCCCGCCGGCCGCTTCGAGATGACGCGCACGCTTACCCTCACGGGCAAGACCGGCGTCACGCTGCGCGGAGCCGGCATGGACCGGACCATCCTCAGCTTCGCCGGGCAGGCCTCCGGGGCCGAGGGCGTGAAGGTGGAGGCCGACGCCGTCACGATCGAGGGCCTGACCATCCAGGACGCCAGGGGCGACGCCCTCAAGGTCGAGCGCTCCGACGGCGTGACGATCCGCGACGTCAAGGCCGAGTGGACCCGCGGACCGCACCGGGACAACGGCGCCTACGGGCTCTATCCGGTTCAGTGCTCCGACGTGCTGATCGAGGGCTCGGTCTCGATCGGCGCGTCCGACGCGGGGATCTACGTCGGCCAGTCGAGCCGGGTCGTCGTCCGCAGGAGCCGGGCCGAGCGGAACGTCGCTGGCTTCGAGCTCGAGAACACGAGGAGCGCCGAGCTCCACGACAACGTGGCGGTGGGGAACACGGGCGGGATCCTCGTCTTCGACCTCCCGGACCTGCCCGTGCAGGGCGGGCGCGACATCCGCGTCCACAGGAACACGGTGCGGGACAACAACGAGCCCAACTTCGCCCCCTCGGGCAACATCGTCGCCAAGGTGCCGACCGGGACCGGCGTCATGATCATGGCGAACGATGCCGTCGAGGTGTTCGACAACACGATCGAGGACCACCGCACCATGAACCTGGCCGTCGTCAGCTACTACGTCACCGAGGAGCGGATCAAGGACGCGCGCTACGATCCGCTGCCCGAGGCGGTCTACGTCCACGACAACCGCTTCGCCAGGGGCGGCTACGACCCGGTAGGCGGGGCGGCGCTCCAGAGCAAGAAGGTGATCCTGGCGCTGCGCCTCAAGCTCGGAACGCCGTTCCCGGACCTGCTGTGGGACGGCGTGGTGCGCGACGGCCTCACGGCCCGCGACGCGCGGATCTGCTTCCGCCGCAACGGAGCCGCGGCCTTCGCGAACCTGGACGCCGCCCACGACTTCCGCAACGTCAGCCGCGAGCTCTCGCCCCACGACTGCGCGCTGGATCCCGTGCCGGCCGTGGCCCTGGCCTCGGCTGCCGTGCCGTGAAGCGCGGCGCCGCCCTCGCCGCGCTGGCCCTCCTGGGCTGCGGACCGCGTGCGGTTGCCCCTCGGGTCGAGGCGCCATATCCCGAGCGGCTCAGCGAATGGCGGCTCTTCGCGGGTCGGCCCGCGGCGCTCCTTCCGAACGACCGCGTCGTGACCTACGACGTCAGCGTGCCGCTCTTCTCCGACCACGCCAGCAAGCACCGCAGCGTCTGGATGCCGGAAGGCACAGCGGCCGAATACCGGGACGCCGGGCCCTTCGAGTTCCCGGTGGGGACCGTGTTCAGCAAGACCTTCTACTACGAACGCGGCGCCGAGCCGGGCGAGGTCCGTTCCGGGGTGGCCGGCGGCCGCGGCGGGCTCGAGGGCACGCCGGAGACGCGCCTCCTGGTCGAGACGCGCCTCCTCGTGCTCGCAAGCTCGGGCTGGGTGGCGCTGCCCTACGTGTGGGACGAGGCCCAGACCGAGGCCAGGCTCCGCGTGGCGGGCGAGGAGCGGCGCTACGCGTGGCAAGGGCCCGCCGGCGAGCGGGAGCGCTTCGTGTACGTCGTGCCGAGCACCGACCAGTGCGCCGGCTGCCACGTCCGGATCGAAGGACGTGAGCGGCGGCTGCGGCCGCTCGGGCCCACGGCGCGCCAGCTCGGTGGCGAGTACGCGCGCTGGCAGCGACTGGGACTTCTTCGCGGGGTGCCCGCGTCCATGCCGACGTGGTCGATCCCGGGTCGGTCGCCCGAGGCCGCCCGCGCGCGCGCCTATCTCGACGTGCAGTGCGCCCACTGCCACGCCCCGGACGGGCCGGCAGCCAGCTCGGGGCTCTCGCTGCGCTTCGAGGAGCCCGAGGGGGTGGGCCTCGGCCTGTGCAAACGGCCGGTCGCTGCCGGCCGCGGGTCCGGCGGGCTCGACCACGACGTGGTCCCGGGCCGCCCGGCGGCGTCGATCCTCTTCTACCGGATGGCGTCGCGGGAGCCGGACGTGATGATGCCGGAGCTGGGCCGCAACCTGCGGGACGAGGAGGGCCTGGCGCTCGTGGAGGCGTGGATCGAGTCGCTGACCGGGGACTGCTCGTGAGCGCGCGGCTCGGCTAAGTCGTTTCCTTGCAAACGGCTGGACGGCACGCTATAAAACACCGTTCCTCGGCAGACCAGGAGCTTCAGTAGGAGGACGAATGGCCGCCCCCGACATCGTGATGTACGAGGAGGAGTTCAACCAGATAAAACAGATCATCTCGAAGCTCCGCGTCGACGCCAACGCGAAGGTCGTCTTCCTCGTCGACAAGAACGGGCAGCAGATCGCCGCCCACGGCGACATCGAGAACCTCGACACCACCTCCCTCGCGTCCCTCACGGCCGGAAACGTGGCCGCGACCGACGGGCTCGCCAAGCTCATCGGCGAGAAGGAGTTCTCCATCCTCTTCCACGAGGGCGAGAAGGACAACATCCACATCTCGATCGTGGCGCAGCGCGTCATCCTGGTGGTCATCTTCGACGAGCGCAGCTCCCTTGGGCTCGTGCGCCTGCGGGTGAAGAAGGCCTCCCAGGAGCTCAACGACGTCTTCGCCCGGATCATCGCGAAGGTCGAGAAGGAGAAGCAGCAGGCCGGCGCGGCCTTCGAAAGCCCCTTCGCCGAGATCACGGACGAGGACATCGACAGCCTGTTCAGCGAGTAAAGGCCGGGAAGCGCGATGACCTTCATCAACTACGCCTCCCGGGAGATCAACTGCAAGATCGTCTACTACGGCCCCGGCCTGTGCGGAAAGACGACCAACCTGCAGTGGATCTACGAAAGGACGAACCCGAACGCCAAGGGCAAGCTGATCTCGCTGGCCACCGAGACGGACCGCACGCTGTTCTTCGACTTCCTGCCCCTCGAGCTCGGCACGGTGCGCGGCTTCAAGACCCGCTTTCATCTCTACACGGTTCCCGGACAGGTCTTCTACGACGCCTCGAGGAAGCTGATCCTGAAGGGCGTCGACGGCGTGATCTTCGTGGCGGACAGCCAGGTCGAGCGCATGGACGCCAACGTCGAGGCGGTGGAGAACCTGGTCGTCAACCTGAAGAGCCAGGGCTACGACCTGCAGACGATCCCGTACGTGCTGCAGCTCAACAAGCGCGACCTCCCGAACGTCGTGCCGGCCGACGAGATGGTCCGCCAGCTCCTCCAGAAGAACCCCGCCGAGCCGGTCTTCGAGGCGGTGGCCATGAAGGGGAACGGCGTCTTCGAGACGCTCAAGGGCGTCGCGAAGCTCGTGCTCTCGGAGCTGACGAAGGCCGGCTAGACGGCAGCGCGGCCCTGCGAAGCTGGGGTGGAGCCATGAAGAACGGCCTGGGGATCCTGAGCCTCGTCGCGGCAGCGGCGGCGGGAGGCGGCGGGTCGGCGGCGAACGGCTCGGCGGACGGCTCCGCCTTCCGAGGCTCCGCCCAGGCCTTCTCCTTGAAGGCGCTCGCGGCGCAGCGCGAGAAGAGCGGGCGCGAGTGGCTGGAGTTCCTCCGGGTCGACAGCCTGAGCATGGGCGTCTACCACCTGAAGGCCGGCGCGGAGGACAAGCAGTCGCCCCACCAGCAGGACGAGGTCTACTACGTCGCCGCCGGGCGCGCGGTGCTGGCCGTCGACGGGCAGGACTACCCGGTGGAGACGGGCTCGGTGGTCTTCGTCGCCAAGCACGCGAAGCACCGCTTCCACAGCATCCGCGAAGACCTCACGACACTCGTGTTCTTCGCTCCGGCCGAGACGGAGTGAGGAATGGCGGCGCTCGTTTGACAGCCCCGGGACCGGCTCCTAGAATTGCCGTTTGTCGCATCGCGCGACCCGGTCCTCAGTAGCTCAGCGGTAGAGCATCCGGCTGTTAACCGGAGGGTCGTAGGTTCGAATCCTACCTGAGGAGCCAACCCCACTGTCGGTGCGCTCACGATAGCCGCCTATGCCGCGAGCAGCGCGGCGAATCTCTCGAACAGGGCGGCTGGCATCGGCACCTCGAGCCTCCACGTGATCCCCATCGGGCGCTCGCCGGTGTGGCTCACGAAGCGGACCGGACCGAGGGCAGCGAAAGCATCCCTGCGGGTCTCCCGCACGAACAGCAGGAAGCGCCAGCCGTTGGCGTGCTGCTCGATGTAGCGGCGACCCACCGCGGTGTACTCGGCAGCCGTGTTCTGGCTCTCCCAGTGAAAGTGGTGACGACTCATTGCGTAGTCGCGGTAGCTCGTGGTGGGGGAGAATCCCCCTTCGGACTTGTCGAGTGTGACGAAGAACAGCTCGGTCTTGTGGTCGCCAGGGCGGAGCACGCCCTCACGGTGGCTCCGTCTGTGCTGCGGGGTCATGTCCCCGCAGGCAGTCTGGACCTCGCGGCGGTCGTAGCGGCGGTGGAGGTGTATCGGCCACTCCGGGACGATGCGCGGGCTGACGATTGGGTGCGCGCGTGGGCCGAGTGCGTCGGCCAGCTCGCCGAGCTCCTTCAACAGCTCGGGGCCCAGGCGGTCAAGCCATGCCGCTGGTTCGAACCGATCCTCGGGCTCATGGAAGAGCTGATACCCGAGCATGAGCTGCAGCAGCGGTTCGGCCTCTCTCGGGTTCCGCAACGCGGCGAGCCGCAGGGGATCGTCAACGTGCAACAGGCGCGCGAACCGGCGGTTCAGTGCCCTATCGTCCCAGGGTGGGAGTTGGCCCGCCATTCGCCGCAGGTGGGTCATCCCGCCGGCGTCGTAGATCTGCTCGAGTGTGCGGCCGCTTTGCTCCAAGAATGCGGCGATGCTCAGTTCACCCGCGGCACGAAGCTCGGCGGCCAGGCGCTGCTCGCCGCCGGCAAGCGTCTGCCTGAGTGAATCGAGGATCCGCTCCTTGGCCACGCGATCGAGCTGAATCACGCAGCCGGCGGGCAGCGTTGGGAACTCGGCTTCCAGTTCTCGGGCCAAGCGCCCGCGCAGCGCGCCGGTTACGGCCGACAGGACGTGGTCGAAGCGGAACTCCCGCCGATGCTGGCCCACGAAATCGAGGATAAGACAGCTCGTCTTGTCAGGGCTGAGCCGTAAGCCGCGCCCCATCTGCTGGAGGAAGACGGTCGCGCTCGACGTGGGTCGCAGAAAGAGCAGCGTGTCCACGAAGGGAAGGTCGATCCCCTCGTTGAACAGGTCGCATGTGAAGAGGACGTTCACCTCACGGTCACGCAGACGCGCGGTCGCCGCGACACGCTCGCCGTGGGCCGTGTCGCCGTGGACGACCATCGCGGGGATACCGTACCCGCTGAACTTGGTCGCCATGAACTCGGCGTGGCGGACGCCGGCGCAGAACGCGAGCGCGCGGGCCTCGCGCCAGTCGCCTCGGTACTTCCGGAATTGGGCTGCGATCAGCTCCGCACGCCTGTCGTTGCCGGTGAGGAGGTTGTCGAGCTGCGCCGCGTCGTACCCGCCCCGTCGCCACTCGATGGTCGAGAAATCGGTCTCGTCGGCAAGGCCGTAGTACTCGAACGGAACGACGAGCTGCCTCTCCAGGGCGTGCCACAGGCGCATCTCGGCCGCTATCACCCCGTCGAAATCGGGGAGGAGCGATTGGTTATCGGTGCGCTCGGGCGTCGCGGTGAGGCCAAGCAGAATGGCGGGCCGGAGGCGGCCGAGCACCTGTTGGTACGAATCGGCCGGCGCGTGGTGCGCCTCATCGATCACGACGTACTTCCAATGGTCGACACCCAAGCGCTCGGCGAGGTCGCTGCGGGCAAAGCTCTGGATGGTCGCGAAGAGATGGCTTGCACGCTCCGGCTTCTCGATGCCGGTGAGAAGCTCGCCGAAGCTTCCGTCACGGAGGATGTGGCGAAACGCGGTGCGCGCCTGCCGCAGGAGCTCCTCTCGATGGGCCAGGAAGAGCAGCGTCGGTCGGCCAGGCTGGCGTTCGTAGTCGAAGCCAGCGAGCATCGTCTTGCCCGTCCCCGTGGCGGCGACCACTAGGTTGCGTAGGCGTCCGCGGCCGTCACGCTCCTCACGGAGCTGATCCAGGATTTCCTCCTGGAAGGGGTAGGGACGTAGATCGAATAGGAGGGGAACATCCTCGGATGGCGCGGGCCCGCCGCGCGCCATCTGCAGCGCGTGATCCAATCGTTTCCACTGTTCCTCGTTCGCTGGATCGATCGGCTCGAACTCGGGATCGAGCCAGAGGCTGTCGAACGAGCCGCGGAACAACTCCACCACGTGGCGCAGGTCCGCTTCGCTGACCTTCATCGTCCATTCCAGCCCTCCCGCCAGCGCGGAGGCGGACAGGTTGGCGCTGCCGACCCACACCGAGCTGAAGCCCGTCTCGCGGTGGAACAGCCAAGCCTTCGCGTGGATGCGGCTGCGCCGGCCGTCGAATGAGACGCGGACCTGGGCGCCGGGGAGCTGCACGAGCGCGCGCACCGCCGCAGCTTCGGTCGCGCCGGTGTAGGTTGTGGTGAGCAGCCTCAACTGACGGCCGGCCAGAGCGTGCGCTTCGAGTGTGCGGCGTAGTCGGCGAAAACCGCTCCAGGTGACGAAGCTGATGAGGGCGTCAACGCGATCGGCCGAGGCCAGTTCCGCCGTCAGCTCGTGCCCCAGGTCCGGCTTGCCCGGACGGATCAGGAGCGTGGACGTCGCCAGGGGCGTTAGCGGTCTGGGCGGAGGCTCGTGCGACCGATGGATCGCGAGGAGGACCTTGGCCGGCGAGGCGATCGAATCGGCGGTCTCGGCATCGCTACGCTGCTTTAGGAAGGCCAGCAGTTCATTGACGAGCGCAGCCTGCATCTCGACGCGCTCCTCGCCGTGCATGTCCGCAAGGAGCCGGCGCACCTCCTCGGCGAGGAAACGCGCAAGGCGGGCCGGCGCGTCGGGTTCGTCGAGGGCGTGAGTCTGGCTCGTGACGCCGGTGAGAGCGTCGAGCTGGGCGCGCAGGCGGGCGGTGAGGATGGAGTCGTACAGGCCCTCGCGCATGGATGGGGAGGGTAGCGCAGAGCCAGGCTCCGGCGAAGCTGCGAGGTGGTCTCCTTAATTGACTGCATTCCATTTCGCGTAGATTGCCTGCCAGGCAATCAACGCGAAATAGAGTGCACTTCGGTCGCCAGCCGCCCTATCCGGGAGCGGGGCAGATCTGGACGCCTTGGCGACTGCCTCGGTCGGCGGCGGTTGGATGTAGCTGTCATGCGAACCGTGGCGCTGGACGACGAGCTGGCCGCACTGCTGCAACAGGACAAGCCCTTGGACCTGGCCGTGCGCGAAGCGCTCGTGATGGACCTCTTCCGGCGCGAGAAGATTTCGAGCGGCAAGTCGGCAGGCCTGCTGGGCATATCGCGCCTCGACGTCATCCGCCACGCTTCCCGGCTCGGCATCGCGTACATCGACATGCTCGCGGAGGAGTGGGAAGCCGGCGCACGTGCTGGAGATCCGCTACGACGATGCCGTGCTGCTGCAGACCGGACTGCGCCGCGAGGAGTTTGAACGCGAGGCTCCAATCCTCCTCGCCGGCAAGCTTTACGAGTTGGGTCGGCTCTATTCCGGGCGGGCAGCGAAGTTCTGCGGGATGAAGCGGGTCGACTTCTTGATGACCTTGCGGCGGATCAACGTGGCGATGTCCAACCTCCGCGCCGAAGACCTCGACGACAAGATCCGCTTCGCTCAGCGTGGCTGACGCGCTCGTCCTCAGCCCGGCCCGATTAGTCGCCCTCTGCCTGGCCGGTGCCACGGCGTTCGTCGGCGGCTGCCTTACGACTTTCTGGCACGCGGAGAGGTGGCTGCAGAGGTCGCGGCGGGCCAGAAGCTCGGATACCGGGTCGCCTGCCCGAGTGAGGGAACAGAGGCAGAGCGGTCCACCCCTCCGGCGCTTCGCTCTACGGCGCGAGCACGCTCACGGGTAGTGGTTCGAAATCAGGGGACGAAACGGGCCGGAATCCCGGCGGCCAGGGCGCCTCGAGCGTGCACAGCACCCGGAACTGAGCGGGCGTAGGCGGCGGGTTGATCCGCCGGACGCGCGTCTGCACCTCGTGGCCACAAGCGCCTCGGAGAGAGTGGACGTCGTCGCAGAGGTATCGAGGGACAAACCCCAGGTGCGTCCGGTGCACGACTGCCAACACTCGTACCGCGCGAGGATCCTCAGGGTTCGCTGGCTCTGGCTCCAAGACGACTGGATCCCCCGGGCGAAGTTGTCGTGCTTCCTCCTCAGCCCCCGGCCCTCGGTGTCGTAGTCCATGGACGAAGAAGGCGGACTCGTATCGACCGTGGGAATTCGGCTCCGGGATGGGGAAAACCTCGAACATGTCCGTTTCACGGCGTCCGCCGCTTCGGGCCAAGAGCACCAAGGGGTCCGCTTCTGCCCGCCCCAGGTCGAGCCATTGGACAAACGCTTCGTAATCCGGACGGCTCTTGGGCGGCAGCCGATTGGCGAAGAGCGGAAACAAGTCCCTCGAGACGTAGACTTCGTCGAGCTGGGGGAAGCTGAGCAAGGGACCGAAGCCAGCGTTCGCAGCCGACACCGCGCCCTTGGTGTAGGTGAACACGTACTCGGAGCCCTCGCGGGTGAGACGGCCTACGGGCCACCAACGCCGGTCGGGCTGCCTCCAGGCCAGGTAAAGCGTGTTCATCGCGCCTCCAGGATACGCCTCCTGTTGACCGCTAGTATCGCCTGGGCGAAGGCTCTGGCAGGTCCGGACACGTCTAACGAGGGGAGACGGTCAAGCAACTCTGAAACGGCGTTCTCCCTGACCGACGCAAGCCGCTCAAGCCAGGCGTTGCAGCGGGCATGGGCGGCCCAGGCCTTGAACGCTTCGATCAGTCCCAGCGGTCGAGCGTCGCCGGCGGCTCCGTAGAGCGCAGAGCGAACGCGCGGGCGCTGGACGTAGCCTTCCACTCGGAAGGCCGGGTCGGGGGACTCGAGGCGCTTGGCTCTCTGGTTGTCGGGTTCGTGGGCGCCCAGCGACGAGGCGTGGTCGAAGGTGGGCGCCAGATGGCGCTCGTCCCTGCCGATGTTCACCACGAGCCCCCAGTTCTCGTGGTGGCGGTCCGTGTTCGCGATCCAAGCGTCGAGGAGCAGATAGCCGCCGAACACGTCGGCAGCGGTTTCGATGCTCGCCGGCGGCGCCCAGCCGATCGGGAGGCCCACACGTTGGTCCGCAATCACTGCTCGAACAGTGTCGATCGTGTGTTCTCGCGTGCGAACGTAGCGAGCTCCTGCACGGGGATAGTTGGGATCTCGCTCGGCGAGCAGCTCGTTCCCGTGGACCAGGTCGAAGCCGTCCGGTGTGAAACGCGGCGTAACAATCCCAGTGCTGTCGCGCCATCGAGCGAGCTCGTAATGTGCATGAGGGAGCCCGAGCATCTGGGCGAGGCCCGCGGCCACCACCTCTGCCCAATTCTCGCCCTGCCCCGGCCGCGTGGCCTTGAAGAGCCACATCGCCTCGTCCCTCGAGAACCAAAACTTGGGCTTCGTGCCCATCGCCTCGGTCTTGGCCGGGGCATCGTCGGGGACTTGGTAGACCGATAACTCGTCAGGCACGATTCATCCTGTGGGGGCACAGTCCCGCCGTCAAGCGTCAGCGAATCTCTGCGGGACCTGACGACTGTCCCTCAACGACCGCGGGCTAAGTGGAGTTCGGATCAGGATCGAGTGTGTCCGAGCCGTTCGGCATCGACGGCTGATTCTCGATTCGAATCCTACCTGAGGAGCCAACTCCACTCTGGCGCGTCAACGACTTCCCGCCGGGTCCTGGCGAAGGTCCCTCAACTGTCCCTTTTTCGTTTTCGGCCTGAGTTGCCCCGGGATCGATTGGCCGGGATGGGAGTGTCGGGTGGAACGACGCCGCGGTCGGTGCGGTTTTCAGACGAGATCTGGGCTCTGCTCGAACGGCGCGCCCGGGCCAAGGGGCTCACGCTCCACGCGGCCCTTCGGCAGGCGATCCTCAAGTGGGCACGGGACGCGGCATAGGGTTCAACTGTCCCTGAAATGTACCGCTTGACAGCGGAGCAATCGTCCTGACTCTCACGGCAGGTCGAGCCGCACGCCGACGCGCAGCGGCCAGTCGAGATACGGCGTGTCGTAGCCGCCGGCGTCGATCACCGTGAAGCGGGTCTCGACGAACCCGCTCCAGCGCCGGTCGAAGCGGGAGGAGAGGCCGGCGCCGAGCTGGATCGCCTTGCCATGGTCCTGGTAGGCCTGGCCCCAGCCATAGCTGCCCAGGACGTAGGGTGAGACGCGGTTCCGGGGCAGCAGCGTCGCGTTGAGGCCGGCCGAGGCCATGAGTCCCGTGTCGCCTTCGGTGTCGATCGCGCCGTGCGCGTCGAGCGTCAGGGCCAGATGAGGGAGGAGCGCATGGCTCAGGCCGAGGCCGGCGCTCGCCCCGTCCTCGACGAGGAGCGGCCCGGCGGCGAAGGAGACGCTGGTCTTCGCGTGACCGGCGGAGCCGTCGCTGGCGTAGGCTGGCACTGCCGCGAGCGCGGTCAGGATCAGGGCTCGACGCATCCTCTACCTTCAGGATGGAGGATCGCCGGCCGGGGCCTCTCGAGTCCTTGGGAGATTCCAAGGAATCCCCAAGCTTCGGGCGCTTGCACGCCGCCGCGTAGAGTTCCGCCGTCGCGGCAGGTAGAGTCGAGACGCATGACCGTTGCGTGCGTCGGCCGGCGACGGGCGACCACTGCCGCGATCGCCGTCGCCTGCGTGTTGGGCGGCGGGGCGTGCGGGGGCTCGCCGGCGCCGCCGGGCGCGAGTCCAACCGCGAGCCTGACTCCGGTCGCCAGCACTGCCGACTGGCCCGCCTCCACGCCGGCCCAGGAGAACGTCGATGCCGCTCGCCTCCTTGAGGTGGTGAGCGGCATACGCCATGGCGACTACGGGAGGATGACGAGCCTGCTCGTCGTCCGCCACGAGCGCCTGCTCATGGAGGAGTACTTCAACGGCTGGAGCGCCGCCGGGTCCCATACCCAGCAGTCGGTGACCAAGAGCGTCACGTCCCTGGCCGCCGGCCTGGCGGTCGACCGCGGCGAGCTGGAGCTCGAAGACCGCGTCCTTCCGCTCTTCCCCGACTACGAGCCGGTCGCGGCACGGGACGCCTTCAAGCAGGCGCTCACCGTGCGCGATCTCTTGATGATGCGCACGGGGTTCGACTGGAACGAGCAGAACTATCAGGGCTCGCCACTCGATCGGCTGAACAACTGCTCCTGCGACTGGATTCGCTTCATGCTCGACTGGCGGATGCGGGAGGCGCCGGGCCGACGCTGGGAGTACGTGAGCGGCGGCGTGATCCTGTTGGGCGCCGCCATCGGACGCGCCACGGGCGTGCGGGTGGACTCGCTGCTGGAGCGGGAGCTGTTCTCTGCCCTCGGATTCCAGAACGTGGGCTGGTTCCGAGGCCAACCGGACGGCCTGCCGCACACGGGCGGGGGGCTGAACCTGCGACCGCGCGACATGGCGAAGCTCGGGAGCCTGGTCGCGACGGGGGGAGTGTGGCAGGGGCGCCGGCTGATCTCCGAGTCCTGGATCGCCGAGAGCACGCGGACCCTCCCGGATCCTGTGAACACGTTCGGGGGCCGGCCGGCGACGTACGGCTATCTCTGGTGGGGGCTTCCCGGCGGAGTCGTCGCCGCGGCGGGCGCCCGCGGCCAATGGATCCTGGTCGTACCGGCCCTGGAGCTGACGGTTGCGAGCACAGCTGACATCCAGGATGGCCGCTGGGACTCGGCGGTGCGCATTCTCTACGACCACATCCTGCCAGCGACGCACTGACGGGCCATCAAGGCTCTCAACCCCCCGGGAGCAAGCGGAGACTTGGAGCGTGCTGACTCTGGGCGACAACCCGCTCTCGGCCCTTCTTATGTCCTTGAAGCGACCTTTCGCGTCGCGGACGGCGTAGAGCTTCGTGCCCTCTGCTCCGATGGGTCGTGCGCCGGGCCCGCGCCATGACACCTCCTAATCGCAACCGCGCGCCGCCAAGTCATTCAGAAGCGGAACTCTACCGCGATCCTGTACCTCCGCGGTTGAGGGACGCCGATGCCGCACGAGCCGCCTGCTCGGTTTGCTCCTACGGCTCGCCTCCGCAGCTCGCGCCAGGTGGACGGGTCCGTCCCGCAACGGTAGCCTCTCGCCCGTGAGCCCGGCCGTAGCGTCGCTGGTTGCCTTGCTCGTCGCGATCGCGCTCAGCTTCTCGGCGCGGGTGAACGTCGGCATCGCCGCCCTCGCCCTCGCCTTCGGGCTCGGCCTCGGCGTGCCGGGGCTGCGAGCGGACGCGGTGGCTGCCGCGTTCCCGTCGTCGCTCTTCGTGACGCTTCTTGGGGTGACGCTGCTCTTCGCCGCCACCGAGTCCAACGGCACCCTGGCGCACGCCGCCGGCCAGGCGGTGCGCCTCGTACGTGGAAACGCACGCCCGGCGCCGTGGCTGCTCTTCGCGGTCGCCTTCGTGGTGAGCGCCCTCGGCCCGGGCGCCGTGCCGAGCGTCGCGCTGATCGCCCCGCTCGGCGCCGCCGTGGCGCGACGGATGGGCATCCCGCCGTTCATCGGCGCGCTCTTCGTCGCGAACGGCGCCAACGCCGGCAACCTCTCGCCGCTCAGCGCCGTCGGCATCGTCGCGAACTCGCGTATGGCGGAGGCCGGCCTCGTCGGGGAGGAGGCGAAGGTGTTCGCCGCGAACGCCCTCGCCCACGTGCTGGTGAGCGCAGCCGTCTACGTCTTCTGGCGCTGGCGTGGCGCCGCGCCCGCGACCGCAGCGGCACCAGGGCCCGCCGCCGTCGCGCCGCTCGACCTGCGCCAGGGGCTCTCGCTCGCAGTGGTCGCCGCATGGGCCGTCGGCGCGGTGGCTCTGCAGCTTCCGGTGGGGCTCTCCGCCCTCGCCGCGGCCTTCCTGCTGCTCGCGTTCCGCGCCGCCTCGGAGGCGGAGACGCTGCGCGCGGTGCCGTGGGGAGCGCTCCTGATGGTGAGCGGCACCGCGACCCTCGTCGCGCTCGTGGAGAAGACCGGAGGGCTCGACCTGTTCAGCGGTCTGCTCGCGCGGCTGTCGACGCCGCAGACGGTGAACGGGACGATGGCGTTCGTCACCGGCCTCATCTCGACCTGGAGCAGCACCTCGGGCGTCGTGCTGCCGGCGTTCCTGCCCACCGTGCCCGGCGTCCTGGAGCGACTCGGCGGCGGCGATCCGCTCGCGCTCTCGCTCAGCATCAACGTCGGCTCGTCGCTCGTGGACGTCTCGCCGCTGTCGACGCTCGGGGCTCTCTGCGTCGCTGCGGTCGAGGACGCGGACGCGGCGCGCACGCTCTTCCGCCGCCTGCTCGCCTGGGGCCTCTCGATGACCCTGGTCGGGGCGCTGCTGTGCCAGTTGCTGGCTTCGCCCTTCGCCCGGCTCTGAAGGGCGGCCCGGGATCGTGCGGGCGAGGGAGCGGCCCCCGGCGGGCTGCATCCAGATTCACCGAGCGTAGCCGAGCGCCCGCAGCGCCTCGAGCTGCTCCGGCGTCGGTGCCCGCGGAGCCGAGACGTCACCCGTGTGGAGGAGCGCGGCGAGCTGCGGCTCCAGCGCCCGACGAAGACGTTCGGCGACCAGCGGGTGCTCGAAGGCCACGTTGCGCCTCTCCTGCGGGTCGCTCGCCACGTCGTACAGCTCCTGGGCGTCGTTGGCGCGGAGGATGAACCTCCAGGGACCGCCTTCGACCAGGGCAGCGGGCAGGCCGTAGAGGTTGCCACCCGCGAAGCGCGGCGGCGCGGCTTCGCCTTCGTCGCGGCCGGACCACAGCGGGACGAGGGACCGCCCTTCGTCGGGGGCAGCCGGAGCCACGACTGGCAGGCCGGCCAGCTCGGTGAGCGACGGCGCGACGTCGACGAGGCCGGCGACGCTGTTGATCGTCCGCCCCTCCGGTGTCCCGGCTCCCCAGAAGACCAGCGGAACCCAGGTGACCTCCCGGTAGTAGTCGTGGCCATGCTCGAAGTGGCCGTGGTCCCAGAACTCCTCTCCATGGTCCGCCGTCAGCGCCGCCGCCACGGGCCTCCGGGCGCGGCGGGCGCGGAGCGCCTCGAAGAGGCGGCCGACGTGGGTATCGGTGTAGGCCACTTCGCCGGCGTAGTACTGGCGGAGGCGCTCGCGATCCCTGGGGCCGAGCCACAGCGTGCCGGCCCGGACGAGGTCGGTGGCCGCAAACACCTCGCCGACGACCGTGCCGTCTTCGCGGGTGGGCGGGTGCGTCTGGTGAACCATCTCGCTCAGCACGGCCGGATCCAGGAGCGCCGGGTCGGCCTGAAACGGCGTGTGCGGGTCGATGTAGTGGACCCACAGGAAGAGCGGGCGCGGATCCGACTCGTCCAGGAACCGCAGCGCCGCGTCCGTCACGCCCTGAGCCCGGTAGTCGCCCCAGCTCTTCGGCGGCGTGAGGGCGACGATGAGACGGGTGAGGGGCAGGTCGCGCATGAAGCTGGCCATCATGGCCCCGCTGAAGGGCGTCACGAACTCTTCGAAGCCCTGGGCCATTCCCGACTCGGGATGCAGGAAGCCGTTGGCCACCACGCCGCGCGTGCGATAGCCCGCCGCCGCGAAGCGCTCCGCCAGGGTCGTATAGCGCCCGTCCAGCGGCGAGCGCAGGAAGGTCAGGCCGGACCCGAGCGGTCGGCCCGCGTCGTGGCGAGTGACGGGGAGGCCCGTGAGCAGGGACGCCACGCTCGGCGTCGTCCAGGGGCTGGCGGCCAGCGCGCGCGTGAACACGACTCCCTCGCGCGCGATGCGGTCCATGCCCGGCGTGAGTGTCGGCGAACGTCCGTACACGCCCAGATGGTCGGCGCGCAGCGTGTCGATCGAGACCAGCACGACGTCCGGTCGCGCCGCGTCCGCGACCGCCGCCGCGGGCCTGGCTTCGGCCGGGGCCTCGGGCATGCGGGGGTACGGGACGAAGAGCAGGAGCACGAGCGCAACCGCGACGATCGCCCAGGCGCGGACCCAGGGGTAGCGTGGCCGCAGGGCCGAGGCCGTGACCCCCAGCGTGAGGGCCGCGAGAAGGTCGATCCCCACGCCCAGGCCCCTTGGCACGACGGGCGCGGCGGTGAGGTACGCCGCGATCGTCCATCCGAGGAGCGCCGCGGCGAGCCCGAAGCACATCGCCCAGCTCGCGCCGAGGCGGTCGCCGGCCCGCCAGCTCGGCAGCCAGCGTCGACCCAGGGCGGCGATCGGCACGAGCAGGAGGAACGTCGCGGCGGCGACCACGACCGACGCCTTCGTGACGCCAGCGGCCATCTCGGGGCCGAAATAGGCGCGGTTGCGCACGAGCAGGAACACGGCCTGGCCGATGGCGAGGAACGCGACCGAAGCGAGGGCGGCAGCGAGCAGGGGACGGCGCTCCAGCATGGTTTACCCCCCAGTGGGACTCCCGCTCCGATCGGGAAGAACGGCCGCCAGCAGGAACAACGTCACGGGCAGCGCGACCGCGTGCCCGGTGGCCGGGGGACCGACGAGCAGCGCGGTCGTCGCCAGGGAGGCCGCACACGCCGCGGGAGCCTCGGACATCCGATCCGTTGCGTGAAGCACCCACGCCAGGGTCAGGAGCGCCGCAACGGCGATGCCGCGCAGCCACGGGTCGAGCTCCGCGGGGAGGTCAGGCCAGTAGAAGAGGAGGTTTGTCAGGCCGAGGCTCGGTTGAAGCGGTGGGTCGGTCTTGAGCAGGCGCAACAGCTCGCCGGGGTAACCCCAGAGCAGCGGAGCGGCCCAGATCGCGGAGCCTACGACGAGCAGGACGATGCCGGAGAATGGCAGCACGGCCACCCCCGCGATCGGCCATGGCGAGGCCGCGAGGCCGGCGAGAGGTGCGACGAGCACGCGCCGATGGCCGACCAGGGCTGCGCACGTGACAGCGGCGACGGCGAGGGCGGCGCCCGAGCCGAAGAGCACCGCCAGCACGACCGGCGGGCCGAGGCACAGCGTCGCAACCAGTGCCGGTCGCCGATCAGGCGCCAGGACGAAGGCGGCCACGCCCGCTGCCAGCACCATCGCGACGGCCAGGGGCCAGCGCGGGTCCCCGATCCCCAGCGCTCGGGTCAGCCGGCCGAGCGCGAAGGCGCCGTGCGACGTCAGGTTGCGAGGCAGCTCGCGGGGGGGATCCCTGCGCCAGCTCGCCGGCCACGCTTCCAGCACGGGCGTCCTCACGACGCCGGGACGCTGGCCCCAGGGGCCGGGCCCCGGCGCCTCCGCGGCTTCCGTCGCCTCGGCGAGGAAGCGGTCCTGCCCGCGCCGGAGGCCTTCCGCCTCGCCGGTCCGGACGATCGCCCCCAAGGGAAGGACGAGCGCTGCGACTGCGGACGCCCCGAGCATCACCGCGCGTCCCCGCCGTCCCAGGCCCAGGAGCGCGCCGAAGAGGTACGCGATGCCGAGGCCGGCGAGCAGGCCGCTCCATCCCGTGCTCAGAGGATCGCGCCAGCGGGGTCCGCCCGGGTCGGGGAGCAGTGCGGATGGAAGCCCGGCGCCCGCGCCCGCCGCCCACGTCGTTGCAAGAAGTTGGTGCGTCGCGGCCTCGAGGGCGAGCGCGAGGAGCGCCAGGGGCGCCAGGACCGTGTCGAGCCCGAGGCTCGGGCGCATGAGGAGCGCAATGGGGAGGAACAACGCCGCCAGCGTCACGTAGTTCGGGTTCGGCAGGCGGGAGAAGTAGAGCGACAGCAACAGCGCCGCGCTCCCGGCGACGAGCGCCGCGGCCAGTCCGCGCGCGCGGAACTGGAAGCGCAGCAGCAGCAGGCCCGCTGGGGCGAAGAGCAGGGCGAAGCGCGAGAAGGGGTAGTCGTCGGAAAGGCTCGTGACGCCGCCCGTGTAGATGAGCAGGTTGGCGAGGCCGAAGCCGGGCGTGCCGCCGAGCGGATACTGGTCACCGCCCCTGGCGCCCGTCTGGTAGCGCAGGATGTCGTCCACGAACGCGCCCCAGTCGCGGAGCGCGAGGGGCAGCACCACGGCCAGGAACACGGACGTCGCGACGGCGGCGAGCCTCACGAGCCGTCGCGCGCCCTCGCGGCTCACGGCCTCGCGGAACGAGCCCACGTCCGCCGCGTAGACCAGGATGAACGGAGCGAAGGGCCACGTGAGCTGCTTGACCGACGCGGCCAGGCCCAGGAGGACCGCCGCCGGGACGGGCCGGCCGGCCCGGGCCAGGAGCGCGGCGAGCAGCAGGGGCACCGCGGACAGCACGTCGTTGGTCCCGAAGACCTGCGGCCAGAAGACCAGCGGGTGCAGCAGCACCAGCGCCGCCGCGGCGAGGCGTCGCTCCGTCTCGGGGACGAGGCGCGCCGCGAGCAGCGCCGCGAGAGCGAAGCCGAGCAGCGTGACGAGCCGGGGATCGAAGAAGCCCAGGACCGCTCGCGACACGACGAGGGCCGGCGCCATCACGAGGTGCATTCCAGGCAGGTACCAGTGATGCTTGACGATCGGGTTGCCGCCGAGCGGCTGCCAGAACACCGAGGCCCGCGACTGCTCGCCCAGGATCGAGCGCGAATAGTCGGCGCCGTACGGGCTCTGGCCCGCCAGCGTCCGCTCGAGAGCGAGCGGGAGCTGCACGACGCCGCCGTCGTGGCCATAGGGACGGCCGCTGGCGAGGCCGAGTCCGATCACGGCCACGGTGGGGAGGGCGACGAGCAGCGACGCCGCGAGCGCGAGCAGGCCGGCTCGCACGCGCGCCCGCGCCCCGAGCAGCGCCGCGGTCCCGTAAACGGCCGCCAGCAGCGTGGCGACGAATGCGAGCAGCAAGGCCACGGGATCGTCGTAGAGCACGGGCGCCGGACGCGGCAGCAGCGGCGCGAGCCACACGGGCCTGGGCGTGTCCTTGAGCTCGTGGAACAGCGGCCAGGCCAGCTCGCGCGTGGGATCGAAGAGGGCCAGCTCCCGGGCGATGAGCAGGAGCAGCGGCGGGACGACGAGGCCGTCGAGGGGCGGCCGCGCCTTCACGACAGCAGGGCGTCGACGCGCTCGGCGATGGCGAGCGTCGACGTGAGCCCCGGGGAGTCGATGCCGACGAGGCTCACCCAGCCGGGAAGGCCGCGCTCGCCCTCCTCGCGCACCACGAAGTCCCGGAACCCGTCGCCCGGGCCCTGGAGCTTGGCGCGGATGCCGGCCATGTCGGGCGCGAGATCCTCCGGCGCGATCGCAGGCAGGAGGCGCCGCACGCCCTGGGCGAAGGCGTCGCGCAGCGCGGGGTCGACCGTGAAGTCAGCCCGGCGCTCGGGCAGGTACTCTGCATCCGGGCCGAACTTCAGGCCGCCAGCCAGGTCCACGACGGCGTGCACCCCGAGGCTGACCGCCCCGGGCACCGGATAGACGAGGCGCGAGACGAGGCCCGCCTTCCGCGGCGCGACGGCGAAGTAGCTGCCCTTGCACCAGTGCAGGCGGTATCCGGCCGCGTCCACGTCGATGCCCGCGAGCCTCGACACGGTGTCGGCCTCGAGGCCGCCGGCGTTCACGACGCGCTCGCTCGTGAAGGTCTCCTGGCCCTCCGGCGTGCGCACCGTGAGCGCGTAGTCGGAGCTGCTCCGCTCCACCCCCACGAGCTCGGCGCGCGGCTGCAGGGTGGCCCCTTGCTCACGCGCCTCCTGGAGCAGCGCATCCATCAAGGCGTGCGCGCTGATCACGCCCGTGGTGGGCGACCACAGCGCCGCCACGGCCGGCACGTTCGGCTCGAGCGCGCGCGACTCCTTCCCCGTCAGCATCCGCAGCTCGACGCCGTTCGCGCATCCCCGCGCCAGCAGCCGCTCGAGCTCGGGGACCTCGGCCCTGTCCATGGCCACGATCAGCTTCCCGGTGGCGCGATGGGGCAGCTTCCGGCGCTCGGCGAGCTCGTAAAGGAGCCGATTCCCCCGCACGCACAGCTCCGCCTTGAGCGAGCCGGAGGGGTAGTAGAGGCCGGCGTGGATCACCTCGCTGTTGCGGCTCGACGCCTCCTGTCCGTGGCGCTCCCGCCGCTCGATCACGACCACGTCCGTCACGCGGCGTGCCACGCGCGCGGCGACCGCGAGGCCCACGACGCCCGCTCCCACGACGGTCAGGCCCGTGTCGGCCACGGCGGGGGTTATACTCTGATTCTTGGCGGTCGTGGCCCAGCGCGCCCGGCGTCTCCCGCTCATCGTGGCGGCCGGCCTGCTCCTCTATGCGGCGGTGCTCGCGCTGAGCCCGGCCCTCCACCACGACTTCCAGTGCCACGCCCAGCATCCCGGACACTGCGACGCCTGCCGCGCCAGCGCCGTCGCGCTCGGCACGACCGCGCCGGCCCTCGCCGCCACGCCGCTGCCCGAGGACGAAGCGGCCCTGGCGCCGCGCGACCAGGACCCCCGCGAAGCGAAGCACCGTGGCCGCGACAGCGGCCGCGCCCCTCCGCCCTCGCTCTAACCCGGAAGAAGCCACCCTCGTTCGATGCGAGGGCCGACGTTCACTTCATCCGCGCTGGAGGTTCGATGCGAGCCGTCCTTCGGTCGTCCGTCTTCCCTGGTTTCCTGTTCGTGTTCCTTGCCGCGCCCGCGCCCGCCCAGGAGGCGCAGCCGGCAGCCGACGAGGTGCGTCGCCTCGAGGCCGAGATCGCCGCGCTGCGCGAGGACTTCGCCGGGCGACTGGCCGCGCTCGAGGCCAAGCTCGCCGCCCTGGAGGCTCCCGCCCCTACACCGGCCGAGGTGACGCCCTCGCCGGCCCCTCCCGAGGCTCCCCAGCCGGTCGCACCGGCGCAGGCGGCGCCGGCGCCCACCGTCGCCACTCCCCCGCTGGGCTCGAAGGTCTTCAACCCCGACATCGCCGTGATCGGCAACTTCCTCGGCGCGGCCGGGGAGAACGACTCGCCGGATGCACCGCCCTCGCTCCAGATGGAGGAGGCCGAGGCCTCCTTCCAGGCGATCGTGGACCCTTACGCCCGCGCCGACTTCTTCCTGACCTTCGGTCCCGAGGAGGTCGGCATCGAGGAGGGCTTCGTCACCTTCCCGACCGTGCCGGGCGGCTTGCTGGTGAAGATCGGCAAGATGCGCGACGCCTTCGGCAAGGTGAACGCCATGCACGCGCACATGCTGCCCTGGACCGACCGCCCCCTGGTCGTCGGGAACCTCGTCGGCGGCGAAGAGGGCCTCGCCGACAGCGGCGTCTCGGTCTCGCGCCTCATCCCGAACCGCTTCCTCTTCCTCGAAGCGACCGGCCAGGTCTACCAGGGCAGCTCCGAGATCTTCGCCGCGCCGAAGCGCAGCGACCTCGCCTATGTCGGCCACTTGCGCGCCTATCGGGACCTCGGCGAGTCCTCGAACATCGACCTGGGCGGGTCCTTCGCGTACGGCCACAACGGAGCGACCGACGACACCACGACGCGGCTCTGGGGGGCCGACCTGACCTTCCGCTGGCGGCCCCTGCGGCGCGCCATCTACCGCCGCTTCCTGGCCCGCACCGAGCTCGTGTGGAGCCGGCGCGAGGGCGAGGAGGCCGCGGCGAGCTCCTTCGGCTGGTACGGCTCGGCCGAGTACCAGTTCGCCCGGCGCTGGTTCCTCGGCGCCCGCTACGACTGGTCCGAACGCGCCTTTGACCCGAGCCTCGAGGACAAGGGCGGGTCGCTCCTGCTCACCTGGTGGCCCAGCGAGTTCAGCCAGATCCGCGGCCAGTTCCGCCGCACGGAGTTCGCCGACGGCCAGACGGCCAACGAGCTCCTGTTCCAGTTCCTCTTCTCCATCGGCGCCCACGGCGCCCATCCTTTCTAGCCCAGGGAGCGCCCATGCTCGCGATGCTGCTTCTCGCCGCGCTCGAGGTCGTCACGACCACCGAGGATCTGGGCTCGATCGTTCGGGAGGTCGGCGGCGACCGCGTGAAGGTCACCGCGCTGGCGCGCGGCTACCAGGACCCGCACTTCGTCGAGGCCAAGCCCAGCTTCATCTTCGCGATGAACAGGGCCGACCTGCTCGTGCTCGTGGGCCGCGAGCTGGAGATCGGCTGGCTTCCGCCGCTGATCCTGCAGAGCCGCAACCCCCGCGTGCAGCCCGCAGCCCGCGGCTACCTCGACGCCTCCCTCACGGCGAAGATCCTCGAGATCCCCACGGGCCAGATCACGCGCGCCATGGGCGACGTGCACCCCTCCGGCAACCCGCATTACTGGCTCGATCCCGACAACGGCCGGCGCATCGCCCAGGCGGTCCAGGCCAAGCTGCAGGAGCTGCAGCCCGAGGGCGCGGCGTACTTCTCCCAGCGCTACGCCGACTTCGACCGGCGCCTCGCGGAGGGCGAGAAGCGCTGGGACGCGGCGATGGCCCCCTATCGCGGGACGAAGATCGTGACCTACCATCGCTCCTGGCCCAACTTCTGCGAGCGCTTCGGCCTGAACGTCATCGGCTACGTCGAGCCCAAGCCCGGCATCCCGCCGTCCCCGGGCCACACGCTGGACCTGATCGCCACCATGAAGCGGGAGGGGGTGAAGCTGCTGCTGGTCGAGCCCTACTTCGACGAGAAGACGCCCAACGCGATCGGACGCGAGACGGGCGCCCACGTCCTCGTGCTGCCGCCGTCGGTGGGCGGCGAGAAGGCGATCACGGACTACATCAAGCTCTTCGACCACGATCTCGACCTCGTGGTCGAGGCGCTCAAGGCGGGCCGCTAGCATGGACCTCCACATCCTCGAGTTCCTCGCGGCCCCCTTCGCCGCAAGCCTGATCCTCACGGGGATCCACGCCTACCTGGGCGTCCACGTGGTCGAGCGCGGGGTCATCTTCGTGGACCTGTCCCTGGCGCAGATCGCCGCCCTCGGCGCGACGATCGCGGCGCTCCTGCCGTTCACGGACGGCGATCCCCACGGCCCCTGGGTCTACCGCGTCAGCCTCCTCTTCACCTTCATCGGGGCCGCGATCTTCTCGACGATCCGGAGCCGTCGGGCCCGCATCCCCCAGGAGGCCATCATCGGCATCTCCTACGCCGTGGCCTCCGCGGCGGCCATCCTGGCCATGAGCAAGGCCACCTCCGAGAGCGAGCACCTCAAGGACAGGCTGGTGGGGAACATCCTGGCGGTGTCGTGGTCCGAGGTCGGGGGGACCGCGGCGCTCTACGCGGCCATCGGGGCGTTCCATTACGTGTTCCGCCAGCGCTTCCTCGCGATCTCGATCGACCACGACAAGGCCGAGGCGGCGGGGGTCAACGTCAAGCTCTGGGACTTCCTGTTCTACGCGTCCTTCGGCTTCGTGGTCACCTCCTCGGTCGCGATCGCGGGCGTACTGCTGGTCTTCTGCTACCTGATCGTCCCCTCGGTGGCCGCCATGCTTTATGCCGAGGGGATCGGCCGGCGCCTGGCCATCGGCTGGACCATGGGCACCGTGGTGTCGGCGCTCGGCATCTACCTCTCGGTCGTGCTCGACCTGCCCACCGGCGCGACCATGGTGTGCACCTTCGGGCTGGTCTTGATCCTGATGGCGGCAGCCAGGCCTCTGCTGCAGCGCGGCGCGTAGGCCGGCGGGGTATCATCCCCGCCCGGTGAGCCTGGTCGCCATCGTCCGGGACGTCGCGAGCTCGATCGAGCGCTGCGAGCTCACCCACATCGCGCGCGAGCGGATCGACCTGGGCCTGGCGCGGCTCCAGCACGAGAACTACATCGACGGGCTGCGGCGCAACGGCGTCGAGGTGGTGCGCCTCGAGGCGGACGAGGCCTATCCCGACGGCTGCTTCGTCGAGGACACGGCGGTGGTGCTCGACGAGCTGGCGGTGCTCACCATGCCCGGGAGCGCCTCGCGGCGCGGGGAGGTCGAGGCGGTGGCGCGAGCCCTCGAGCCCTTCCGGCGCGAGATCGCCCGGGTCGAGCTGCCGGCGACCCTGGACGGCGGCGACGTGCTCGTGGTGGGCCGCCGCATCTACGTCGGCCTCACGAGCCGGACGAACGCGGCGGGCGTCGCGGCGCTCCGCCGCATCGTCTCGCCCCACGGCTACGACGTCGCGGCCGTGGCGGTGCCCGGCTGCCTCCACCTGAAGAGCGCGGTCACGGCGATCGACGAGCGCACGCTCCTCGCCAACCGCGCCTGGCTCGACGCCCCGCCCTTCGACGGCTTCGCGGTGATCGAGGTCGCGCCCGGGGAGCCAGGAGCCGCCAACGTGCTCCGCGTCGGCGAGGAGCTGTGGGCGCACCCCGGGTACCCGCGGACCTTCGAGGGGCTGCGCCGGGCGGGCCTCCCGGTCGTGCCCATGGACATCTCGGAGTTCGTGAAGGCCGAGGCGGCGCTCACGTGCAAGAGCCTGCTGTTCCGGAGGGGCTGATGGCGGAGATGTGGATCGGCAACGAGCGGCGAAGCGCGAGGGGCGGACGCGTGTTCGAGGTGAGGAATCCCGCCACCGAGGACGTCCTCGACACGGCGCCGCGGGCCGCGGCCGAGGACGTGGACCTCGCCGTGGC
>DASSJI010000038.1:0-29602 GCA_035691285.1 Vicinamibacteria bacterium | reverse complement strand
TCACCCAGGCGTCGATGACCTTGCTGCCCTCGATCGTCGAGGTTTGCAGCCATACCGGTCCGCCGGCGGGCGGCACCGCCTGGATCCCGTATTTGCTCGGCGGCAGGTTCTGGATCAGCGCCGTGCCATCGTCGCAGGTGAGGATCACCCCGTCCGGCGCCGAGGCCGCGTTCTCGCAGCCCGGCTGGCCGGCCTTGGCGTTGCGAAGGAAGCCGCCGTAGGCGTCCTGGAGCATCTGTCCGCCGGCCTGGCCGTAGCGCCCGGCCGAGTCCTCGACCAGGATCTGGAAACCGCCCAGGCCCCGCTCCACCGTCTTCGCGTCGGGCGCGCCGTTCGTCGGGCTCATGTCCTCGAACACGAGCACGCTCACCTGTGCCGTGGGCACCGGCTGGGCGTTGACGCGCACGGTGACAGAGCCCGCTCCGGGCGGGAGCGGGGCGCCACCCATGGTGTGGCCGCTGCCCGAGTCGACGTCGAGCGGGAGCACGGAAACGAAGTAGTGCCTGGCTGGATCGAGGACCGCCTGCCCGAAGGGGATCGGGCTCTCGCAACGACCGCCCACGCAGCCCTGCGCCACGACCGGCAGGTAGCTCTTGTGGAAGCTCGTCGCCAGCGTGGCGTCGGGATCGCTCGAGCTGGGGGGCGCCACGGTGGGATCCGGATGCCACATCACGTCTTCTTCCACGATCCAGCGGTACTCCGTCACGGCCTCGTCGTTCGGTCCCACCACGTTCAACGCCACCCCCGCAGGAACACCCATCGTGAAGGTGACGCTGCCCGTGGCGGTCCCGGTTACGGTTCCGTCGCTGACCTGGTACGGGAACGTGCCGCTGCCGCCCGCGTAGGTGAACGATCCATCGGCGCTCAGACTCAGGCCGGGGACGGAGGCCGAAGCGGTCAGGGTGTCGCCGTCCCTGTCCTGGTCGTTGCCGAGCAGGCCAGGCTTCGCCACCGTGATCGTCATGCCGACGTTGTTGCTGTAGCTGTCGGGGCCAGCGACCGGGACGTCGTTCACTCCCGTCACGGTGATCCGTACAGTAGCGACGTTGGTGCCGTTGATCGGGATGTAGGTGAAGGCGTCGTTGCCGAAGTAGTCGGCGTTCGGAGTGTAGGTGAAGGTGCCGCCGGCGTTCGCAACCGCCGTGCCGTTCGTGGGCGGCGTGACCAGGCTCGGCGTGTTGACGGTGGAATCGTCGTTCAGCAGGACGTGCAGCACGTTCCCGCTTGAGTCCTCGAGGACCGTGTAGGCATCGTCGCGGGCCACGAACTCGCTCGCGCCCGGCGGCAGGCTCGAGCCAGCGCCGACGACCAGGTAGGCGAGCATGCCTCCCTCTGGCGCATCGGAGTTCGTCAAGTCGAGCATGCGATCGTAGAAGGCGTAGGTGCGATCGCCGGCCAGGGCCGCGAAGGCGTCGTGCGTCTTGCCCGCGGGGAGGAGCGTCGCGCTGTGCTTCCGCGACGTGGGGTACAGGTTCGCGTCCTCGGCGATGACCTCGAGGTCGAGCCCGACGACGGCCGCCACGTGCGATCGCAGACCGGCGTTGAGCAGCCGGACCAGCAGCGTGTCGTCGTCCGCTGCGCCGGCCGGGATCAGGTTCGAGCCAGTGACGGCCTTGTCGAAGGGCTCGCCGTTCACGAGAAAGTACTTCGGTGTGTAGCGAACGGTGCCGGGATACGCCGGCGAACTCGCGTCAGCCGCCACGGCATCGGCCACGGCCTGGTTCTGGACCGGATCGATCTCGCTCAGCAGGAGCAACGCCTCGGCGTCGTAGGAGCGGCCACCGTAGACGCAACTCGAGGGACATCCGTCGCGCACCACGAGCGCGCCGTAGAGACCCATCGGCACCTGGATCGACGGCTGCGTGCCGCTCTGGTACAGGAACGTGCCCGGCCGCGGAGTGCTCCAGGAATAGTCGCGCGTCGCGCCCGCCGCCACGACGGCCGTGAACGACTGATACCGTCCGTCGACCCTCGCCGGCGGGTTGCCCGCGCCGGCCAGGCCGGGGATCACGAGCGAGATCGGCACGGCAAGCGTGTTCTTCACGTGGACCGTGAGGCCCTCGCCGACCACGCCGTCGATCACCGGTCCCGGCGCCGTCGGGCCCCCGCAGCTCAAGAAGTTCGCTCCGCACGCTGCGAAGCCCCACATCGGCACCGACGCGCCGTC
Organism: Vicinamibacteria bacterium; assembly: GCA_035691285.1. Taxonomy (GTDB): domain Bacteria; phylum Acidobacteriota; class Vicinamibacteria; order Fen-336; family Fen-336; genus DATFEN01. Next base: position 27,435 of record DASSJI010000038.1, on the reverse strand, counting down.
CGGCAGGGGTTTGCCGAACGACTGCGCCTGCAGCCAGACCTCCGCCGCGTGGGCGCTCGTCGCACCGAGGCCCGCCGACAGCGTCAGCAGCGCGGCCCCAAGGGTCCTGTGAAGAGTGGTAGGCATCGTCTTTCTCCGCTCAGTGGGGGCCATGGCGTCAGGGGATCTCGGTGCCGGGCGGCTCGATGACGAGCATGGTCATCATCCCGCCCGGGAAGATGTCGTTGTTGATGATTTCGCGCTCGCTGTGGGAGTGCCACATGTACGTGTACGCGCCGAACGGGTTGAGCCCGCCCTCTCCCGGCGGCAGGCTGCCGAGCACGCCCAGGTAGGGGCTGCCGCTCCAGAAGCCGCCGAAGGTGAGCTGCTGCAGCTCGGGCAGCTGGACGGGAATGGCCTTCGTGTGGTCGGGGCAGTACTCGCGCGTCGTCGGATCGAAGCCCAGCGACGGGCCCGCGAGGCCATTGCAGGTGTCCGGGCCGTTGACGTGCGGCGATCCGTAGACGTCCCAGTTCAGGCCCTTGCCCGTCCACTCGAAGATCGCGTCGGTCGTTCCGCCGGGGACGGACGTGATCGTGAACACGGAAGGCCCCACCAGCTGACCCGAGCCGTTCTCGAGGAGCTGGCCATCCCGGGCGAGGACGCGCGCGTGGTTGCCGTGGTGGTGGAAGGGGTGCGCCTGGCGACCGGCCCCGACGACGCGCAGCAGCAGCCGCTCCCCCGGCACCATGCGCGTGATCGCGCTGTACGGTTGGCTGGGCAGAGTGGCGTCGCCGTCGGCCGCCATCGTGTCCGGCGCGCAGCGTCCGTTGATGAACCAGTACTCGGGGTCGTAGTAGGGGCTCGTGGCGACCTCGATCGGCCCGCCTGCGGCGACCTGGATCTCGACGGTGCGGTGGATGTCGAGATCCGCCTCGCTCAACACGAAGAGGTTCTCGCGGTCGTAGCAGGTCCCAGCGTTGGAGTACGCACAGCCCGGGCCGCCGCTCGGGTACACGATGAGCGCGCCGAAGAGCCCCATCTCGACTTGGAGGTCGGCCCGCGTGCCGCTGCTATAGAGGTACGTGCCGGGCTTTCCGGCCACGAACCGGTAGGTGACGCTGCCGCCGGGCACGGCTTCCTGGGTGAGCAGCCCAGGCACGCCGCCCTCGATGCCGTCCGCCACGCCGCCGTCGCCATCGACCGCGTTCAGGTCGTGCCCCTGAAAGACGATCGAGACGTTCCCTGCAACGGCCGGAAGGTCGTTGGTCAGCGTGACCTCGACCGTCGCACCCTGGTTCACGAGCAGCGTCGGACCGGGGTACTGCATCGGCGCGCCCGCAGCCGAGTAGCCCCAGGCGTAGATCGACGCGCCGTCAGGCGTGGAGATGTAGCCGGCGCTGGCCCTCAGCTCGAAGTCCGGCCCCAGCTCTCCCAGGACGGAGGCGGTGGCAAGCGGCGCGGGGGCGAGCACGGACGCGAGAACGAGCCACAGGCGGCCCGGACGCTGGAACGTCGACCAAGACTTCGCGCTCATTGCGGCCTCCGCTAACTAATTGATGACGATCTCGGTCATCTGCCCGCCGAAGTTCTCGTCCGCGTTGGCGAGCCGGTGAAGGTTGGTCGTGTAGAGGAAGTAGGTTCCGGGCGCCACGCCGGCCGTGTCGAGGATGACGTCGGCGGACTCGCCCCCGCCCAGCGTCACGGAGTTCGTCGTGTAGTACTGAGCCACGTTGTCGTCGCCGACGAGGCGTCGCGCATCACGGCCCACGACCTTCATCGGGATGCCGAGGGTCCCGATCGTGCCGTAGTCCGTCACGCTGAGGTTCGAGAGGCGCAGAAGGATCTTCTGGCCCGCAGTCGCGCTCACCCGTGACGTGACTGACTGGGAAACCTTCGCCTCGAAATCCAGGGGATCGCCATTGGGATCCTCGGTGGGAGGCGGCAGGGGAAGCTGCCGAGCGGTCTGAGGGTAGCCTCGCCCGTTCAGCATCCAGTACTTGTCGTTCATGTCGGCGAAGGGGAGCGGCTGGACGTTGAAGCTCGCGTCGTGAAAGTTGGGGTCGAACGACGTCATCTGGATCGGGTACTCGACGTCGTACCAAGTGGATCCGTCGCCGTCGTTGTAGGCGAACTTGCTATGACCGCCGATCGGCGGGAGCTGGTTCTGTTTCGGTCTCACGTACAGATTCCCGAGCATGCCCATCTGCATGTGCTCGGTGGCCTCGACGTGGCAGTGGTACATGTAGGTGCCGGGGTCGTTGGCCTTGTAGTAGTAGGTGAAGCTCGCCCCCATGCTGATCACGATCGAGCTCTCCGGGACGCCGTCGAAGACGGCGGCAGCCTGCGGAAAGCCGTGCCAGTGGATCGAATGCGGATCGAACAGGTCGGGCCGGATCACCATGCCCACGTTCGTGAGGGTGAGATAGACCTCGTCGCCTTCGTCCACGGTGATCGTCGGCGCGGGGAAGTTCGCCGCCAGCGTGCCGAGATCCATGATCTCGTTGGGGTCGCTGACGCTCAGGGGGATCCTGCTGAAGCCGAACATGTACTGCGTCTTGCCGTCGGCCATCCGGACGAAGCCGTCTCCCGCCGCCAGGTGGATGCACACCACGCCTGGCAGGTCGACGTCGCCGTCCTCGCCGTAGACCACGCGGCCGTCGCCCTGATGGCCGGGGTTGTTCCATCCGTCCTCGGGGCACTGCAGTCGGATGCTGCTCTGCTGCGCGAGCGCGGCGGGGGCGACACCAAAGACCGCCAACGCGAGCCCTGCATGGAGCAGCCAGCGCTTCCCGCTCTCCACCATGCTCTCCTCCTGAATTCGCTTCCCCGCCCTTCGGGTTTGGCGGGCGATCCTAGGGGCAGCCCGGACGGCTGTCTTTGCTCTGGCGCAAAGAAACGGCTAGACGCCGGCCGGCTCGAGCGCGCGGCGACTCTCGTCCAGCCGCCGGCTGCCCTCGAGCAGGAGTTGCTCGAAGTCGCAAAGCGGGACGACGCCGCCGGGGCTGCGCGCGACGAAGCGGAAGCGCCCCGCAGTCCACCCGAGAAACGCGGTGACGGCTTCGATGCCCGTGAAGCCGTCGCTTTCCGCAGCGACGATTTCGCCGCTCCGGAAGCCGATTCGCGCCTCGCGCGTCACGTGGCGTGTGAGGAGCACGCCGCTCAGCCGACCCAGGCGGCAAGCCTGAAGCGCGCCTGCAGCCCCTACGAGGGAGAGGCTTCCCAGCAACTCGGGGCCGTGGCGCGCGGGGCGGTCGCGGTGGCGCTGCATCACCAGGGCCAGCCGGATCACCAGTTCCTCGGCCGGGACGGGCTTGCACAGGTAGTCGTCCACCGCCAGCATCGCTTCACCCGCCGCAGGGACGTCGACCAGCCGTTCGGCGACCAGCACCAGGGGTGTGCGCCTCAGGACGCCATGGCTCCGGAGGCGCCCGACGAGGTCCGCCCCGTCGTGGCGCGGGAGGGTCACGCCTGCCAGGATCAGGCAGGGTCGTCGAGCCAGGGCGAGGCGGAGGGCGTTCTCCTGATCTTGCGCTCCGTCAACCTGGAAGCCGTGGCCCGCGAGGGTTCGATGGACTTCTTCGACCCAGCCGGCGTCCGCGTCGACGACCAGCACCCGCCGGAGGGGCGCCGGAATCAAGGCGAACACGGCAGCCGGGCTCAGCCCGATCGAGGCGCCGCCTCTCGCTCCCGGCTCGTTTGTCTCCGAGCCGAGCACGGCCTCGACGGCATCGAGGAGGGCCGGAGCCGTCGCCCTCGGCGCGTAGCCCACGATGGCGAAGCGTGGCGAGTCGCCCTCGTGGTCGGATTCGCCCGCCTGCCTCAGCGTGACGATCGGCCGGCGCGGACACGGAGCGTCGGCATCCAATGGGCGCAAGATCGCGTAGCACTCGCCCAGCGGGGGGCCGTCCGACGGCACATCGTCCCGTCGGCGAGCCCAGCGTGGAATCGCGGACAACAGGGTGCGGTCGAGATCGGTCAAGACGAGCTCGCCGTCGCCCCCACGGACGAAACGCAGCGCGGTGTCCGGGTCGGCGGCCGCGGACACGCGGTAGCGGCTGCGGGCGAGACATGCACTAGTCGCGGACCGTCGACGCATGTCCTGGTCGAGGACGACGATGCTTTGCGCCTGCGGCCTGTGCCCTCCGATGCGCGTCACGAGCACCCCTGTCCCTCCAGCAAACCGGGGCACGCACCCTAACGCGACCGCTCGCGGTGTTCTTTGCGGCAGCGCAAGGACACCCATGGCCGGGCGCGTCAACCACGAGACTCGGACGAGGCCCACGCCGGATCGAGAGTCCGCTTTTCATGCCCTCAACCACGTCGAGCCTTGCTACGATGGAGACCCGCGAGCCCATCCAGGAGGTCCACGCGTGATCGTCGCGTGCCGCTACTGCGAGCGTCTGCTCCCCGCGACGGCGCCCTACGACAGCGCCGAAGTCTGGGAGGCGACCTGCGCCCTGTGCGCTTCCTTCAGGAAGTGCGAGCCGCCCGCTGTCCTCGTGATCAGCCGGTCGGTGGCCCAGGCCGCGCCCGCCCTCGAGGAGCTGCTGACGGGCGTCCCCAATCTTTCCGTCATCGTCGATCGCAGAATTGGGCCCACGCGCGGCGATGCGGGCGGTGGCGCCTTTCTGGTCGTGGAGCGGCGGCGCAGCGACCGGCGGCGCGGCGGGGCGATGCTGTTGGCCTGAGCGCCGACCACCTACGGCACGATCCAGACGGCCCCTGCCTGGTCGGGCTCGTTGCCGGACGTCAGCGGCACGACGTATCCGCCCTTGGACAGGAAGCGCTGGCCGGGCCCGGTGCTGGGCGAGGGATACAGCGGCAGGTACGCGCCGAGTCCCTGAGCGTGATCGAGACGATCCAGGAGATAGTCCCGGAAGAAGTGGCGGCCCATGTGCATCAGCGCCTCGTTCGCGGCGAGACAGGCGAAGAACGCCTCGGCTTGCAGGCGCGCGTGGCGCGGCGGGATGCGGCGCGAGCGCAGCCAGAGCCGGAAGCGCTGGAGGCCCGGATCCGTCTCGGAAGCAAGCCGGAACGGGTGAGCGGCGAACGCCGGGACCCGGATCCACGGAAGGCTGGAGAACTCGCCGTCGCCGAGCGTGGCGGAGAGATAGAGTCTCGCGGCCCCCGAATCCTGCAGGGCTGCAATCCCGTCCAGCTCTCGCCACGTCAGCCAGAGAACTGCGGCCGATCCCGGCGTCTCGCGCAGCCGTCGCGCCAGCGCTGGGAACGACGGCGCCTCGTCCGGGCCGAGCTCCAGGTCCTCCACCGCCGGCCCGTCTTCGCGGAGCCTTTGCCGGAGCGCCGCCGCCGCCTCCGCGCCTGTCGAGTTCTTGCGGAAGACCTGGACGAGCCGAGCGATGGATGCCGTGACGGCATCCCGGGCGATCAGGTCCGCCTCGAGCAGGAGACCTCTGGAGAAGTAGACGGTGTAGAAGTCCGCCTCGCGCGCGGCGGGCAACACCACGCTCGGCAGCAGACACGGCAGCTCGTGATCCTCGCAGAACCGGTGGACGACGCTCCAGGGGCGCGAGCTCGTGCCGCCCAGCACTGCGAAGACCGGCTGCTCGGCGTAGCGCGCCTCGAGTTGCTCGCGCCAGCCCGAGCTCGGCCCGACGAGATCCCAGACGCGCAGCTCCCAGGTTCGATAGCTGCGCGGCCGCCTCTGTCCGGAGGGCAGACCGTGCTCCGGGCGCAGCCGTTCCCGTCGCGTCTCGCGGTTCTTCTCGTCGACATAGGTCTGGAGCACGTCCAGCACGGCCTGGCGCTGGTCGGCCAGAACGTCGTCGCCGAACACGGTCGCGAACTGGATCCTCTGGCCGTCCACTCCCGGCGAGGGCTGCGCCGAGAGCGTCCGAAGGTAGCCCGTGAGGGCCGCCGCCTCTCCGTCCTGGAGGGGGTAGCGGGGCATGAGCGGAGAAAGGGCGCGGCCCGCGGGGTCGACACCCACCCGCAGGGCGCGAGCCAGGCTCGCCTCCGTGTACGCCGGGCGCGCCCGCTGCGCGTCGGCCTCGAACAGGATCGAGCCGGCCACGGCCGGCACGAGCAGGCCTCCCTCCCCTGCGCCCATGCCGCTCCTGCCATGGCAGCTCTGGCAGCTGAACTGTGTGCCCAGCACGGGCACGTCGCCCTGCACCACCGCCGCCAGCGGCTGGCCCGAGGGCAGGCGTCCTTCGCGGTAGATGCGCCGGCCGGCGTCGATGTCCGGAGATCCGTCCGGCCCGGCTTGGCTTGCTGGAACGGGAAGCGCCGCGCAGAGGGCGACGACGACGGCCCTCAGCGCAGCAACCTCGCGCGGATTTCCGATGCCAGATCCTTTCCGCTCGCGAGCCCGTCGATCCGCGTCCAGCGATCCGAGCGCGCCGCTCGGAGGAAGGTGACGGGCCGATGGTTCATCTTCGAGCCGGAATAAGCGGAGAACGCCAGCAACACCCGCTTGACGTCCGCGGCGTCCCCGGTCAGGAAGGTCCAGCCTCCCCCGGCCCCGTATCGATCGGCGTATCGCTTCAGGACCGGCGGCCGGTCCTGCTGGGGATCGATCGATATGGAGACGAGGCGCACGCGTGCCGCGTCCTCGCCGAGCTCGCGCCGGGCCTGCGCGAAGGTGGCGGTCATCACCGGGCAGATCGTCGTGCACGTCGTGAAGACGAAGTTCAAAGCCACCGGCTGGCTGGGTTCGAGGATTTCCGGGAGTCGCGCCTCGTGGCCGGCCTGGTCCAGGAGGCTGACGTCGGGCACCTTGTATCCGGCCTCGGTCACGGCATAGCGCGCGGCGGGCTGAGCCAGCGCGGCCTGGTGGGCCGAGTGATCCTCCTCCTGGCCCGCGGCGGAGAGTACGAGGAGGGCGAACAGGGCCGCGGCCCCCGCGCCACGGCGCGCCCGCGACGTCTCAGGCTTTCGAGGCTTCACGCACCGGGCAGTCCGCCGGCAGCCGCTCCTCGGGCAGCGGACACTCGACGGGCTGCCGCTCGGCGACAGCGATGAGGGCGCGAGTGTCGTCGACGATCACGGCTTCCCGGCGCGCCCGCACCATCCCTTGCGACTCCCACTGCGACAGCAGGCGGCTCACCGAGAACAGGGTCGTGCCCGTCATCTGGGCCAGTTCTTCGCGCGACAGCGCCACGAGGACTCCGCCGCTGTCAGGGCGGCCGATCTGTCCGATCAGTCGCAGGAGGGCATGGGCCAGCCGCTGCGGCACCCGCTCGGTGGCCACCTCACGGTAGCGATCTTCCAGGCTCCGCAAGCGCTCGGCCATGATGCGGAGGGCGTTCCGATGGAGCGCGGGGATGCGCTCCATCACCTCCTCGAACCCTCGCCGCTCCCAGAGCAACGCGTGGCTGGCCTCCATGGCCTGCGCGGTGGTCGTCGAGGCGCCGCCGCGCGGCACGCCCAGGCCACCGAGCAGCTCGCCCGCGCCCACCAGCCGAAGGATGATCTCCTCGCCAGAGGCGGAGAGCTGAGTGAGCTTGACCCGGCCCGTCCCGAGGACTCCGATCTCGCCGGCTGGCTCCCCCTCCTGGAACAGCGTCTGGCCCCGACGCACACGTCGGTCGCGAGCGCGCTCCGCTAGCAGCGACAGCTCGGCGCGCGCCACGCCGCGGAACAGCGGCGCCTGCTCGATCAGCGCGAAACGGAGCACCAAGTCAGGGTAGCGGGCGGCGCGGAGAGCCTCCTCCATCATCGCCTCGCCTCACGACACACCGCCTCCCGCCTGGGAGGCCGCACGCCCACGGTGACCACGTCCTGTTGGTGTCCTTTCGTTCGTCGAGGGAAGGAACGCTTCAAATCTAGCCGCGGGACTGCGCGGCGTCAAGGCCTTTGAGCGTTGACGGCCGGAGGATCGGAGCGTAGCCTGACGGCCCGGATGAAGCCGCGCACGCTCTTCGTCGCAGCCGGCCTCTTCGCCGGCCTCGCGCCAATTCTGCGCGCCGACCAGGAGCCGGCCGGCGAAGCTGCATCCGAGCCGCAGGAGCCACAGGCCGCTCCGCGTCTCGTCATCAAGGGGTTCGGCGACATCGACTACCGCTACACGGGCGGTGACGGCGAGGACACCCCCAACACCTTCTCGCTAGGACAGCTCGACATCTTCATGACCTCCGAGCTGTCCGACTCGCTCTCGGTGCTCGCAGAGGTGGTCGTGGAGTCCGAGGAGAACGAGGAGGCGATCGTCGACGTCGAGCGCTACCAGATCAAGTACTCGGCGTCGGACTGGCTCAACGTCGTGCTCGGACGCATGCACACCGCTCTCGGCCACTGGAACCAGACCTATCACCACGGCACCTGGTTCCAGACCACGGCCCTGAGACCGGAGGTCTACCGCTTCGAGGACGAGGGCGGAGTCCTCCCGATCCACGAGGTGGGGCTCCAGGTCCTCGGAACGCGGCCGGTGGGCGGCGTGTTGCTCGAGTACAACCTCAGCCTCACGAACGGAAGGGGCAGGAACCGGGAAGAGATCGTCGTGACGCAGGATCACAATGCGAGCAAGGCGCTCAACTTGTGGCTCGGGCTCAAGCCCAGCGCGCTGCCCGGTCTCCGTTTCGGTGGCGTCGTGCGGTTCGACCAGATCCCGGAGGATCTCCAGGGGTCGGGCCGAGCCGAGCTCTCGGAGGTGATCCTCGGCGGCTTCGCCACCTACGAGCGCGCGGGCGTCGAGGCGCTTTTCGAGCTGATCCGCGTGGAGCACGAGGACGAGGCCGCTGCGGTGCGCTACGACACCACCGGCTACTACGTCCAGGCAGCCTATGGGCTCGGCCGCTTCAAGCCCTACTACCGTTTCGATTCTCTCGAGGTCGCCGACGGCGATCCCTTCTACAGGCAGGACACCACCGACATCCGGAAGCACACCGTCGGGCTGCGCGTCGATCCGTGGACCTGGGCGGCTCTCAAGGCCGAGCTTTCGTTCGAGGACCCGGATCCCGGCGAGAAGGTCAATGGCGTCGCCCTCCAGGCGGCGTTCACGTTCTGAACGCCATGCGCGCCGCGGGACGTGTGACGGCCGTGGCGCTCGCGGCAGCTTTGCTCGGCGGCGCGGGCCCGAGCGGAGCCGACATCGCCGTGGTCGTCCATCCCAGCAATCCGCGGAGCGAGGTGTCGTCCGACGAGCTGCTCCGCATCCTCCGCATGGATCGCCAGCACTGGGAGGCAGGACACCGGATCTACCTGGTCATCGAGGAGTCCGGGACGCCGGAGCGGGCAGTCCTGCTGAGGCGCGTGTACCGGATGAACGACGCCGAGCTGAAGCAGTTCTGGCTGGGCAAGCTGTATCGTGGCGAGATCGCTGCCTTCCCGCGCCTGGCGCCTTCCGGCGCCGCCGCGAAGCGGCTGGTGTCGCAGGCGCCCAACGCGATCGGCTTCATCGAGGCCGGTCTGCTCGACGGCAGCGTCAAGGCGCTGCGGATCGACGCGAAGCGCCCGGGAGAGGACGGCTACATGCTCTCGCCCGACTGAGCAGGATCGCCCCATGCGGATCCGCAACCGCTTCATCATCCTGTTCTTCGCCATCGCCCTGGCTCCCCTCACCCTGGTCGGCGCGATCGCGTACCGAAACGGCCGGCAGGCCATCGAGGACAGCCTCGGCTTGCTCTTCGAGCAGCGGGCCACGCGCACGATCGAGCTTCTCGACCGCGAAGTGCTCGCGCTGCTGGGCGGCGCCCAGGCCTGGGTCGGCCTCGAGCGGATGCAGGACGTCCTCGACCACGACCGCGAGGGCCGCATCGCCGCCTTCCTGATCGAGCAGGTGCGGCGGAACGACGTCCTCGCGAGCGCGCTGGTCAAGACCCCGGCCGGCATCGTCGTGGCGGCCAGCCACCCCGACTGGATCGGCCGCATCGAGCCCACCGTCGGCGCCGTCGCCACGGCCCCGGAGGGATACGCCTGCCGCGACGGCACCGGCGGCGACGGCGGTCCCCTGCTCACCTGCGAGGTGCCCATCCGGGCGGCATTCGACGAGACCAAGATCCTCGGCAGCCTCGCCGTGTCCTGGAAGAGCGCTGGCTTCATGGGCCGCACCGGCCTCGAGCGCCTGCCGGGCGGGGCCCAGGGGGAGCTGCTGCTCGTCGATCGGAACGGGCTCGTCGTCTCCTCCCCGGCCATGGCACGCGGCTCGATGCTCGGGCGGAACCTGCGCGAGGCGAACTCGCGGGCGGTTTCACTGGCCGGCGCCGGCCGCAACGGCTTCCTCGTGGAGGAGCTCGGCGACGGCGAGTATCTGATCGGCTACGCCCATTCCTCGGGCCCCCTGGGCTGGTCAGCGCTCGTCGTCCAGGAGGTCGCCACCGCGTTCGCGCCCGCCTATCGGCTCCGTCGCATCGTGCTGGGGGTGGGCGCGCTGGCCGCGCTCCTCTCGCTGCTGCTCTCCATCGAGCTGGGCCGTCGCGCCGCGCAGCCTCTCCTCGAGATCGCCGAGGGCGCTCGGCGCGTCGCAGGCGGGGACCTCGACACCCGGCTCACGGTGCGCGCGGGCGGCGAGATGGGCTCCCTGGCCGAGAGCTTCGACCGCATGGTCCTCGAGCTGAAGCGCCAGCGGGAGCAGCTCATCGACAAGGACTTCGTCGATTCGATCCTGTCCCATATCGTCGACGGCCTCATGGTCGTGGCCCCGGACGGAGTGGTCGAGCGCGTGAACCGCGCGTTGGTCGAGATGATGGCGAGCCGCGAGGAGCGCATCGTGGGCCGCCGGGCGGGCTCCTTGTTCCACGGAGGCTTCGACGCCTTCCGCGAGCGCGTCCTCGAGGTGGCCCTGCGCGGCGAGCCCGCCCGGGAGGTCGAGCTCGGCCTCGCCGCCGAGGACGGGCGGCACGTGCCCGTGATCCTGTCGGCCGCCCTCTTGCCCTCGGGCCGCGGGACGCGCTCGATCGCGTGCATCGTCTCGGACATCAGCCAGCGGAAGCTCGGCGAGCAGGCCCTCGTGAAGGCGCGCGAGCTGGCCGAGGCGGCCGCCCTCACCAAGGCGCAGTTCCTGGCCACGGTGAGCCACGAGATCCGCACGCCGTTGAACGGCATCATCGGCATGACCGAGCTCCTGGCCGGAACCCGGCTCTCGCCCCAGCAGCGTGAGTACGTCGAGACCGCACGCCGCTCCGGCGAGTTGCTGTTGTCGGTCCTGAACGACATCCTCGACTTCTCGAAGATCGACGCGGGCAGGCTCGAGCTGGAGACCATCGAGTTCGACCTGCGGGCCTGCGTCGAGGGCGTGGGCGACATCCTGGCGTCCAAGGCGCGCGAGAAGGGCCTCGAGCTGGCCGTGCGCACGGATGCCCTGCCTGCGGGCCGGGTGATCGGCGATCCGGCCCGGCTGCGGCAGGTCCTGCTCAACCTGGGCGGCAACGCGGTCAAGTTCACGAGCAAGGGCGAGGTCGTGATCCTCGCCGAGCCGGACCGGGAGCGAGAGGGGCGGGTCCGCTTCGCCGTGTCGGACACGGGCATCGGGATTCCGGCGGCGCTGCACGGGCGGCTGTTCAGGCCGTTCTCCCAGGTGGACGCCTCGACCACACGCCGCTTCGGGGGGACCGGCCTGGGCCTCGCCATCGCCAGGCAGATCGTCGAGCTGATGCGCGGTGAGATCGGCTTCACCAGCGAAGAGGGCCGGGGCTCCACCTTCTTCTTCTCCGTCGAGCTGCCGCCGGCGCCGTCCGAAGCGCCCTGTCTCGAGCCCCGGCGGGCGCGGCTGGCCGGCCTGCGCGTGCTCGTCGTGGACGACAACGCCACGAACCGTTACGTGCTGCGCGAGATGCTGGCCTCCTGGGGCTGCTCCGTGGACGAAGCCCCGGACGCCTGGGAGGGGCTCGAGAAGCTGCGCGCCGCGGTGGGAGGGCCCCAGGCCTTCGAGCTCGCCCTCGTCGACTTCCAGATGCCCGAGATGGACGGCGGCCAGCTCGCCCGGGAGATCAAGAAGGATCCCCGCCTCGCCCACACGCCCCTCATCCTGCTGACGTCGATGCCTCAGCACGGCGACGCCGCCCAGATGATGGACATGGGCTTCGCGGCCTATCTCACGAAGCCCGTCAAGCAGACCGTGCTCCACGACGCCATCGCGGCCGTGATGGGCGTGCGCGAGCCGGCGACCCGCCCCCAGCTCAAGCTGGTCACCGCCCACACGGTCGGCGAGGAGACCCGGGGCCGGCGCCGCATCCTGGTCGTGGCCGACAGCGTCGCGCGGCAGCAGGCGGCGCTCCGCGCCCTCGAGAAGGCCGGCTACGCCTGCGACGTCGCGGGCGGCGGCGAGGAAGCGGTTCGCGCGGTGTCCAGCCGGAGCTACGACCTGGTCTTCATGGACTGTGACATGCCCGGCATCGACGGGTACGAGGCGGCGCGCCAGATCCGGATGCAGGAGGAAGACGGCTCCCGCACCCCGATCGTCGCCGTGGGTCCCGAGGACGACGCGGATCGATGGCGGCAGGCCGGCATGGACGACGCCCTCGGCCGGCCGGCGACCGCGGAAGAGCTGTGCCGGATGGCGGAGCGTTACGCCCCGGCGCCCGATCCGAGGTCGGCCGGCGCGGACTGAATCCGTGGCCTCCCGCACGATCCGGCGCTCCTTGCGTTCCCGCAACGACGCCGGTTCGAGCGAACGCTAGGCTCGGTCAGCTTCGACGGAGGGAGGGGGTCCAATGGTCGTCATCTGCGGCTGGTGCAGCCGCTACCTGTGCACGAAGGGGCCGGCGACGTCGACCGGGGTCTCGCACGGCATCTGCGCTGCGTGCTCCAAGCTGCTACTCCGGGGGAAGACCCCAACGCTGGTGGTCAGCCGGGAGCTCAGCGACCTGGCTCCCCTCATCGAGGGGCTCCTCAGCCAACCCTGCCTTCGGGTCGTGGTCGACCGGCGCGAGGAGTCCCTCGAGGGACGCGTGCCCACCGTGCACCACCCGGACCGCCGTCGCGGCACTGCGGCCCTTCTCGCGTGAGGGATCCAAAGCGTAGGGCAGGTGGCCGGAATCCCAGTCCGGCTCCGGCGACTGTGCGACGGGCGCGGGTTCCGCACCACCGGCCGAGGCCCCGCGTTTGAGCTCGTCGAGCCTCCGCGCACCCTCAATCAGCAGCTCCTCGAACTGACCCAGGGGGGCCGCAGGCCCCGGATCGCGCGCCAGGAACGCGAACTGCCCGTCGGGCCAGCCCAGGAACTCCCGGAGCCCCTCGATCCCCGTCGCTCCCGCACACTCGGCCGTGACGACCTCGCCGTTGCGAAAGCCGATCCGGCCGTGACGCGTGCCGCTCTTCGTGACCAGGACGCCGCTCAGGCGGCCCCAATGACACGCTTGCAGCGCCCCTGCCGAGCCCGTGAGTCGAATGCCTCCCTTGAACTTCACGTTGGGCCGCGCCTGACGTTCGCAGTGGCGCTTCAGCATGAGCGCCACCCGTATGAGCAGCTCCCGGATCGGGACCGGCTTCGAGAGGTACTCGTCGGCGGCGCTGAGGCCCTGACTGTAACAGTATCCTTCGTAGCGTCCGCGCCTGGCGACGAAGGCCAGCGGCGTGCGCGCGAGCACGGGGTGGGCCCGAATGCGCGCGAGCAGCTCGAAGCCGTCGACTCCCGGGAGGTCGACCTCCGAGAGGATCAGGCCGGGGCGCTGGGCCAGCGCCAGCCGGAAGGCCTGTATGGAGTCCTCGGCCTCGTCCACCACGAAGCCCTGCTCCGCCAGGGCACCCTTGACGTGCTCGCGCCAGGTGGCGTCCGGATCCACCACCAGGGCCCGGCGCAGCAAGCGCGGGATGTCGGCGAACAGCTCGGCCGGCTCTTCCTCCATCCGGACCTCGAGCGCCACCCTCAGTGCCTCGAGCAGCGCTGGAGAGGGCGTTCTCGGGGCATAGCCCACGAGCGCGAAGCGGGAGGCCACGGCGTACGCTTCAGCAGAGACGTCCGACTTCAGCGCCACGATCTGGTAGCGACTGGAGATCGTGCCGGCCCCGAGGGGGCGCAGGATCGCGTACCCTTCCCCGGGGGGCCGGCCGTCACTGGGAGCGTCGCCCCTGCGGCGCGCCCAGCGCGGGATCGCCTCGAGAGCCATCATCTCCAGGTCGGCGAGGACCAGCGTCGCAGGCGCCGTGCGAGCCGCACGGGCCGCCATCCTGGGATCGGACGTCGAGACGATCTCGTAGCCCTGCTGCTGCAGCCACGCCTTGAGCCACGCTCCGTTTCGGGTATCGCGATCCAGGACGATCAGCGTCCGGTCCTCGTCGAGCTTGCCTGGCACACCGACGGACTCGCTCCTTCTACCGCTCACGCTCGAGCCTCTTCCTCCACAGGGTCACCCCGTTGCCTCGGGGAGGGACGCCGCCCTGTCCTCGGATCCGACACGTAGGTTGTCCAAACCGAACGCAGGCTACTGGAGGGAGGCTCCAGTCTATCCCTGGGCCGGAAGCCGCGTCAAGTGTTCGTGGGGTTCCAGCTCATCGCCTGAACTTGTCGCAGGGGACGATCCCGGAGCGGTGCAGAAGGAAGCGGGCCGCGGTCCAGAGCGTGCCCAGGCCGTACACGACCCCGGCTCCGAAGCCGACCGACGACGCGTCCTCGAAGTAGCGCGTCGAGACCGGAACCTCCACCACGCTCAGCTCGAAGTGCACCGCCTGGAAGATCACCTCGGTGTCGAACACGAAGCCGTTGGAGTTGCGGAGGAACGGCACCGTCTCGAGGAAACGCCGGCTGTAGGCGCGGTAGCCCGTGTGGCATTCCGTGAAGCGCCGGCGCATGACCGCGTTCTCGACCGTGGTCAGGAACCAGTTGGCGATCCGTTTCCAGAGCGGCATGCCCCCGGCCCTGGCGCCGCCAGGCGTCAGCATCCGCGAGCCGAGGACCATGTCGGCGCGGCCCTCCTGGATGGGCTTCACCATGTCCGGGACGATCTTGGGGTCGTACTGGCCGTCGGGGTGGAGCATCACGATGATCTCCGCCCCGTCGCGGAGCGCCTCCATGTAGCAGGTCTTCTGGTTCCCTCCGTACCCGACGTTGTGGGGATGGCGGATCGCCTTCAGGTTGAGGCGCCGCGCCAGGCGGGTGGTGTCGTCGCGGCTGTGATCGTCGACCACGACGATCTCGTCGAAGTAGCCTTCCGGGATGGCCCTGAAGGTGTCCTCGAGGGTCTTCTCGGCGTTGTAGGCGGGCATCACGATCACCACGCGCGGCCTGCTGGCCGCGCCCGCCTGCTGCGGCGCGCTGCCCATGCGCCGCGTATCTTATTTCATCCATGCTAGTCTCCGCCCGTGCTGGCGGAGCGCCTTCTCGAGCGCCGGCTCGTGGTCCTGTCGGGCAAGGGCGGCGTCGGCAAGAGCGTCGTCGGGGCGGCCCTCGCCCTCCTCGCGGCCGAGCGCGGCAAGCGCACGCTGCTCGTCGAGATCGACGCGCCCCTCGAGGCTGCCCGGTACCTCGGCGCACCTCCCTCCGGCCCCCAGCCTACCGAGGTCCGGCCGCGCCTCTACACCGTGAACCTCCACCCGCGCGGAGTCATGGACGAGTACGTGCGGCACACCGTGCGGGTGGAGCTCTTCGCGCGGCGCATCCTGGACAGCCCGATCTACGCCCGCTTCTTCACGACGGCTCCCGCCTTGAAGGAGCTCATGCTGCTGGGCAAGGTCATGATGTTCGAGGACGAGCGCCAGGGCTGGTCGCGGCGGCACCGGTGGGACCTCGTCGTCCTGGACGCCCCGGCCACCGGCCACGGGCTCTCGTTCCTGAAAGTCCCCCTGGCGGCGTCCGCGGCGGTGCCGATCGGGCCGGTCGGGGCCAACGCCCGTCGCATCCTGGCCCTGCTGCGCGACCGCAAGCGCACGGCCCTGATCGTGGTCGCGATCCCCGAGGAGATGGCCGTGGTCGAGGCCGCCTGGTTCCACGAGCTGGCCGTGGAGCAGCTCGGCCTCGACTGCGCCGCGGTGGTCCTGAACGCCGCCCACGAGCGCCGCTTCACCGAAGCCGAGGAGGCCGCGGTGTTGCGCCTGACCAAATCTGATTCCGGCGGCCGCATCGCCCGCGACGTCGAGCTGCAGTCTGCGCTCGTCGCCGCCCGCCGCCACATCCGGCGGCGCAAGCTCACGCGCTTCTACGAGACCCGCCTCAAGCGCTCGCTCCAGGCGCCCTTCGTCTCGCTGCCGTTCCTGTTCGCCGACCGCTTCGGGCTCGCCGAGATCCGCGCCCTCTCGGGGCGCCTCGCCGAGGCCTGATGGCCGAGCGCCGGCCGGCGCAATCCCTGCTCCGGGCCCTCGACGAGCGCCGCGTGTTGGTCGTCTGCGGCGCCGGGGGCGTCGGCAAGACCACCACTGCGGCGGCCCTCGCGCTCCACGCGGCCGTGCGCGGGAGGCGAGTGCTGGCGTGCACCATCGACCCGTCGCGACGCCTGGCGACGAGCCTCGGCCTCTCGCAGCTGTCCGAGAAGCCGCGCCTGCTGCCCCTCGAGAAGCTCGGTCTCGAGGCCCGGGGCACCCTCCACGCCATGACCCTCGACACGAAGCGGACCTTCGACGCGCTGGTCGAGCGCTTCGCCGGCGGCGAGGAAGCGCGCCGCCGGATCCTGAACAACCGCTTCTACCAGCAGGTGTCCGATGCCTTGTCGGGCACCCACGAGTACATGGCCATGGAGAAGCTGCTGGAGCTCCACGCGGACGGACGTTTCGACCTCGTGGTGCTCGACACGCCGCCCACCCGGCACGCCCTCGACTTCCTCGAGGCGCCCGACCGCATGATGAGCTTCCTCGATACGAGCATCCTGCGCTTCTTCCTCAAGCCCTACTTCGTGGCCGGACGGCTGACCCTGAGGATCGCCACCCGCACAGGCGCCGTCGCCCTCTCCCTCGTGGACAAGTACCTCGGCCTGCAGTTCCTGCAGGACCTGTCCGAGTTCTTCCTGGCGTTCGAGGGGCTGTACGATGGGTTCAAGGAGCGCGCCGCGCGCGTGTTCGAGCTGTTGCGCCATCCGACCTCGGGATTCGTGCTCGTGGCCAGCCCCGCGCGCCTGGCCCTCGACGAGGCTCTCTACTTCCATCGCCGCCTCGTCGAGAAGAGGATGCCCTTCGTGAGCCTCGTCGTGAACCGGCTACACCCCGACCCGGCGGCCTCGCCTCTTCCCGGGGCCGGCTCGGGCCCGCCTCCGCGCCTCGACTCGGCCTTCGTCGAGAAGCTCGTCGCCGTCCACCGCGACCTGCGCACGCTGGCGCGGGCCGAGCGACGCGGGCTTGCGCGCCTGGAGGTGGACGCCGGGGTGCCGCCCATCCTCGTGCCCGAGCTCGAGACCGACGTCCGCGACCTGCGCGGCCTCGGCGAGGTCGCCGCGGCCATCTTCGGGACGGCGCCCGTGCGGGTGCGGCGCCGCGTGGCGGCCTCCTGATGCGGATCCTCCTCTATTCCGGCAAGGGCGGCGTCGGCAAGACCTGTCTCTCCGCGGCGACGGCGGTGCGCGCGGCCCGGCTCGGGAGGAAGACCCTGGTCGTGTCCACGGACGCGGCCCACAGCCTCGCCGACGCCCTCGACGCGGAGGTCGGCCCCGAGCCGACGCAGGTCGCGAAGAACCTCGACGCCCTGGAGATCGACGTCAACCGCGAGCTGGAGAAGCGCTGGGGGGTGATCCACGAGTGGCTCACGCGCTTCATGACCTTCCGCGGAGTGGCCGACGCCGTGGCCGAGGAGATGGCGATCCTCCCGGGCATGGAGGAGCTGTTCAGCCTGCTGCGGGTCAAGCGCTACGCGGACGAGCGCGCCTACGACGTGATCGTGGTGGACTGCGCCCCCACCGGCGAGACCGTGCGCATGCTGGGCGTCCCCGAGGTCCTGAACTTCTACTTCCAGCGCATCTTCCCGATCCAGCGCACGGTCGTGAAGTCCGTGCGGGGGGTCGCCAAGCGCATCACCGACCTCCCGCTGCCCGAAGACGCCGTCTTCGGCGCCGTCCAGGCCCTCTACCGCGAGATGGAGGGCATGGGCCCCCTGCTCCGCGACCCCAAGGTCAGCTCGATACGTCTCGTCCTCAACCCCGAGCGGATGGTCATCAAGGAGTCGCAGCGCCTGCACACCTACCTGGGCCTGTTCGCCTTCCCCGTCGATTGCGTGATCGCGAACCGCGTGCTGCCCCAGGAGGCCCGCTCGGCCTACTTCGACCGCTGGTTCGACATCCAGCGCGAGCACCTGGCCTTCGCCCGCGAGGCGTTCGACCCGCTGCCGTTCCTGGAAGCGCGCCTCTTCGACCGCGAGATGGTGGGCGTCGAGCTCCTCGAGGAGATGGCCCGCGCGACGTTCGGCGGGGGCGACCCGACCGCCGTCTTCTACCAGGAGCGTCCCATGGAGGTGCGCAAGGAAGGCCGCGGGTACGCGCTGTACCTGCGCCTGCCCTTCGCCGAGAAGGACCGCATCCAGGTGTTCGCCCAGGGCGACGAGCTCGTGGTTCAGGTGGACAATCAGAGGCGCAACATCGTCCTGCCCCGGACCCTGGCGGCGCGCCGGCTGATGGGCGCCGCCTTCCAGGAGCACCGGCTGCGGGTCGCCTTCGGCGAGAAGGAGGAGCATGGCGAGCGCTGAGCAACGACCGAGGAAGGCCTGCTGCCTGGTGTCCGAGGTGCTGGAGGAGGCCGGCCTGGATCGGCGGAAGGCGCGCCAGCTCCGCAAGCAGGTCCTCGAGGGCGTGATCCTGCTGTGCCAGTGGCAGCTCGAGCGGCTCCGCGAGAGCGAGGCCGATGCGCCGCCCCCGAAGCGCGGGCGCAAGGTCGCGGTGGAATAGGCCGTGGCGCGCCGGCTCGCCGTCCCGCTCGCTTCGCTCCTCCTGCTCGCGGCCCCTCGCGCCACGGCGGGCGAGATCACGGCGTTCCTCGCCGTCGCCAAGCCCGACGAGGTCTGGGCCGGGGGCTGGGGCGGCGCGTTCTCGCTGAGCCTCTTCTCGGTCGTGCACTTCGAGGGCGAGCTCTGCCGGCTGCCCGGCGAGCTGGAGGGAGCCTCGATGTACACGCTCACGGGCAGCGTCCTCGCGGCGCCGCCCCTCGGCAGCCTGGTCCCGTATGCAGGCCTGGGCATCGGCGGCTTCCGCCAGGAGTTCGGCGCGACGAGCGACACCGGGACGCTCCACGCGCTGATCGCGGGGCTCAAGCTGAAGCTGGGACCGATCTTCGTCGTGAAGGGGGAGTACCGGCGCATCGATCTTTCCGGGGAGCCGCTCCTCGAGATCGAGCACCGCTTCTCGGTCGGGGCGGGACTGAGCTTCTGATACACTCGCCGGGCCGTGGTCTTCTTCAACTACACCACCATGCAGATGACGGCCAAGATCGTCTACTACGGTCCTGGCCTGTGCGGGAAGACCACGAACCTCCAGTTCATCCATCGCAAGACGGCGCCGCGCTCCCGCGGCGAGATGATCAGCCTCGAGACCGAGACGGACCGCACGCTCTTCTTCGACCTGCTCCCCATCGACGTGGGCGTGATTGCAGGCATGAAGGTGCGGCTGCAGCTCTACACGGTGCCCGGCCAGGTCTTCTACAACGCCACCCGCAAGCTGGTCCTGAAGGGCGTCGACGGCATCGTGTTCGTCGCCGACAGCCAGCTTCCCGCCCTCGAGGCCAACGTGGAATCGCTCCGGAACCTCGAGGACAACCTGGCGGAGCTCCACCTGAGCCTCGACGACATCCCCTTCGTCTTCCAGTACAACAAGCGCGACATCCGCAGCATCCACGGCGTCGACAAGCTCAACGAGGTCCTCAACCCCCGGGGCTACCCGTATTACGAGGCGGCCGCGCTCCACGGCGTCGGGGTCTTCGAGACCCTCAAGGGCATCGCGGCGATCGCGATCCAGTCGGTGCGGCAGAAGCTCGCCGCGTCCATGCCAGGGATGCGCCCGGAGCTGGCCCACACCGCCCAGCCGGCGGAACCGGCCGACAGCGAGCCGCTCTTCGAGCTGCCCGACGAGCCGGCGCCCGCACCCAGCCAGCCGGGGTCCGCTGAGGAGGTGAAGGTCGAGTTCGCCGAGGAGGACGCCAGCCAGCACGAGGTCCGCGCGGTCGCGACGAAGGGCACGCTGGACATCCAGGCGGAGCTGGAGCACTTGAGGGCGATGGCCGTGGCCAGGCCCGCGGCGCCGGCCAGGAGCGCGCCGCCCGTGGATCGCCGCATCCAGGACCTGCTGCTCTCGGACCGCGAGGCGAGGCAGGAGCTGAAGCGCAAGGCCGGCATCGAGGTGCCGGCGGAGCTCCTGCGCACCGCCACCGGCCTGCGTCTTCACCTCGTCTTCGAGAAGGATGGCGAGGACCAGATCGTCCACGACGCCGCCGCCTTCAAGCTCGTGGGCAACAAGCGGCTGCAGGCGCTGCTGCTGCGCCTGGACGTCGAGATCAAGGGCAAGTAGCGACGCGAAGTCAGGCCCGCACGCGCTGGAAGAGATCCTCGAGCTTGCCCAGGACGCGGTCCCAGGAATACTCGCGCTCCACGTACTCGCGGCCCTGACGCCCGAGCGCCCGCCTCAGCTCCGGACGCTCGAGGAGCAGCCGCAGACCGCTCTCGAACTCGTCGTAGCCGTCGTAGAACAAGCCCCCGTTGGAGCGCAGGCACTGGCCCTTGAGGGGCGCGCAGCGTCCGTTGGCGAGCACGGGCAGCTCCAGCTTCCAGGCCTCGAGCGCGATCACCGACAGGCTCTCGTAGGGCGACGGCATCACGAGAGCCAGGGCGTGCCGGAGCGCCGCCACCTTGTCGTCCTCGGAGATGAAGCCGATCGGCCGGATGCGCGGGTGGTCCGGGATCGCCATCGCCGGCTTTCCGGCCAGGACGAGGTCCAGATCGGCGCCGGTCTCGTCGAGGAACCGCCGGAAGTAGGTGAACAGCGTGCCGCAGCCCTTGTTCCGCTCGATCCGTCCGACGTAGAGGAGGAACGGGCGCACGAGGCGGAAGCGCTCCCGGAAGTCCGGCGCCACCGCCGCTGCAGGAAGGGAGAGCCCGCTGCCGATGACGGCGTCGGGCCGTCCGGTGCCTCCGGCCGCGGTCTCCACGAGATCCCGCTCCTCCGGCGTCAGGTAGACGAGCCCCCGCGGTCGCCGGAAGAACTCCCGGAAGATGCCGAGGCCGATCGCCGGGTCTTCCTCGGCGGTCGGGACGAGGACGGCGCGATCGGCCACCCGTGGCAGGCCGTGGTACGTCTGCCAGTACCGATAGCAATAGAAGATGAAGAGGTCGAAGCGGTGCCGCGCCCGGGCCACCGCCTCCACCAGGGCCGGGGCGAAGGGACCGTTCTCCCGCACCCAGCGCTCCTCCTCCTCGCGGGTGTGCCTGTCGCCGAAGACCACGTTCGAGATCGAGGCGAAGTCGCGCATGACGCGCCTTCTCCTCACCGAGTACCGGTGCACCGGCACCCCGTTCACGAGGGCCGTCCCCTCGGGATAGTCGTTGGGCCATTCCACGTAGTCGATGGCCCGGGTCGCGAAGACCTCGACCTCGTGTCGCGCGGCCAGGGCCTCGGCGTGCCAGCGGCAATGCAGCTCCGCGCCGCCGTTCACCTCGGCGCCGTAGCGCTGGACGACGAACGCCAGCCTCAGTCAGCGCTCCTTGAGCTTCGCGAGGGCCTGATGCAGGCGTGTCGTCTCGTCGAGCAGGGCCAGCACGACGTGGAGCAGGTACAGGTTGAGCTGCCGTTGCCGCTCGACGATCGGGTCCGTGTAGAGTCGCACGAGCGGCCGAACCAGCCGCTTCAACCCGACGACCAGGGCCTTCGACAGACCGGTGCGATGCGTCTCGATCCGGTAGTCGGGGTTCAGGTTCCAGCGCGGGTCGTCACGCAGCAGGCGCTCGAGCAGCTCGCCGTCGAGGCCGGCCTCGTCCGCAAGCGCCTTGAGGCGCCGAGCCACGGTCTCCTCGGCCGGCGTGCCATCGAAGAGCGCCTCGTCCCGCCGTCTCCGGATCCCCTCGCGCAGCGCCTCCATCACGCGCGCGACGTCGACGCGACCGCCGTTCGCCACGAAGGGATCGGCCATCTGCGGAATTCTAGCCGCCGTGGGGCATTCGCTGTGTCACCACGGCCAGGACGACCACAGGGGACACAGCGGAACGAACGGCGAGATCACAGAGTCAACTCGGGATTCGCGCCCCAAGAGCCCCTGCGTTCTCTCCGGGCCTCTCTGTGCGCTCCGTGGTTGTCTTGGCCGTCGGTTGAGCGAGCCTCAGCTCTTCTTGGGCGCCGGGGTCACAGCCGGCTTGGCCGCAGGCGTGGCGGGCGGCTTCGCGACCGCCGGCTTCGCCGCCGGCGCGGGTGCGATGGCTGAGGCCTCGACCACCGTGTCCGCCGGGATCTCCCCCAGCTTGTCGGCCTCTCCCACGAACAGGTGGTACACGAGCACGCCCAGCTCGCGGTCGTCCGTCGAGCCCTTGAAGAGCTCCGGGAGCTGCTTCGGCACGAAGGCCTGGTTCATGCTGAGCCGCAGGTCCACCCAGTCCTCGCTGCCCAGGTCCTCGGCCTTGATCCTGACCTTCTTGAGGAACAGCTCCGCGGTCTCGATCGGGACCCTGGTGCCGACCTTGTTGTTGACCGAGACGGTCAGGACGGCCGGCTCCGGGTAGCACTTCGTGCAGGTGTCGGCCTCGAGGTAGAGCACCACGTCCTTCTTGGGGTTCTTGAACGAGACGAGCGCCTCCTTCTTGGTCCAGGTGCGCTCGACGCCGGGGTTCTGCGGCATCGCCTCCGGGTTGTGCCAGCCGTCCTTGTAGACGAGGAAGATGTTCTCGGTCTGGGGCAGGAACTCCATCTTGGCGACCTTGTAGGCGTGGAGGCCCGAGTCCTCGCCCTTCAAGGCCGGACGCTCGCCCCGGCCCTGCGCCGGATAGAGACCCATCACGACCTGCACGTCGCCGACGTACGGATACACCGGAATGAAGACGGTGCGCTTCCACGTGTAGGTCTTCCCCGCCTCCCAGGCGGACGTGGGCACCGGAGGCAGGTGGTCGTCCGTGAAGAGGATGACCTTGTGGGAATCGAGGAACTGGACGAGGACCCTGTAGTCCTGGGCGAGCTTCCTGGCGGTCGCTTCGACGGTGAAGGTGTAGGTCGCCTCGATGGCGCTGCCGAGGGGCGCCTTCATGCGGTTGGCGCCGAAGGCCGGCACGATGGGATTGACCTCCGCGGACTTGCGCCCGCAGGCGGAAGGGACGGCCGCGGCGGCCACGACGAGGAAGGTGGCGGCCATCCAGGAACGTCGCTGCATCATCGAACTCTCCTGCTCCCTGGGTAACGATGCCCGGACGCCGGACAAAAACTCGGGATTCTAGAGGATGGGAGCGCGGACTGTCAAACCTGGAGAGGCCCGCATGGTATAGTCCCGCGCGTCGCGAACGCCGCGAGAGAGGCGGATGAAGGAGGACGCCGACACCCGCTCGGTCGCCGAGGCACGCGCGCTCGCCGCCAAGGCACGCGCGGCGCAGCGGATCCTCGCCGGCTTCACCCAGGTGGAGGTCGACCGGATCGTCGCGGCGATGGCCCAGGCGGCCCGCGAGGCGGCCGAGCGCCTGGCGCGTCTCGCCCACGAGGAGACGGGCTTCGGAAACGTGCCGGACAAGACGGCCAAGAACCTCTTCGCCGCCGTCACCGTCCACGACTACATCCGCCCCCTGCGCACCGTCGGCATCCTGCGGGAGGACAAGGAGAACCGCGTCGTCGAGATCGCCGAGCCGATGGGCGTCGTCGCCGCGGTGATCCCCTCGACGAACCCCACGTCCACGGCCATCAACAAGGCCCTGATCTCCGTGAAGGCGCGCAACGCCGTCGTGATGTCTCCGCACCCCGCGGCGCGGCGCTGCATCCTCGAGACCGAGCAGGTGCTGGCCAGGGCGGCGAAGGACGCCGGGCTCCCCGAGGACGCGATCGCGTGCCTGACCGAGGTGAGCCTCGCCGGGACGCAGGAGCTGATGAGGTGCCGCGACACCGGCGTGATCCTGGCGACCGGCGGGATCGGCCTGGTGCGGGCCGCCTACTCGTCCGGAAAGCCGGCCTACGGCGTCGGACCGGGCAACGTTCCGGCCTACGTCGAGCGCACCGCCGACGTGCCGAAGGCGGTGCGCGACGTGATCAACGGCAAAACCTTCGATTACGGCACGCTCTGCTCCTCGGAGCAGGCCCTCGTCTGCGACGAGGCGATCCGCGACCAGGTGGTCGAAGAGGTCGAAAGGAACGGCGGCCGCTTCCTGAGCGACGTCGAAGCCGCCGCGGTCGCCAGGGTCGTCGTCACGCCCCAGGGCCTCGCCAACCCCGAGATCGTCGGCAAGCCGGCGCCCTACATCGCGCAGAAGGCCGGCGTCAGCGTCCCCGCGGAGACCCGGGTCCTCGTCGCGCGGCTCTCGGGCGTGGGCCGCGAGCACCCCCTCTCCATCGAGAAGCTCTCGCCGGTGCTGGCCTTCTACGTGGTCAAGGACTGGCACGAGGGCTGCGAGCGCTGCCTGGAGCTCCTTCGCTTCGGCGGCACCGGACACACCCTCGGCATCCACAGCCGCGACGACACCGTGATCCGCGAGTTCGCCCTGCGAAAGCCGGTCTTCCGGATCGTGGCGAACACCCAGACCTCCATGGGCGCCACGGGATACACCACAGGCCTGGCTCCTTCGATGAGCCTCGGCTGCGGCGCGTACGCGGGCAACATCACGTCGGACAACATCACGCCGCTGCACCTCATCAACGTGAAGCGGCTGGCCTACGAGCGCCGGCCCGGGCCCGCCCGCTCGGGGCTCGGGGCGGAGGGCCCGCGGGACTTCGTCGCCGAGGCCGACGTGCGGCGTGCGCTCGTGGAGGGCCGGCGCATCCGGCTGTCGCGCGGCGCCCTCGTGACGCCCTCGGCCAGGGATCTGGCCAGGGGCAAGGACGTGTTCGTGGACGAGGCCTGAGGGCCTCTCCGCGCCGTCCGGACCGGCCGTGCTAGGATTCCGGATCATCTCGCAGCTTCCGGGGGAGGGCCGGCCGGGCTTGCGCAGCGTCCGCATCGGGGGAACGTTCGTGCTCGTGCTCGGGGCCTGGGCCTGCGCCCATGGCACGCGGGTCGTGGCGCGCGAGGAGACTCCCCCCGCGGCGCCGGCGGCCGCCGAGGATCCCACGAGCGCCTTGATCGCCGCCGCGGATCGACACCTCGAGGCGGGCATCGCAGAGCTGAAGCAGGGCCACCTGACCAAGGCCCGTGAGGAGTTCGACCGCGCCGTCGACGCCTACCTCACGGCCCCCGGCGGCGCCTACGCCAACGCCCGGCTGGGCGAGGCCTACCGCCGTACGCTCGAGGCGATCCATCTGCGCGAGATCGAGGCGCTGGCGGCCGGCGACGGCTTCAGCGAGCCGCTCCCGGAGCCGGCCTCCATCGACGAGGTGGGCGAGATCACCGTGGCGGAGGCGCCTCCCAGCGAGGAGACGCGACGCACAGCCGAGGAGGCCGTCCGGGAGGAGGTCAACGACTTTCCCGTCGAGCTGAACGACGCCGTCCTCGCGTGCGTCGACCTCTACCAGGGCCGGCTGCGCGAGTGGTTCGGCGAGGCGCTCGTCAGGGGCGGCCGCTACCTCCCCCACATCCGGAAGGTCTTCGCCGAGGCGGGGATCCCCCAGGACCTGGCCTACACCGCCCTCGTGGAGAGCGCGTTCAAGACCCAGGCCCTGTCGCGGGCGAAGGCGAAGGGCGTCTGGCAGTTCATCTCGACCACGGGCAAGCGCTACGGCCTCCAGCAGGACTGGTGGGTCGACGAGCGCAGCGATCCCGAGAAGGCCACGCGAGCGGCGGCGAAGTACCTGAAGGAGCTCCACGGCCTGCTCGGCGACTGGAACCTGGCCCTGGCCGGCTACAACGCCGGCGAGTACAAGGTGCTCCGCGGCATCAGCCGATACGGGACGAACGACTACTGGCGGCTCAGGAAGACGCGCGCCTTCCGCACCGAGACGAAGAACTACGTCCCGCTGATCCACGCGGCGATCGTCGTCGCGAAGGCGCCGGCGAAGTACGGCTTCGAGGTCGTCCCCGACGAGCCCGAGCCCTACGAGGTCGCCAGCGTCTCGGGACCCGTGGACCTGCGCGTCGTCGCCGAGTGCATCGCGACGTCGTTGGACGACGTGCGCGCCCTGAACCCGGAGCTGCGGCGCCTGGCCACGCCGGCCACGGCGGCCTATCCGCTGCGAGTTCCGGAGGGCCGAGCGGCCTCGCTGGGCGAGTGCCTGGCGGCCGTGCCTCCCGAGAAGCGCGTGCAGTTCCGCACCCACGTGGTCGCTCGCGGCCAGACGTTCTCCACGATCGCGAAGAAGTACGGGATCCGCAGCCAGGACCTGGCGGACGCCAACGCGCTCTCCCTGAAGCGGACGCTCTCGATCGGCCAGGAGCTGATCATCCCGATCGAGCCGCGCACCGCCACGGCGCGCAGCGCGAGCGCCAAGCCCGCTCCGGTCGTGACGGCGTCGCTGCAGCCCGCCGCGTCCTCCAGGGTCCGCCTCACGTACCGCATCCGGCCCGGCGACACGCTCGGCGGGATCGCGGAGCGCTACGGCACCACGGTGCGCGAGCTGCAGTCCTGGAACGGCCTGCGCAGCACGCGGATCACGGCCGGGCGCTTCCTGACGATCTTCGCGCGCAAGATGTAGACCGCGGGCGCGGACCTCGCCCGACCGCCACCCGTCGTAGCCTCCTCGTGCGGGCTCTCCCCCCGCGACTGGGAGGAGGTTCCCATGCTCGCAACGGCGTGGGGCGCCGCCGTCGTCGGCGTCCGCGCGCATCTCGTCCGCGTCGAGGCCGACACCGCCCCCGGCTTCCCCCGCTTCAGCCTGCTGGGCCTGCCCGACAGCTCGGTTCGCGAGAGCAAGGACCGCCTGCATGCCGCGCTTCGCAACTGCGGCTACCGCTTCAAGTGGGACAGGCGCCTGACCGTCAACCTCTCCCCGGCCGGCCTGCCCAAGCTGGGCCCCGGCTTCGATCTCGCCATCGCCGCGGCGCTCCTGGCCGCCGACGGGGAGATTGCGCCGGGTCCCATGGCCTCCGTCCTGCTCGTCGGCGAGCTGGCCCTCGACGGGGGCGTCAGGCCGGTTCGAGGCGTGCTCCCGATGCTGCTCGCCGCCCGCCAGGCCGGTCTCACGGACGCCATCGTCCCGGCCGGGAACGCAGGAGAAACCCGCCTCGTCCGGGGCTTGCGCGTCCACGGAGTCGCAACCCTCGTCGAGGCGATGGCCCTCGCCGGCAGCGGCCAGCGCCCTGATCCGCCCGCCGGCCCGCCCCGTGCGTCGGCCGCGAGGCCGGAGGCCGAACCTGCGCCGGACCTGGCGGAGGTGCGCGGCCAGCCGCTGGCACGCCGTGCCCTGGAGATCGCGGCGGCAGGCGGGCATCACGTCCTGCTGTCTGGCCCCCCCGGGGCGGGCAAGACGATGCTCGCGCGCCGGCTTCCGCCCCTCCTTCCCGCGCTCGCGCCCGACGAAGCGCTCGAGGCCGCGGTCATACACTCGGCGGCGGGCGCCCCCGTGGAGCGCGTCCTCTCCACCCGTCCCTTCCGCGCGCCCCACCACACCGTCA
>DASSJI010000037.1:0-4512 GCA_035691285.1 Vicinamibacteria bacterium | reverse complement strand
CTTGACCCCCGTCCGGCCGCATCAGCCAGAAGTATCCCACCGCGAGGCCGTGGCCACGAGCACACACGACTGGAGCGACCCACGCGAGCGAGGATCCCTACTCCACCGGACCACATTCAGATGCGTGGTGGGGGCCGAGGGGCGCAAGGAAACGAGCCGAGAACGGATGGCCGGGTGCTGGCATGGCGGCGAGCCAACCATACGCCAACCCCCGCTGGGGTGTCCGGTAGCGAACTGTAGTCGCAAGTACGGAACCTGTCGGCTTGGGGACTGGTGTCCATCCGTCCCGGCCGGCTGACCAAACGCCAGCAAAGTGGCGTTTGATGGTGCCGCACGCTAAACTACTTGCGTATGGTGAGGCGCTCCTTCTGGATCGAGCGGGTCGAGCGCGCCTGGCGGCGAAAGTCGGTCGTCTGGCTGATGGGCGTGCGCCGCGTGGGCAAGACGTTCCTTTGTCACAGCCTTCCCCGGACCGAGTACCTCGACTGCGAGCTGCCGCGCGTGCGTCGCGAACTCGAGGACCCGGAGGCCTTCTTCGAGGCACGGAGGAGCAAGCGTGTCGTCCTGGACGAGGTCCACCGCCTGCCCGATCCCGCAGGGATCCTGAAGATCGCGGCGGACCACTTCCCCGGGACGCGGATTCTGGCGACGGGCTCCTCCACGCTCGGCGCCTCGGCTCGGTTCCGGGACACGCTGGCGGGCCGCAAGACCGAGTTGTGGCTGACGCCCATGAACCTGGCCGACCAACTGGATTTCGGTGCTCCGGAGCTCCGCCATCGTCTGCACCGCGGTGGCCTTCCGCCCTTCTTCGCAGCGGCCCGCCCTGCGGAGCAGGACTTCGAAGAGTGGATGGACGCCTACTGGGCCCGGGACATCCTCGAACTGTTTCGCCTCGAGCGACGTCATTCGTTCAAGCGGTTCACCGAGCTCCTCCTCGTCCAGAGCGGCGGCTTGTTCGAGGCGACGGCCTTTTCCCGACCCTGCGAAGTGAGCCGCCAGACGATCGTCAACTACCTCGCGGTGCTCGAAGCCACGTTCGTCGCCCACGTGCTGCGGCCCTACGCCCCCAGCCGAGCCGGGGAGATCGTGGCCATGCCGAAGGTCTATGGGTTCGATACCGGCTTCGTCTGCCACTACCGAGGGTGGGACACGCTGAGGCCCGAGGACATCGGCGGTCTCTGGGAGCATCTGGTCTTGAACGAGATTCACTCGCTCACCGGCGGGCGCAACGTCCGCTACTGGCGTTCGAAGGGCGGCCGGGAGGTCGATTTCATCCTTGCCGCCGCGGGCCGACGGCCCTTGGCGATCGAGTGCAAGAGCAAGGCCGACGCGTTCGAGCCCGCCGGGCTGCTGGCGTTTCGGGAGCGCTACGCTGAAGGCCCGAACCTGGTCGTGGCCCCGGACGTCGAGCGCTCCTACGTGCGCCGTTACGCAGGGCTCCTCGTGACGTTCGTAGGGCTTGGAGACCTCGGCGCTCAGCTCACCGAGGGTGCGGGGAAGCGCCGCAGCACCTCCCGAAAGTGATCGATCGCCGCCGGCGTCGCCCACTCGGCCGGGCCGATGTACGTGTCGAGCAGCGCTCCCTGCGGGTCGATGACGAACGTCTCGGGGTAGCCGGTCGTGCGGTATGCCGCAGACGGCCCGCGGCCGCCGGGGTCGCGCAGGGTCGGGAAAGTGACGCCTACCTTTTGCACGAAGGACCGCAGCGTGGCCTCGTCCTCGTCCACCGAGACGCCCAGCACGACGAGGCCCTCCGGCCCGAGCGTGCGGTGGAGCTTCTCGAGGGACGGCATCTCCTCGACGCACGGTGGGCACCAGGTCGCCCAGAAATTCACGACCACGACCTTCCCCCGCAAGGCGGCCAGATCCACGACGTTGCCGTCGAGGCTCGGCAGGCGGAACGGCGGCGCGACGTCGCCCTTCTTGAGGCCGTAGCCCTTCTGGCCCTCCAGGGACGCGTAGCCCCACGCCGCGGCGGCCGCCACCGCGACCACCGCCGCCAGCTTCACCGCGTCCGTCATGCCGAGGGGCGCTTCGGGGAGAGCGGCGGCGTCGCGGGCAAGACGTCCTCGATCTGGCGCCGGACCTCGGGGCTCCTCCAGCGGACCGACCCCAGCCACACCGCGCGCACGACGCCGCCCGCATCGATCAGGTACGCCTCGGGCAGCTTGTGGGAGCCGAAAGCCTCCAGGATCTTCTCGCCGTGGGGGTCGCGCAGCAGCCCGAAGGTCAGGTTCTTCTCGCGCACGAAGCGCTCGCGGGCGGCGTAGTCGGCGTCGGCGGACACGCCCAGCACGACGAGCCCGCGCAGGCGGTAGGTGCGGTGGATGTCCTCGATCTCCGTGATCTCGCGCTCGCAGATGTGGCAGGTCGACATGAAGAAGCTGAGCAGGACCGGCTTGCCCCGGAAGCTCGACAGCTTCACGCCGCCGGGCCCGACGCTGGGCAGCTCCAGCTCCGGCGCCGTCATGCCGACCTTGACACGGGTGGACTCCGGAGCCATGAGCCAGAAGTAGCCGAGGGCGACGCCGGCGGCCACGAGGGCGCCCACGACCGGAGCGACCCACGCGTGCGAGGACTTCTGCTCCACCGAGCCGCATTCTAAGACTCGCCGGCCTCGCGTTCTTGACGTGCAGATCCTGGCGGCCTAGCATCTGCGGTCGGAGGCAGATGGTGAGGACCACCCTGAACCTCGACGACGACGCCCTCGCCGCGGCGCTCAAGCACGCACCCGGGAAGACCAAGACACAGGTGATCAACGAAGCGCTGCGCGACTTCGCCAGGCGCCGCCGCCTGAGGGGGCTCCTCAAGTTCCGCGGGCGCGCTCGCTGGGAGGGCGACCTCGATTCCCTTCGTGAGCGCAACGGCACGAGATGAGGGTCCTCGTGGACACTTCGGTGTGGGTCGACTTCCTGAACGGGCAGCCCACTCCGGAAGCGTCGGCCCTGGCCGAGCTGCTGGCGGGAGACGATGACGTGTGCACCTGTGGCGTCGTCGTCGCGGAAGTGTTCCAGGGCCTGCGGCGGGATTCGACCCGGGCGGAGATCGCAGCGCTCTTCGAGGAGATGACCTTCCTCGACGCGGCGGGCATCGCCCCCTACCTTCGCGCCGCCGAGCTCCACCGGGCGCTCCGGCAGAAGGGACGGACGGTGCGCTCGACGGTCGACTGCCTGGTCGCCATGTTGGCCGAGGCCAACGGCTGCCACGTGCTCGCCCGTGACCGCGATCTCGAGACGATCCTGTCGAGCGGGCTCGTCGAAGCGCGCCTGTGGCGGCACCCTGCATGAGCGCAGCCTGTCTCTCCCCGGACGTCCAAGGCCTCGAGCAGGAGCTCATCGCCCTGCGACGCGACCTCCACCAGCACCCGGAGCTGGCCTATCAGGAGACCCGCACGGCCGCGCGAGTTCGTGGCTTCCTCGAAGGCCACGGCCTCGTGCTCCGCAGCGGCCTCGGCGGCACCGGAGTCCTGGCGGAGACGGGCAGCGGACCCCGAGCGGTGCTGCTGCGCGTGGACATGGACGGCCTCCCGATCCAGGAGGAGAACGCGGCGCCCTACGTGTCCCAGGAGGTCGGCCGGATGCACGCGTGCGGCCACGACGGGCACACCGCCATGGGCGCGGTCGCCGGGCGGATTCTCGCGCGCCGCACCCTGCCCGGGCGTGTGCGGATCGTCTTCCAGCCGGCGGAGGAGGGCGAGGGCGGCGCGCAGGCCGTCATCCGCGCCGGCGCCATGGACGGCGTCCACACGGCCTTCGGCATCCACCTCTGGAACGAGCTGCCCGTGGGCACGATCGGCGTGAAGACCGGACCGCTGATGGCCTCGGTGGACCGCCTCCGCGTCGTGATCCGCGGCCGCGGTGGCCACGGCGCCAAGCCGCATCGCGCGGCGGACCCGGTGGTGGCCGCGGCCCACGTCGTCACCGCGCTCCAGACGATCGTGTCCCGCGAGGTCTCGCCGATCCAGCCGGCCGTCATCACCGTGGCGTCGATCCGGTCCGGCGAGGCCTTCAACGTGATCCCCGAGGAGGCGATCCTCACCGGCACGATCCGCACCTTCGACGACGAGCTGCGCGGCTCGATGCCGGCGCGCATCGCGCGCGTGGCCCGGGGCGTCGCGTCGGGCCTGCAGTGCCGCGCCGACGTGGAGGTGCGCGCGGGGAACCCCGCCGTGGTGAACGACGCCGGGGCGGCGGAGATCGCCCGGCGCGCGGCGGCCAAGGTCGTGGGAGAGGCGAACGTGGTCGAGCCCGAGCCCACCATGGGCGGCGAGGACATGGCGTGCTACTTCGCCAAGGCGCCGGGCTGCTTCGTCTTCATCGGCTCGGCCAACGCCGAACGCGGCCTCGACCGGCCGCACCACAGCCCGCACTTCGACTTCGACGAGGCGGCGCTGCCGATCGGCTGCGAGTTCCTGGTGCAGGCGGCCGAAGAAGCCCTGCGCGCCTAGGCCGGTGGTCTAGCGGCGGGCCTCGTTCTTGGCCTGGCAGCGGCGGCACAGGCCGAGGATCTGGT
>DASSJI010000036.1:0-36040 GCA_035691285.1 Vicinamibacteria bacterium | reverse complement strand
TGGCGCGCCGAGAGGGGCGAGCCGCGGCGGAGCTCGTGCGTGAGGCCGTCGTGGAGTACGCGGCGCGGCGCGGGGCGCGGCGCCTGCCACGCAGTCTAGGGGCGGGTCGCAGCCGACGGGGCGACGTCGCGGAGAAGGCGGAAGCCTTGCTGAAGGGCCTCGGCCGGCGGTGATCGTCGCCGACACCGGCGCGATCGTGGCCCTGGTCGACGCCGACGACCGCCACCACGGCCCGCTGCGCCGCCTGTTCGAGGCCAGACCCGATTCCTGGCTGCTGCCGTGGGCGATCCTGCCGGAAGTCGACTACCTGCTGGCCCAGCACGTGGGGTCGAAGGCCCAGGAGCGCTTCTCGTCCGACCTCGCCGCGGGCGCGTGGGTCGTCGAGTGGGGCGACCCGCTCGATCTCGTACGTGGGGAAGAGCTCGCCCGCCGCCATCGGGCGCTGCGGCTGGGGCTCGTCGACACCGTGGTCATGGCGATGGCCGAGCGGCGAGCGGCCGAGGCGATCGCGACCCTCGACCTCCGCCACTTCGGGGCGGTCAAGCTCCGCGGAAGCCCGCGCCTTCTCCCGCGCGACCTGTAACAGCCATCGCGAGAGTCTGCGTTTCCACGGCTCGACCGTTCGTGGACGGGGAGCGAGTCCGAAGTGGAAGGCGAGGCTCAGGCCCACGCCTGCCCGGGGACGGCCGACGGTCAGTCGAACCTGCTTGTCTCGACCTCTGCACCACAGGGTAGGTCCAAGAGCGTGCGGTTCGCCGCCTCCTGCTCGCGCCGTCGGTATCGTGGGTTCGAATCCCACCAGGGTCGCCAATCCCGTAAGCTCGCAACCGGGCTCCCTCCAGATACAGCGTTTTGGCCGGCCGAGAAAGCTGATACGTTCTCGCCGCGCTTCACGCGTCTCTCCTTAGAAAGGAGTTTCCATGCCCGCCAAGGCTTGCTGCTCCCGATGGGTCGTTTTGCTGGTCGTGGGCGTCGCTGCCCTCGTGGCCACAACGCCCCTCCTCGCCGCACCGCAGACACCCGATCCCTTGCCCGCCGTCTTCCACGTTTACATGGTCGTGAGCGGCCAGCTGGAGTCCTTCGCGACAGGCATGGAGGGGCTCGGGGATCTCACGTCGGCCGGGAACGACGGACGGGGCAGGGCCGTCAAGCTCCAGGGCGGCGTCCGGATCATCAGGGGTCTCACGACGAACCGGGACTGGTGGGACTGGCGGCAGCAGGTGTTGACCGGCCGGGGTCGCACGGCCCAGCGCGACGTCACCATCACCATCCTGGACCAGACGGGCACCGCGGTCGCCTCCTGGGAGTTGAAGGACGCGTGGCCAACCAACGTGACCTATTCCCTCAAGGACAACGTCACGCAAGAGGAGCTGGAGCTCGCTTACAGCGGCATCACCCGGCAGTAACCCTCAACGGGATCACTGCGGATCAGCGACGAAGAGGCAGGCTGCCCAGTTCCCGCTAGTGTTCTGTATCACTGAGAGCGCTACCGGGATATCGGATCATGCTGCATGCACTCCGAATCGGTGGTCGCTCTCAGCAGACGGGACCGTGAGGAGCTCGAGATTCGCCAGCGGTCGCGCACGGCGCGGGCGGACGACGTACGGCGTGCGCGCATGATTCTGATGCTGGCGGACGGTGAGACCTTCGACACGATCCAGGAGAAATTGGATTGCAGCCGGACATACATCACGCGTTGGAAGGGTCGCTTCGTGACGGGTGGGCTGGCGGCCCTTTACCCACGTTATCGAGGTCGAAAGGCGACGGCTTTGACGCCCGCGATGGAAGCGCGGATCCTGGCGGCGACCAAGAAGAAGCCCACTGACGGGTCCACGCACTGGAGCACGCGCCGCCTTGCCGAGAAGCTGGGTGTCAGCCACATGCTGGTGCATCGGGCTTGGGCGCGGGCGGGTATCAAGCCGCATCGCATCACGCGCTACATGCGCTCCAACGATCCTGCCTTCGAGAAGAAGGCAGCGGACGTCATCGGGCTGTACCTCAATCCGCCGCAGCACGCCGCGGTGTTCTGTGTGGACGAGAAGACCGCCATTCAAGCGTTGGACCGGCTGGATCCGGTGCTGCCGCTCAGCCCCGGTCGCTTGGAGCGGCATGGCTTCGAGTACTACCGCCACGGGACGCTGTCGCTCTACGCCGCTCTGAACACGCGCACCGGCACGGTGCTGGGGCAGACGGTCGACCGTCACAGCAGCGCCGAGTTCGTGGCGTTTCTGGGTTCCATCGTGGCGAGTCAGCCGAAAGGCAAGGAGATCCACGTCATCCTGGACAACCTTTCCGCGCACAAGACCCAGCGCGTCGAGGACTTCCTCGCCGATCACCCCAACGTCCAGCTGCACTTCACGCCCACCTACTCGTCCTGGCTGAACCAGGTCGAGATTTGGTTCTCCAAGATCGAACGGCACGTCATTGCCAGAGGCGTCTTCACCTCGGTCAAAGACCTGGCGCGAAAGCTCATGCGATACATCCGTCTCTACAACCGAGCTCCCAAGCCCATCAAGTGGAAATACAGCAACCCCTCACGCCGCATCCGCGGTATCGCTGCATCCGTTACGGGGAACTAAAGACTCTCGTATAATATAGTAACCATCAGTCCAGCGAGAGGTCTGCCTTGGCCAGGAAGCCGAAGAGGGTGTTGGGGTGGCGGCGGAGGTGGGAGGCGCCCTTCTTGACGCGCGCCACGAGTGGCCCGAGGCTGTCGGCGCAGACATTGGCGAGGCGGGTGCCCTTGGTCCAGGACCAGAGGCCTTCGACGGGATTGAGCTCGGGGGCGTAGGCGGGGAGGCGTTCGACGCTGAGCCAGTGACGGTTGGCTTGGATCCAGTCCTTGACCTCTACGGCGCGATGGGCCTGGAGGCCGTCCCAGAAGAGCACGACGCGGCCGTGGACGTGGCGCCTGAGATGACGCAGGAAGCGGAGGATGCCTTTGGTCTTGACCGGACCGGGCTGAAACAGGAGCAGCAGGCGGGCTTGACGTGGCTGCTGCCGGTAAGCGAGCGCCCCGATCGCCGACATCCAGCGCCAGGAGCGGGTCTTGGGTCGCAAGACCGGGGTTTGACCACGGGGAGCCCAGGTGCGACGGACCACCGAGCCTTCTGCGAAGCCCGATTCGTCCATGAAGATCAACGTCGCGCCGCGCCCGGCGTTTTTTTTACCCGCGGCCAGACCTCACGCTGCCAGCGGGCGATCGCCTGCTCGTCCCGCTCGCGTGCCCGCAAGGTCGGTCGCTGCAGCGACCAGCCCAGCCCACGCAGCACCCGCCACACGTGGCCCGGGTGGTAGCGCACACCTGTCTCCCGCTCCACCACCTCGGCGATACGCGGCAGCGTCCACAGCTCCGTGCCGTAGCCCTGTGCCTGCGGCCCCTGCAGCAGTACCCGGCTGATCCGCTTCAGCTCCCGGGGCCCCAGCTTCCGCGGCCGGCCCAAGCGCGCCGCCACCGCCAAGCCGCGCCGTCCTCCCCGCCGCCAGATTCGATACCAGCGCAGCGCCGAGACACGCGACACGCCCAGCCGGCGTGCCACCTCCGACTGGGTCGCCCCCTTCGCGAACAGCTTCCCAGCTTCGATCCGCCGCTGCTTCAGCGCTTCTGATCGCCGCTCGCCTGCCGCCCTCGCCATGCACACAGCATAGCAAACACCCGGACAGAATGCTACTTATTTATGCGAGACTCTTTAGTCGCCGCGAACGCGGCTTACGGAGGTCGTGGCCGGAAGTAGCCTCGCGAGGCCGGGCGAAAGGGCCCACCCCAGAGGCGCACTCTCGCCAACGGGCTTGACTCGGCGCGTGCGCCCCGGGGTGTGCTGCGTGCTAGGCTGTGGCCGAGATGGCCCCGGAGCCCGCCGGAGTCCGACTTTCCGTGGATCTCGACGATCCCGGGGCCGTACCCTACTTCTTGTGGGACGAGCCCATGTCCGTGGCCGATCTGCGCGCGCGGCTCGCGAGCGCCGGCGAGCCCGAGAGGCTGCGCCTGTTGGGCAAGATCATGCGCGAGGCGCGCGACACGGACGTCTGGCGATTCACGACACCCGCCGAGGTCGCTCGCCTCTTTCCGGATCTGCGGCGACACCTCGGCCGACGTCGCACGTTCTGGGAGTTCCTGCTCGGGCGCTGGCAGGAGCTTGCTGGCGATGGGCGCACCTAGGAGCCGGCTGACCCGGCTGCAGACCGACGTACTCGCCGCATTCTTCCAGCGCGAGCAGGGCTTCTACCTGACGGGCGGCGGGGCGCTCGCAGGTTACCACCTGGGCCACCGCGAGACGCACGATCTCGATCTGTTCACCCTTTCTCCTGCGATGGAAGACGGGCTGCGGGCTCTGCGCGACACGGCTCGAGAGCTGGGCGCTTCACTCGAGGAGATCCGGACGGCCCCCGAGTTTCGCAGGATCCTGCTGACGCGCGGGAACGAGTCGGTGGTCGTCGATCTCGTCGTCGAGCATGCCGAGCAGGTCAGCCGCGAGAAGCCGGCGCACGGCATCGTGCGCGTCGATCCCGCCGAGGAGATCCTCGCGAACAAGCTGTGTACACTCCTCGGCCGCTCGGAGGTTCGCGATCTCGTCGACGTGCGCGCGCTCGAAGGGCTCGGCCTGTCGCTCGAGCAGGCGCTTCTCGCGGGCCAGCGAAAGGACGGCGGTTTGACGCCGGCGCAGCTCGCCTGGGTGCTATCCCAGATCACGATCGGCGACGAAGCCACGATCCCCGGCGGCGTGACCCCCAAGGAGCTGCGCGACTACCTGCGCGGGCTCGTCGACCGCCTGGCGCGGCTGGCGCACCCCTGAGGCTCAGCCTCGCCATCGGGCACGCACGGGGCACGGACGCGGGGCCGTGAGTGAGTATCCACGGCGGCTTGCCCCTGCCGCCCGAGACCCGTCTCGGACCCTAGGTGGTCGTGTCGCCCCTCGGCGCAGGCGGCATGGGCGAGGTGTACCGCGCACGCGACACGAAGCTCGCCCCCTGCCGGCTCCGCGGTGCGCTCTCCGCGCACGCGATTGGCGTAGTAGGCGTAGAAGTGGGTGCGGTGTTTCCCCGGGTCGGGGATGTGATCCGCCATCCTCGCGCGTGCGAAGCCGCGCTCGAGGAGTCCGCAGGTCAGGAAGGCCCGCAGCACCCGCTCCACGACGGGGCGCAGGGGCCGTGGGTCGTGGCGAAGCGTTCCTGGTACACGCGCAGGAACTCCTCGAGCTGCTGCTCGACGAGACGGAAGAGCGGAGAGCTCCGCGCCCGCCGCGGCCGGTAGGCCTGCGCACAGGTCTCCACGCCCACCCACCTGCCGGCGGGAGAGACCGGCGCGAATCGAGAGAGACGGCCGCGTGTGTGGCGGGGACGGGAGTGCGCGACGGGCCGGCGTCGAGACAGGTCCGCCTGAGTTCGGATTTCGGGGGTTCGGCTTGACTCGTCGCGCCGGTCGGGGCAGGATAGCGAATAAATAGCGAAAGTCGTCCGGCGATCGGTCCAGCCGGAGCGGCTTCAAAGATCCGTGTACGTCGAGCTCCATGCCTCGTCCGCCTTCTCGTTCCTGCGGGCCTCATCCCTGCCCGAGGACCTGGTGGAGCGCGCGGCGGAGCTGGGCTTTCCGGCCCTCGCGCTCCTCGACCGCGACGGCGTCTGCGGCGCGCCGCGCTTCTTCAAGGCCGCGAAGGCCGCCGGGATTCGGCCGTTGGTCGGCGCCGAGCTGAGCCTGCTCGGCGGCGGGGCGCTCCCGGTCCTGGTCGAGACTCGAATGGGCTACCAGAACCTCTGCCAGCTCGTCACGCGGATGAAGGCCGGAGTGGCAAAGGGAGAAGGCAGACTCGACCTCGACGGCCTCGCCCCTGGGGACGTTTCGGGCCTGGTCGCCCTGCCTGGCCTGGAAGCGCTGGGCAGGACGCCCGACACGGATCGGCTCGCCGCGATCCTTGCGGCCTTTGGCACGGCCAACGTCGCGCTGGGAGTCCAGCGCCACCGACGGCGCGAGCAGGAGGGGGCGAACCGCACGCTCATCGAGCTGGCCGACTCGCTCGGCCTTCCGGCGGTCGCGACGAACGGCGTGCGCCATGCGCGCTCCCGGGGCCGCGCGCTCATGGACGCGCTCACCTGCATCCGCGAGAAGAAGACGCTGGCCACGGCCGGCCGGCTGCTCGCGGAGAACGCCGAGCGCCACCTGAAAGCCCCGAAGGCGATGGAGGCGCTGTTCGCCGACCAGCCGCGGCTCGTCCGCAATGCCGAGGCGCTGGCCGAGCGCCTCGAGTTCACGCTGGCCGACCTCGGCTACCGCTTCCCCGACTACCCGGTTCCGCCGGGGGAGACGCAGCACTCCTATCTGTGCCAGATGACCGAGGCGGGCGCGCGCGACCGCTATCGGCCGTACCACGAGAAGGCACGCCGGCAGATCGAGCGCGAGCTGGCCCTCATCGGCAAGCTCGAGCTGGCCGGCTACTTCCTCATCGTCTGGGACCTCGTGAACTTCTGCCGCCGCGAGCGGATCCTGGTCCAGGGCCGCGGCTCGGCGGCCAACAGCGCGGTCTGCTACAGCCTGGGCATCACCGCGGTCGATCCGGTCGGCATGGATCTCCTCTTCGAGCGCTTCCTCTCCGAGGAGCGCGGAGAGTGGCCCGACATCGACCTCGACCTGCCGTCGGGGGACCGCCGAGAGCGCGTGATCCAGTACGTCTACGAGCGCTACGGGCCGCGGGGTGCGGCCATGACCGCCAACGTCATCACCTATCGCGACCGCAGCGCGTCGCGCGAGATCGGCAAGGTGCTGGGGATCCCGCTCGCCGAGATCGACCGCCTCGCGCGCTACACGCGGCGCTTCGAGTTCGTGGACAAGGACGACACGCTGGAGAAGCGCCTGGGGGAGGCGGGGATCGACGGGGACGACCCGCGGGTGCGGTTCTTCGCGCGGCTCTTCCACGAGATCCAGGACCTGCCGCGCCACCTGGGCCAGCACTCCGGCGGGATGGTGATCGCCCAGAGCGCCCTCGACCGCGTCGTGCCCCTGGAGCCCGCGACGATGCCGGGCCGGGTCGTGATCCAGTGGGACAAGGAGGACTGCGCCGACCTCGGCATCATCAAGGTGGACCTGCTGGGCCTCGGGATGATGGCGGCCCTCGAGGACTGCCTGGGAATGCTGAAGGGCCGGGGCATCGAGGTGGATCTCCCGCACCTCCCGCCCGACGACCCGAAGGTGTACGCGATGCTGCGCGAGGCCGACACCGTGGGCCTGTTCCAGGTCGAGAGCCGCGCCCAGATGGCGACGCTCCCGCGCATGCGGCCCGACCACTTCTACGACCTCGTCGTCGAGGTGGCGATCATCCGGCCCGGGCCGATCGTGGGGAAGATGGTCCATCCTTATTTGAATAGGAGGAACGGGATCGAGCCGGTCGTGTACCCGCACCCCTCCCTCGAGCCGATCCTCAGGCGCACCCTGGGCGTGCCGCTGTTCCAGGAGCAGCTCCTGCGCATCGCGATGGTGGCGGCGGGCTTCACGGGCGGCGAGGCCGAGGAGCTGCGCCGCGCCATGGGCTTCAAGCGCTCCGAGAAGCGCATGCGCGGGCTCGAGGCGCGCCTGCGCGATGGCATGACGCGGAACGGCATCGTGGGGGAAGCGCAGGAGGAGGTGATCCGCTCGATCGTGTCCTTCGCCCTCTACGGCTTCCCCGAGTCCCACGCCGCCAGCTTCGCGCTCATCGCCTACGCGAGCGCCTTCCTCAGGTGCTACCACCCGGCGGCGTTCGTGTGCGCCCTGCTCAACAACCAGCCGATGGGTTTCTACCACCCGGCGACGCTCGTGAAGGACGCGCAGCGCCACGGAGTGCACTTCCTTCCCGTCGATGTGACGCGCAGCGAGCGGGTCGCGTCGCTCCAGGAAGGCGCCGATCGAGCCGCGCCGGCCGTGCGCCTCGGCCTCCAGTGCGTGGCCGGGCTGCGGAAGGAGGCGGGGGAGCGCATCGTTGCCGAGCGCCGGGCGCGGCCCTTCGCGTCGCTCCAGGACTTCGTGGACCGTGCGGGCCTGCGCCGTGACGAGCGGCTGCGCCTCGCCGAGGTCGGCGCGCTGAACGCCTTCGGCCTCACGCGGCGGAGCGCGCTCTGGCAGGTCGAGCGGGCGGGGCGGCCGCGCGGGCCGCTGTTCAAGGACGCTCTGGAGCCCGAGGACGCCTCGCCGCTGCCCGAGATGACGTTCCCGGAGCGCCTGAGCAGCGACATCGTCGGCACCGGCCTCACGACGGGACCCCATCCGATGGCGCTCTATCGCGAGGCTCTCGACGCCCGGGGCGTACGGCGCGCCTGCGAGCTCAGGCACCTGCGCAGTGGCGATTACGTGCGCGTGGCCGGCGCCGTGATCTGCCGTCAGCGGCCGGGC
This sequence comes from Vicinamibacteria bacterium, assembly GCA_035691285.1. GTDB lineage: Bacteria > Acidobacteriota > Vicinamibacteria > Fen-336 > Fen-336 > DATFEN01. The sequence goes on along the minus strand of DASSJI010000036.1, from coordinate 27,684 downwards.
ACCGCGAAGGGCTTCCTGTTCCTCACGCTGGAGGACGAGACCGGCCTCGCCAACGTGATCGTGCGCCCCGACCTGTTCGCTCGAGAGAAGGCCGTGCTCGTCGGCACGGGCGTGCTCCAGATCGAGGGAGTCCTGCAGACGGAAGGAGGCGTGTCAGTCCGCGCGACGGCATGCCGGCCCTGCGGCGCGGCGCCGGTCGACCTCCCGTCTCGGGATTTCCGTTAGTGCGAGCACGTCGTGATCACGGTCGCCAGACCTGCGGGTCGAACTCAGGCGATCACTTCGATCCGCGCGCCGTGCCCAGGCGCCTTGGAGAGTGGACCGTCACAGGTGACGATCGGCGCCTCGATCGCCTCCGCCAGAGCAACATACATCGCGTCGTAGGCGCTGACGTTTTCCCGCAGCGTCCACGCCCGGCCGAGGAGTTCGACGTGAGCGTGCCGGTGGACGTCGATGTCGGTCAGATCCGCGACAGCCTCTGCGGCACGCCCGGGAACGATCTCGCCCATCCGGACGAGGCGTCTCAGGCCTTGGACGACCTCGACGTCCATGAGGTGAGGCGCGTGGAGCTCGTCCGCGTCGCGCAGGAGACGTGCTTCGACTCGCGCGCCGAGCGGGGTCTGCAGGAACAGCTCTAGCAGGGCTGACGCGTCGACGACGATCACGCGGACTCGCGCTCCTCGCGGATGACCACGGCGGCGGGCGTCTTCAAGGTCACGCGCCTTCGACTGTGGAGTCTGGCCAGCATCTCCTCGCGCGTCGGGCGCGCCGCGAGGCGCACCAGCTCGGCAAGGAGGTAGTCGGACAGCGTCTGACCCGACTCCGCCGCCCGGGACTTGAGCTTGCGGTGCAGCATCTCCGGCACATTCCGGATCTGGACCATCTTGGACATGCAATGAGCATGCTCACATGCTTATCGCATGTCAAGGCACCTCGTACCGGATGCGGACGAAGGCGCCCCCCATCGGCCGCACCTCGCGGAGCACGAGCGGCGGTGTGGTGATGCGACGCGGCAACAGCGGCGCCCCGCGTCCGAGCGTGACGGGTGCGATGCTGACGATCAGCTCGTCCAGCAGGCCGTGGTCGTGGAACTGGCCGACCAGGTCGCCGCCGCCCACGAGCCACACGTTCTTCCCGCGCGCCGCCGACACCATCTCCGCGTGCACCGGCCGCACGTCTCCGCGGGCCCAGCGCAGGTCTGCGCCCTCCACGCCCGGCTGCTCGCGCGAGCTGAACACCCAGGTCGGCTGGGAATAGGGCCAGGCCCTGGCCGGCCGGCCCTTCGGCCGGATCTCATGGTCGAGCAGCCACTGGTAGGTGGTGGAGCCCATGGCCAGAGCGCCGACGTCGCGCATGAAGTCGGAGAAGCCCGTGTCGCCGGCGCCCTCGGGATCTGCGCCGAACTGGAACAGCCAGTCGAGAGAGTTGTGTTCGTCGGCGATGTAGCCGTCGAGCGTGGCCGCGGTGTAGTACTGCGTCTTCACGGGACCTCCGCCCAGGGGGCGAGCTGGACGTGCCGTTCCTGCTCCCGCTCCCGCCGGCCGGCTCCGAAGAGCGCGAGGGTCGCGGCCGCCGCGAGCATGCCGGGCACGAGAAGGATCAGGAAGCCCCAGTCGAGGCGCAGCTCCCCTGTGTCGGCTCGGTACTCGAAGCAGCGGAAGAGCACGCGGCCCGGCAGGGGATAGGCGGCGACGAAGTCCCCGCGCAGCTCGCGCACGACCTCGTGGAGGCGGGCGGGCTCCACCTGCGTCCCAACGAGGAGGCGGAGGACCCGGCCCCCCCGGAGGGCGACGAGCATGCCTGGATGGTCGAACTGGCCGCGCTCGCCATCCCAGGCGTACCAGAACCCGATCGCCTCCGCGAGGCGGCGCACGTCACCCTCGTGGGCGACGCCGAAGGTCCAGCGAGCGTCGTCGCCGAGGCCGAGGAGGGCGGCCATTCCCCCCATGTCCGCGGGACCGTCCCTGGGGTCGAAGCTGAGCACGAAGGTCGCGTAGGCCTCGCCGCTGCCGCCGACCTGTTCCTCGGCGCGCGCCAGGGAAGCGAGGAGCGGCGAGCAGGTGCCGGCGCAGCGCGTGAAGACCAGGGCGAGGAGGAGAGGCCGCGCCTGCCAGTAGCTGGAGAGCGGCCGGCTCGCGCCCGCGGTCGTGCGAACCTCGAGATCGGGCACGACCCGCCCGATGTATCGCCCCTCCTCGGGCAGCGGACCGGCGACGTCCTGGGCCCAGGCCGGAGCCGCGGCCAGGACGAGGACGAGCCCGGTCCCTGCGCTCAGGAGGCGAACGCCTTCAGGCACCGCCGTCCCGTCTCCCAGATGTAGAGAAGCGCGCCGGCCAGGAGCAGCGCGACGAACACGAGCGCGACCTGGGCGAGGGTGGCGCCCTGCATCACCTCGGCGGGATACGTGGCGAAGCGGCGCGGGACGCCGGTGGCCCCGGCCACGTAGAACGTGGCCAGGAAGCCGTACCCGCCCAGGCCGACCAGCCCCGCTGTCAGCCACGTGAATCCGGGACGCTCGGGCAGGCCGGTCGCCTTCTCCAGCACGTGCCAAACGGCGCCGAGGATCATGAGCACGACCCCCATCAGGTAGTAGCTGTGGAAGTGCGCCGGGACCCAAAGCGTGTTGTGGAAGCGCGCGTTCACGGCCACCGTGGAATCGATGACCGCGGCCACGCCGCCCACCGCCCATCCCATCACCCCCAGGTAGAGCAGGAGGGATGCGAGACCCCAGCGCATCTTCGCCCCGTAGACGACGACGAGGGTGGAGAAGATCGTCACCACGGCGGCGGGCACGGAGATGAGGTACGACGAGACCTGACCCAGGGCCTGGAGCCAGCGCGGCTGCACGAAATCCATGTAGAGGTGGTGGAGGTAGGCGAACATCACGAGGAACAGGACCGAGTTCCAGGCCAGCGCCACGAGGCGATTCGTCTTCCAGGGGCGCTGGGTGTACTCGGGCAGGATCTCGTAGACGAGGGCCACCCCGAGGTACATCGTGATGTTCACGAGCACGTGGCCGAAGTAGAAGGTCAGGTTCTTCATGAGCAGGGCGTCGTTCGGGGCGCCCCCGCCCAGGCGCTCCAGGGCCAGCAGCAGGAGGATCACCACCGCGGCCACGAGCCCGGCGAGGACGGCGATGAAGCTCACCGTGCAGATCACGACGATGGGGGGGACCGACGGCTCGGGGCGGCCCACGAGATGCGGCCATCCCAGCGCCGCGGAGAGCGGGTAGCGCCGGGCGATCGCCCAGAGCAGATCGGCCGCCCACACCGTCCATCCCACGCCGAGCACCGCGAGGGCGGCGAAGAGCGCGCCCGTGGCCCAGTCCGGCCACGTTCCACCCGAGAAGAACGGCAACGGGTAGAGGAAGTACCAGCCGACCCCCAGGCGACCCACGAGAGTGGCGAGGATCAAGAGGATGACGCCCAGGAGCGTCGCGCCGTACGCGAACCGCGAGGAGCCGAGGCGGACGTTCACATGGGCGGCCAGCAGGTAGCTGACCGCGGCCATGGCCGCCACGAACCAGAGCCCGACCATGCCCAGGCCGTGGAGGGTCATCACCGCGTAGAACCACTCGGGGGCGAGATCGGGGAGGAGGTTCGCCTGGGCGAGCCGCATCACCGCGCCGAGGAGCGCGAGGACGGGGAACAGCACGAGCGCGGTCAGGACCCACACGAGAGTCAGCCGCTTCAGGCCCACGGTGTCGGTAGAAGGTACGGCAGCGTTGGCGGTGGACATGGCGCTCCTCCTCACTTCACCTCGACCACGCCACGCATGCGGTGGTGGCCCATCCCGCAGTACTCGAGGCACAGCACGACGTGGGGCCCCGCCTCCTCCAGGCGGACGCGGAGCCGATTCACGTACCCCGGCATGGCCTGGGTCTGGGCGAGGAGATCGCCTGCTGGCGAGAAGAGCGAGAAGCCGTGGTTGACGTCGAGGGTCCTGACGCGGAACTCGACCAGGGAGCCCCGCGGCACCTCCACGACCTGCGGGTAAATCCCCTCGTCCCAGCCCTCCACGCTCGCGATCGGGGCGTCGGTCAGGGCGAAGGCGTACTGCTTCCCGGTCACATGGACGATGCGATCGGGCGTCCCCGTCTCGGAGGGATAGGGCATGCGGGGAAGGGTCAGGACGAGCAGCGCGACGAGCACCACCGAGAGGCCGATGAAGAACGCCTGTCGCAGCCGCCCTGCAGCCGCGTGATCCACGTCCCGAGCGCGCCGGGTGCTCAGGCCCACGTACGCGAAGACCAGGACGATGACTGCGGACGTAGCGGCGAAGACGGCCAGGATCGCGCGCGTGGTCATGGTCGGTCTCCTACGTGTAGCACTCCGCCTGTTCGCGCTGCCCGCGCGCGGGAGCGAATGGAACGGACGGCGACATTGGTCGTCTTGAGGCTGCCGAAACCTAAGGGCGAGCGCGCCGTGGTGTCAAGGGCGAATACGGGGGACCGAAGATCGGCTACGATCCCGTCCATGTGCCGGCAGATTCGATGCGGGCGCTGCGGCAAGCCCACCTGGACCGGATGCGGTCGCCATGTCGAGGCGGCGTTGCGAGACGTGCCGCCCGACCAGCGCTGTCAGTGCCCGCGTTCCAAGAACCTGATCCTGCGCCTTCTCGGGCGCTGAGCCGTCCCGGCCCCGCCGCCCGTCAGCGTCCCCGGGTCTGCGCGCAGCCGCGCTGGTCGCCCGCGGCGCACGCCTTCTTGAGCAGCTCCACCCCCTTCGCGATGTCCTGCTTCAACCCGGAGCCCTTCATGTAGAGGTTGCCCAGATCGAAGCAGGACTCGGCCACGCCCCCGTCGCAGGCCTTCGTGTAGTAGGGCACGGCGAGGGCCGGGTCCGCCGGAAGTCCGTCGGGCCTCTTCCGGAGCAGCTGCGCCAGGCTCGCGCAATCGGTGTACACGCCGATGTCGCAGCCCTTGACGTAAGCGGCCTGGGCCTTCTGGAGGTCGCGGGGCACGCCCTCGCCCAGCTCGTAGAGGCGGGCGACCTTGCTGCAGCCGCGCGCGTCGCCGCCCTCGCAGGCCTGGCGCAGGTAGTCGGCGGACTGGATGACGTCCTTGGACACGTGACGGATTCCCGTGAACAGCATCCCGAGCTCGTAGCAGGCCCGCGCGTCCTTGCCGTTGCAGGCCTTCTGGTAGAGCACCATTGCCTCCGCCAGGTTGGCCTTGGTGCCGCGGCCGCGATCGAGCGCCGACGCCTGCTCGTAGCACGCGGGCGCGGAGCCGAAGTCGCAGCCGCTCTTGAAGAGCGGAAGGGCGGACGCAACATCCTTGGCGCCCGCGACGCCGTCCCGAGTCATGAGCCCGAGGCGATGGCACGACCCCCCGTCGCCGCCGTCGCAGGCCTTCTGGAAGAACGCCCGGGCGCGCGCGAGGTCCTTGGGTGCGCCCTCGCCGGACTCGTGGGCGACGCCGAGCAGCGCGCAGGCCGTCGCGAGGCCCGCCTCGCACCCCTGGGTGGCGAGGGCGAAGGCCCGCGCCGGGTCCTTGGCGATGCCGCGCCCCTCCCGCGCGAGCCCGGCGAGCCGCGCGCAGGCCTCGGCGTCCTTGGCGCCGCAGGCCTTCTCGAACAGCTCCGCGGCCTTCTTCGCGTCGCGGGGGAAGTGGAGACCCTCGTCGTGCATCGAGCCGAGCAGGGCACAGGCGCGGTTGCTCCCGGCGTCGCAGCCCCGGTCGAGGAAGTCCGCCGCGCGAGCCAGGTCCACGGGCGCGTCCTGGCCGCGCAGGGACATCACGCCGGCCACGGTGCAGCCCTCCGCCTCGCCCGTCGCGCAGGCGCGCTCGAGGAGCTCTACCGCCTTCGGCACGCTCTTGTCGACGCCGTCGCCGGCGCGGTGCATGCGCGCCAGCTCGAAGCAGCCACGGCCGCTGCCCTTCTCGCACGCCTTCTTGTAGAAGCCGGCGGACTGCTTCAGGTCCTTGGGAACGCCCTCGCCGGCGGCGTGGCGGGCCGCGAGGGTCAGGCAATCGGCGACGACGCCCTTGTCACAGCTCTTCTTGAGCGCGGCGGCATCCTGGGCGGCGGCCACCTGGGCGCCGGCTGCAACCAGGAACGAGAGCAACGAGCGAAGAGCCAGGCGCTTGATCACGATCGACCTCCTGAATCGTCACGCAGGTTGCGGCACCGCGGCGGGGCCCCGACGCTCGATGTGGGCGAGGATGCCGCGAGCCAGCAGCGAAAGGAAGTTCATGGCCATCTCGACGCTGTCCTCGAACACGTCGATCAGGCCCTCGGTGGCGCCGTGCAGGGCGACCACCGGGCTCGCCGTGGTCGCATCGTGCCAGCGCGGGATTTCCGCGATGGACTCCATGATCCCGAGGGCCCAGCCCTGCCCGGCGGCGAAGCCCGGCCCGCCGGGCACGGAGCAGTCGACGGTGCCCTCCACGACGAGGAGCCCGTAGGGGCCCGCGTCGCCGGCCGACCAGAGGGGCACGCCGGGGCCGAAGCGGACCTCGGTCAGGCCGCGGGACAGCTCGGCGAGGGCGTTGATGCTGGCGGCCGAGAAGACCGGGAACTGGCGGAGGTAGAAGATGCGCTCGACGAGGTCGAGCTCGCCCTCGACGAGACGGCGAACGGGTCGATAGTGCCGCACGGGCGGGCCCTGAGGGCCCTCGCGCTTCTCGATCTCGACGATCCAGCGGGCGATGTAGCGCAGCAGGTTGTGGACGACGCTGAAGTGATCGTCGCAGACCTCGAGGAGCGTGTCGCTGTCGATCTCGAGGGTCACGGTGTCCGTCTCGGCCGTCCCCTGGACGGCCATGGGCATGCGGGCGAGGACGGCGAGGGCGCCCAGGGGCGTGCCCGGCCCCGCCCTGCTGATCTCGTGCCCTCCCCGCGCGAGCCGCACCCGGCCGTCGAGAATGTGCTGGATGGTGGCGATCGGGGCCGACTCGTCGAACACCAGCGCGCCGCGCGGATAGAAGCGCTCGCGGGCGGACTCGGCGAGGGCCGACAGGGCCTCGTTGTGCAGGCCGCGGAAGGCCGGGATGGCCTTGAAGTGAAGCACCCGCTCGAGGGCCCCGATCGCGCCGCGCCGCTCAGGCATGCTGCGGCTCCGCCCTGGCCAGCGCCGTGGCGGCCCTCTCGAGGACGCGGGAGACGAAGAAGGCGCTCTCGACGGGCGCCATGGCCTCGATGCGCGGCAGGAAGCTGCGCAGCCCCAGCTCCGCGACGTGGTGAGCGGCGATGCAGCGGAGCGACTCGCTCGCCTGCTCGAGCATCAGCCCGAGCAGCTCCTCGTAGGCGAGGGGGCGTGGCGTGTAGAACGGCGCCGCCGACGCGAGCCGGTCCTGGCTCGGAGCGGGATCGACGAGGGCGAGGACCGCTCCCTGGAGGGGCGGGCGCAACAGGTTCTCGAGGAGCTCCCGGCTGCTGGCTCGGATCTTCGCGCTCTCGCTCTGGAAGCCGCGGAAGATCCGGTGCACGTCCTCGCGCGGGAAGCGCAAGCCCAGGAGCCGGAACAGCCGCTCGATGGCGTGAACCTCCTTGTCGCGCAGCATCGTCGTCAGCAGGTCGTGGCCGGGCGTGCGTCGTCGAGGCTCCTGGATAGCGCCCTCCTCGAGCACCTGACGCCAGTGGATGAGGCGGAACGACGCCTCCAGGGTGGCCTGCTTGGCCTGCTCGATCACCCGTGTGTCGAGCGGCAGCGTGGGCTCGTCGGCGCGGATGCGGCCGATGCCGCGCAGGATCTTGAAGCGGACGAGGCCATCGGGCTCGTCGGCGAGGTGGCGGAGGAGGATCGGCGCCGCCTGCTGGGCCGGCGCCGCGCTGATCGTGCGGGGCAGGTGGCGCCGGATCTCCTGGGGCAGGGCATGATCGGACAGGGCCTGGTCGAGGTAGCGCAGGCCCGCCTCCCCGTGGGCGACGAAGGCGGCGCGAGCTGACGGGCGCACCTCGCGCTGGGCGATCAGCGGCAGCAGCGCGGGCAGGAAGCGCTCGGACGGAGCGGCGGCCATCGCCGCGGCGACCTCGGAGAGGACCTCCGGCTCGGGCGCGTCGGCCAGGTCCAGCAGGACCGGCTCGAAGGCCGGCCCGGGCTGGAGGCGGATCGCCCGGGCCAAGGCGATCCCGGCCTCGGGAGACTGGCTGGCCCGGAGCTCGTCGATGACACGCTGGACCTCGTCGGAGAACCACCCGCCGGCGACCATGCCCACGGCCGCGGCCGCGCGCACGGTGGGGCTCGCATCGTGGCTCATGCGGCGAAGCAGCTCCTCGTCGCTCTGGACGAGGCTGCGGGCGCGCAGGGCGGCGGCGCGGACCTGGGGATCGCCGTGGGACAGCAGGCGGTCGGCGATGGGCAGGAAGTCCGCGCGTTTCGCGGCGACGAAGAGCTCCAGACCGCGGAGGACGACGGGCGACGACGGATGGTACAGGATCAGCGCGGGCACGAGGTTCGCCTTGCCCTGCGCTTCCAGCAGGTCCATGGCCGCGATGACCTCGCGGTCGTCCTGGCTGTTGAGGGCCGCGAAGAGGGCCTCGAGGGAGCCGAGGTCGAGCTGAGGCAGGTCCAGGCGCGTGGCGATGGCGCCCTCGCGGAGCGCCGAACGGAAGAGATCCAGGTAGTTCTGCCGGAGGTCGGCGGCGGTGAGGATCCACAGGAGGGCCACCCCGGCGAGCGAGAGCGCCAGGAAGTCCGCCTGCGGCAGGAACGCGACCGGGGTGAGGATCAGGATCGAGGCCAAGGCCTGTCCGCCGCGCTGCCCGGCGGTGTCGATGAACGGCTTCACGCGGGCGCGCATCGCGTCGGGGAGCGGCACGTACAGCAGCTCGGTGCCCGTGCGGTGCAGGGTGTGGCGCAGCGCGCCGTCGGTGCCCTTGAGCAGCAGCGCCGCGAACAGCCCGCCGCTGACCAGGAACGCCGCGGAGCCCGCCACGAGGAGGACCGGGAGCAGCCACAGCGCGCGGTGAACGCCGAGGCGCCCGAGCAGGTAGCCGACGCCGAGGATCTGGACCAGCAGCGCCAGGACGTTGAGGACGCCGTAGACGATCGCGAAGAAGAGGCCGAGCTCCGTGGCGGGGACCGTGACGGCCACGACCGACTTGAAGAGGTAGTCCGCGAGCGTGACGGCCACCGTGGAGGTGAGCACCAGCCCGGCGAGAGGCCTGACGTAGGGGTGCTCGCGGACGAGCGCCCAGGCCGCCGCCGCCGAGACGCTCGAGGCCACGTCCGGCTCGTCGCGACGGGAGTCGCCCGCGGGTCGCACGAACAGCGCCGCGGCGATGGCTGTGAGAGCGAGCACGATGGCGCTGGCCAGGACGAGGGAGCGGGCGGCGTAGCGGGCAGTGACCAGGCTGCCGATGGTCGCGCCCAGGATCGCTCCGAGGACGCTGCCCGCGGCGATGATGCGGTACAGACGCTTGGCCTGCGTCACGGTGTAGACGTCCGAGAGCAGGCTCCAGAAGCGCACGATCGCGACGGTTCCGAAGAGGCCGGACCAGACGTAGAGGAAGTAGAGCGAGCCGACGCCGGTCGCCCTGCGGAAGAGCCAGAACGTGAACGTCACGCCGGCGCTGGCGAGGAGCAGCAGCGAGAAGCTGTACGGCCCCAGGGCGCCGGGCAGCGGCCGGACCCGCAGCCGCGACGCGAGAAACGCCACCCCAGCGATGGCGAGATACATCCACGGGAGCTGGTTGGCGGGCAGCCGCGAGAGGAAGAGCGCGTCCCGCGCCGTCTCGAGGAGCGTGTGCCCGGCCAGGACGCCGAGCAGGGTCAGGAAGGCCGCCGCGACGCCCCGGCGCTCCTCGGGCCGGACATCGGCCAGCGACGAGAACACGGCCTAGTGTAGCAGCGGCCCCTCGCGCACGGCTTGCAGGTCGATGCGCCCGAGGCCGTTTCCCGACCAGGCGATGTCCCGCCGGACGGCGAACCGCTGGGCCGGAACCACGAGCGGGATCAAGGCATGCGCCTCGGTGGCGCGGCGCTGTGCGCGCTCGAGCAGGCGGATCCGCACGCGGGGGTCCATCGCCAGGTCCGCGCGCTCCAGGAGATCGTCGAGCAGGCGGTCGGAAAAGCCCGAGAAGTTGTAGGCGCCGAACGAGGCGTCGGACGTGGGCGTGTGAAGGTCCATCAGCAGCTCGGCGGCGTCGCCGCTGGGGAAGGTCGCGAAGTAGACGTGAGCGGGGGAGGAGCGGGCTCGCAGCCGGGCGTCGAGCACGTGCCACGGCAGCTCCTGGAGCCGGAAGGCGACGCCCGCCTCGGCGGCCTGGCGCGCCACGCCTTCCGCCAGCCGGCGGTCGCGCTCGCTGAAGAGGAGAGGCGAGTCGAACCCGCGAGGAAAGCCGGCCGCGGCGAGGGCCGCGCGGGCGGCGCCGATGTCACGGGGCGCCGGAGCCAGGTCGGGGACGTAGCCGACGACTCCCGGCACCGCGAGCTGGCTGGCTGCCGTGCCGCCTCCGCCGAGAGCCTCCCGCACGAGCGCCGCGCGATCGAGGGACAGGGCCACGGCACGACGCGCCTCGAACCGTCCAAACGGGTTTCCTGGGCGCGCCTGCGCATCGAGCCCGAGCAGGGCGACCTGCACGCCCTCCCGCTCGACGAGCCGCGCCGCGGCGCTGGCACGGATCCGCGGGGCTGCCTCGAGTGGCGGCGCCTCGATCAGGTCGGCTTCGCGGCGGAGCAGTCGCTCCACTCGGGCGGCGCCGTCGGGCTCCGAGCGAAAGACGGCGCGGTCCCAATGGGGTCGTCCTCGCCAGGAGGCGTCGAATCCCTCGAGGACCGCCTCCTTGCCGGCCACGAACGAACGAAGTCGATAGGGGCCTGACCCGACCGGCAGCTCGCCCGTGATCTCGCCCGCGGGCAGGACCATGACGTCCGACAGCCGCCTCAGGAGCAAGGGCACCGGCACCCGGGTCTCGATCTCGACGAGGTAGGGCGACGGCGCCCTGACGTCGCTCACGAGGGCGAAGTGGGCGGCCAGCCAGGACTGCGGCGAGGCCCGCGCCCGGTCGAGAGTGGCCTTGACGTCGCCGGCCGCGAGCGTGCGGCCGTCGTGAAAGCTCACGCCGCGGCGCAGCTCGAAGCGCCACACGTGGTCGCTCGGGCTGCTCCACGAGGTGGCGAGGGCGGGAACCACGCGCAGCGTGTCGTCGAGGGCGACCAGCGAGTCGAAGACGTTGCGGAAGAGGTTCTGGGCGTAGTAGTCGTCGTTCGTCACCGGGTCGAGCGAGACGATCGGGGAGCGGCCGACGATCACGAGGCCGCGCCCTCCGTCCGGCTCCCGGCAGGCCACCGCGGCCGACAGCAGCGCCATGAGCGCGGCAATCCCTCTCACCGGCGTCGGCAAGGCGACCACGGCTCAGTCTAGCAGCGGCCCACGACCGCGACCGCGTCACGACGCTGGAGAGGACGGTCACGTCGAAGGATTTCTGAGCGCCGCTCCTCAGAAGGTTCGCGCCTGGTCCAGTGCCGCCTTGACGTCGATGCGGCGGATCGAGACGCCGTTCTTCGGGTCGGTGATCGCCACGCCGGTGTTCTTGAGGGCGGCCTCGACCTGGTCGGCGGTGAGGCTCGAGCGGGCCGAGATCAAGAGCGCGGCGGCGCCCGCCGCGTGGGGGCAGGCCTGCGAGGTGCCGAGGAACGTGGACGTGCCGCCGCCGCGTCCGGCAGCGGTGATCGACGCCCCGGGCGCGAGCAGGTCCACCACGGAGTTGCTGTTCGAGAAGCACGCCACCTGGTCGGCCCGCGTCGTGGCGTCGGTGCAGCCGAACACGACGCTGCCGACGTTGCCGTCGTAGACGGCGCCGACGGCCACGGCGGCGCCGATGCACGCCGGCAGCCCGATGGAGGTCCCGGAGCCGTTGTTGAGAGAGGACGCGAACGTCAGCGTGCCGCGTCCGCGAAGGCCGTTGATCGCCTGGGCGAAGGAGACGGTGAAGGAGGCGTCGTTGTCGCAGACGCCGGGGAAGAGCTGGGCGGTCCCGAGGCTGAAGTTCATGACGCGGACCTCCGGGCGGCGCGTGAGCACATAGTCGAAGGCCTGGAGGATCTGGGTCGTGCTCGAGAAGCCGCCCTGGGCGTCCAGGGCCTTGATCGCCACGAGTGACGCTTCCGGCGCGACGCCGCGCCTCGCGACGCGGCCGCGGCCCACGATGATCCCGGCGACGTTGGTGCCGTGGCCCTGGTCGTCCTCGGCGGCGCCGGCGCCGCTCATGCTCGTGGCGCCGTTCGGGCAGCAGCCCGCGCCGCTGGCCGAGGCGCAGAAGCACTGCTGGTCCACGATGGCGTCCTTGAGGTCGGGGTGGTCCGTGTCGACGCCGGTGTCCACCACGGCCACCACCACGCCGCGTCCCGTGACACCCGCGTCGCGCACGTCGTCGCCCCGGATGAGCGGCACGCTCTCGCCGGTGCCGGCGTGGCCGGACACGTCGAGGTCGACCTTCAGCACGTCGGGGTCGGCGGCGAGACGCTCGACGGCCTCGAGGGTCGCCTCTCCCACGATGGCGCTGATCGCCTCGAAGCGGTGGACCAGCAGGAAGGAGTCGGGCGGCAGGTCCGAGACGACGGCGTCCACGAGGGTCCGCACCTCGGCCACGCGGCGGTCGAGCTCGGAGGCCCGGGCCGACACCTCGGGATCGCGGAGGGCCACGACCACGCGGACCCGCGGCCTCGACGCCAGCGCCTCGAGGACGGACCGGCCGACGACATCTCCACGGCCGGGATCAGGCCGGCTCGGCGGCGCCGCAAGGAGCGCCGCTCCGGCCAGCGCCAGGGGGAGGAGCCGCTTCATGGCTGCCTCAGAAGACGAACTGGAGCTGGAAGCGCAGCTCCTTGAGGTTGCGATCCTGGGCGTCGTCGTCGACGGATCGGTAGTCGGCCTGCAGCTTGAGACGGTGCTTGAGGAAGTAGTAGTTCGCGGCGCCGCCGATCTCCGTCTGATCGTCGCCGGGCGTCGCGTCCGACGGATCCCAGGACGCGTAGCGGAACGCCAGCTCGAACACGTCGCGCTTCAGGAAGCAGCCCGACTGGATGACGTAGCCGTCGGAGTCGAACGACTCGCCCTGCTCGGGGTCGCGCTCGCGGAGGAACAGCTCGCCGTAGGCGGAGAAGCCCCGATACTTTAAGACGACGTCGGCGCCGAACGTGGTGTCGTGGAAGTTGGCGACGAAGCCGCCCGGGGGCGCGCTGGTGGCGCGGGCGTTGTCGTTGTCCTCGAACTCGAGGGCCAGGGCCACGAGGGGCCTGTCCTTCGACTCGAAGTCGGACTCCGAGTAGCCAACGGGGCCGAAGGGCTCGAAGGTCAGGCGGGCGTCGTACTGAAGCTTGTCGTTGTCGTTGATCGGCCGATTGCGTCCGTTGCCGTTGAAGACTCCGGCTCGGTACTCCAGCTTGTCCGAGGCCACCCGGCCCCAGACCTGCACTCCCACGTCGCGGCTGCGCGTGAACTCGCCCGAGAGTATCGAGCGGTCGACGAACTGCTGTCTTTCCGACGAGGTCAGCTCCTGGCGCCCGAACGGGACCTTGAACTGCCCGACCTGGACCATGAACGCGCCGCTCTTCGAAGCGTCCCAGTTCAGGAGGGCGTCCTCCAGCCCGCTGAAGGTGGCGGAGCCTCCCGTTGCGTCCGAGCCGGCCCATCCGATCTGCAGCTCGAACTGGATCTCGCGCTTCCAGAACCAGCCCTCGAGCTGGGTCTTGGCGCGCCGGATCTTGAAGGTCGAAATGGAGTCCCCCGGTTGGGCCGTGCCGGGGATCCGGGTGTCGTTCTCCGGCGTGAGGCGCTCGAAGCGGAACTGGATCCGGTTGCTGAGGCCCAGCTGGAAGTCGTCGGTCCTGAAGACCGTCTGTCCTTCCTTCCAGTACAGCTCGAACGGCTTCTTCTTCGCGTCGTCCGCCTCGTCGCCCGCGACCCGCACCGCGATGCCGAGGACGAGGACGGCTGCGGCCGCGCGGCGCGAGCCACTCATGCCAGGCCCCCTTTGGGAACGAGCGGCGCATTTGTACGCGAGTCGGAACGGGCTGTAAAGGCGTCGGCGGTCTGGCGCCGAAGGCGCTCGCACAGGACGTGGAGCACGCCGCGGACGATCTCGATGTTCGCGGCCATGAGCTCCGAGAACGCCTCCCGATCCAGGCGGAAGAGCTTCGAGTCCTCGATCGCCATGATCGACGCCGAGCGCGGCTCCGGGTCGAGGAGGGCCAGCTCGCCGAAGATGTCGCGCTCGCCCAGCGTTCCGACGGTGGTCTCGCCGTCGAAGACGCGCACGGCGCCTTCCACGATCACGTAGAGGCTGTCGCCGAGGTCGCCCTTGCGGAAGATCACCTGCCCGCGGGGGATCTCGACCTCCTCCAGGATCGAGGCCACGTCGGCGAGGGCCTCCTCGGACGCGCCCTCGAACATCTCGACGGACTTCAAGATGATGACCCGCTCCAACGTCAGCATCGTGCCCCTCTCTTCTTTCTCGAATCCCGCGACGCCGAGCGCGGCGGCGGCCCAGGCGGCCGTCTCGCGAACGAGCCACGCGCCGTCCTGGGCGGCGATGGCGGCCACCAGCGTCCGCTGGGCTCGCCGCCCGGCCCGGCCGACGCAGTAGAGGGCGGCCGCCCGAGTCCACGGCGTGACCCACCCCGGCGGCAGCTCCAGCACCTCGCGGACGCGCTCGTCGGCGTCCCTACGAGGCTGCGGGAGGACCTCCTCGAGCCGCTCGAGCCGCGCCTCGGCAGGCAGCTCCTCGAGGAGCGGCATCACCAGCTCCCGCGTCGCGCGGGGTAGCGTGACCTCGAGGACCTCGTGGGCATAGGCGCGCCGCTCCTTGGCGGGATGCGCCAGGTTGTCCCGCGCTCGGAGGATCGCCCTCGGGTCGTGGAGGAAGGAGAGGAGCAGGAACAGCCGGCTGCGGTTCCGGCCCACCTCGGCGTCCAGAGCGCTTCCGAGGAGCGCCCACTCGGACGCGGCCCCGAGGTCGCGGCGGGCCGCCAGCATGGCGGCGGCGTCGTCGACCTCGCGTCGGACGTCCTCCTCGACCTCCGAGGCGTCGCTCTCCCCGGCGCGGTGCCCGGAGGCGCGGAGCGCCTCCAGCACGGCGGTGCGCACGCCTTCGTCGGGGAAGCGGCGCTCCTCGCGCAGGAAGGCCTGGGCGCGCGGGTCGCGGATGCGGCCCAGTACCCGGGCGACGCCGATGCGCAGCCGCGGCTCCGCGGCGCCTCGGAAGGCGGCGAGCAGATCCGGGACCGCAGCGCCTCCGGCGGCCAGGAGCGCCGCGCTGACCGTGCCGCCGGCGTGCAGGTCGCCGACGCCGCGGACCAGGGCCGCGAGCAGGGAGGGGTCCGCGAGGCGCCCCGCCGCGGCGTGGGCGGCACGCCTCACTGCCGGCACCGGATCGCGCATCAGGCGAAGGAGCAGCTCGCCCGACGCCGGATGGCGCACGTCTCCGGAGACTCGCGCCACGGCGACGCGTTCCGCCTGCTGGCGCGACTCCGCCATGTCCCGGAGGGTGCGGGCGGCGCCCTCCAGGCCCTGCCTCGACAACCCGGCCGCGGACGCGGCCCGCACCCCGGGCGAAGGGCTGTCGAGGGCCGCCAACAGGCACGGCAACGCCTGCTGCGCGTCGAGGGCCAGCAGCGCGCGCACGGCGGCCTCGCGAGCGCCGTCGTGGGTCTCGACTGCGAGTCGGCCGCTCACACCGATGGCCGCGCCCGGGGGCCGCACGCGCTCGACCCGCAGCAGCGCCGCTCGGCGCACCTCGGCGTTCGGATGGTCGAGGAGGGACAGGAGATCCGAGGCGTAGCGGGGATGGCCGCTGCGCTCGAGGAGGTCGAGGGCGAAGAGCACGTCGGCGGGCCGCTCACTCTTCAGGGTCTCCTCGAGGACCGCGACGCTGCGGGCGTCGCTCCACTCGAAGGCCCCGTCGTGCGCGAGGCGTCCGCGCAGCGCGTGGACCAGGGCCGTGGAATAGGCGCGCCCCGCACGCCTGGCGACGACCACCCAGCCCGCGAAGGCGACGAGCATCACGGCCCCGAAGCGGGCGGGCGTGTAGGGGACCACCACGGTGAAGAACAGCATCACGGCGCCGGCCAGGCCGGTCGTGATCGGCGTGACCATCGTCTCGACGGCGATCTGCGCCGCAAGGCGCTGGTCGCGCCGCAGGGGCTGATAGAGCACCTTGAAGGACGGGCTGTCGATCGGGTGCTTCAGGACCTTGTAGACGCCTTGGTTGGCGATCGCGAGCCAGAACACGGCCCCCAGGTCGCCGAACAGGGCGCTGTCGAGCACGATGAGCGCAGTGCACACGAGCTGGAACAGCGGCAGCACCACGAGGCCGAAGCGGATCCCGTGCCGTTCGATCAGCGGTCCGGAGACGAAGAGGCGGGCCAGCAGGCTCAGAACCTGGGTCGTGCCCGAGAACAGCGCGAAGAAGGACGCCAGGCGTGCCGGGTCGGCGTAGCGGGTCTTGAGGGCGCCGAGGAAGGCGTAGTCCACGAAGTACTTGGCCAGCACGCCGAAGACGATCGTGGCGAACAGGGTCAGGAGGTAGGCGTTGCCGAGCAGGCGCGCGAAGGCGCGCAGGCCGCCGAAGCCGCGAGCAGCGCGCGCGCGGGCCGCTGGCTCGGCAGCCATCGGCAGGATCCGGGCCAGGAGGCCGATGCAGGCCAGGAGCGCCACGGCGGACAGCACGAGCAGGTCGCGCACTCCGACGAGCCGCAGAAGGAGCGGCACGGAGAACGAGCCGAGGATGCGGGCCACCACCTCGCCCGTGCCGATCACGCCGTAGAGCCGTTTGGCCTGGCGCACGTCGTAGAGACGCGCCGCCACGGCCCAGTACTCGAGGTCGGTCAAGGCCGACAGGATCCGGTAGAAGACCAGCAGGACGAAGAAGAGCCAGCCGGCCGACGCCAGGGCCAGTCCTCCCCTGAGCCCCAGCACCGAGAGGAGGAGCGCGAGAAGCGTGCCCTGCATCAGGCGGGCGAAGGGCAGGCGGTCGAGGGCGGCGGAGTAGACGACCCCGATCGCGGTGTTGAGCAGCGCCGCGGCGATGTAGACGTAGGGCAGCGCGTCCTTCTGGAAGTGGGACAGGAAGAGCGCGCTGGCGGCGGTCTCGAAGAAGACGGTCGAGAGGCCGAGGGCGAAGGAGTGGGCCGCCATCAGGCCCGCTGCGCGGCCTTCGCCCGGCTCGAGACCCAGGAGCGCCGCAGCCCTGTCCGGATAGCCCATGGCCCGCTCTCGTGACGCTTCTGTGACGAGGGCTCGGATCGCCCGCGAGACTATAAGCTAGAATCCCCGCCACCGTGGCTCGCGCGCGGAAGGCCGAGGCCGAAGAGCCGGACCTCACGCCCTCGCGCTACATCGCCCGCGTCGACCCCCAGACGGGACGTGAGATTCCCGGGCCGATCGACCCCGACGAGCTGCTCGTCCACGCCCATCGCGACCGCCATCCGGCCGAGGTGGCCGCGCAGTTCGTCGCGAGCCGCGTGATCGGCTTGACCGGGCAGGAGCGCGTGGTCCGCCAGGGCCTGCGGGCGCTCACCGGCCTGGGCCGCCTTGTCGCCGGCGGGGTCGGCGCCGTCACGGGCAGCGAGGACGCGCGGCGCCGCGCCAAGAACCTGCTGGGCGTCGCGGAACGCGGGTACGCGTTCCGCTTCCGCGAGCACACGCACCTGAGCGAGAAGCAGGTGCGGGAGCGCGTCGAGAAGCTGCAACGCGAGGCCAGGTCGCTGCTGCGGGCGCGAGGACGCAATCCTCGCCTGCGCGTCCTCGTGACCGGCGCGACGGGTTTCCTGGGCAAGGAGATCCTGTTCCAGGCCGCCTCCGACCGTCGCATCGCCGAGGTGGTGGCCGTGGTGCGGCCCGAGACGATCCGCGACCCGAAGACCAAGGAGGTCGTGAAGGTGGTGCAGCCCGCCGAGCGCGGAGCGCTCTTGTTGAAGCGCCTGCACATCACGGGCGCGCGGGCCCGCCGCTTCCGGTTCCTGGCCGGCGACATCGAGAAGCCCGACCTCGGGATCGCGCCCACCGAGCTCGAGCGGCTGCGGAAGAGCGTGACCCACGTCGTCCACTGCGCGGCCAGCGTGTCCTTCGACGACGCCTACGAGAACTCCTTCCGCGCGAACGTGCTGGGGAGCCTGAACGCGCTCCGCTTCTCCCATGGCCTCCAGCGGACGCCGGGCTCGCCGTTCGCCCAGCACGTGGCCATCGAGACCTCGTACATCCACGGGCGCAAGAAGCGCTCGATCGCCCAGGAGAGCGCCCTCGTCTTCCCGCGGCACTTCTACAACAACTTCTACGAGCTGACGAAGGCGATGGCCTCCATCGAGACCGACCGCTTCCTGGTGGAGAAGGGCCTGCGCGTCGCGCAGCTGCTGCCGTCGATCGTCATCGGGGACTCCAGGACGGGCAACAACCGGGGCGACACGAAGGTCGTCAACGCTCCCATCAACGCCTTCGGCCGCGCCAAGGAGGCGATCGAGCGGGCGCGAGGCGACCTGCTCGGCATGCCCAAGGCCCGGGCCATCGCCGCCGTGGCCTGCGTCTTCCCGGGCGACCGCGTCGCCGAGCTGAACCTCGTGCCGGTGGACCGCGTGGCGCAGGGCATCCTGGCCGCGCTGTGCAGCCCGGAGGCCATCGGCAATCGCATCCACCTCGCGACCGACAACCGCATCCGCTCCGAGGACATGGTGGAGACGGTCCGCCAGGAGCTGGGGGTGGGGGTGCGGCTCGCGGATCCGACCCTCTACCGCAACCTGACGCTGCCGCTGGTGAAGGCGGTGCTGACCCGGGTGGGCGAGCCGAAGCTGGCGACGGCCCTGGAGCGCCTGGCGACGATCTTCGGGGGCTACGGCGAGTGGGGCCAGCCGGTCCACGAGGTCGGCAACGACGTGCGCATCCTCGGCTTGCCGATCCGGCGACCCGACACCCGGCACGCGTTCCGGATGCTGTGCCGGCACAACCGCTTCGTACAGGACTACGGGCGGGTGCGCGACCCCGACGAGATCGCGCGCCGCGAGCGGGTCTGGGAGCGGGCCCTCGCCGCCATCGAGCACGGCACGGGGCGGGAGGTGGCGTCGTTGCCTCCGGGCGAGTTCCACAAGCGCCTCCTGGGCGAGGTGGACATGAAGAGTTTCGAATTGAAGAAGAAGCCCCGCGGCAGGGGCGGGAGATCCGAAGCATGAGCGACGAGAGCCTGTTCGATAGGCTGAAGGCGCGAGGGGAGCGGGTGTTCACGCAGGTGTCGACCGAGCTGATGAAGAACCCCCAGTTCGTGAAGGCGGTGCAGACCGCCTACCAGGGCAAGGAGCGGCTCGACGCGGCGGCCGCCCGGGCGCTGAAGACGATGAACATTCCGACGCGGGAGGAGTTCAAGAAGGCGCTGCGCCGTATCGAGGCCCTTGAGGGGGAGCTCGAGGCCGTGAAGTCCGCGCAGAAGAAGAAGGCCGCGCCGGCGCGGAGCCGCAAGAAGGCGTGATGGGCCGCATCGCCCTCACGGGCGCGGCGTCGTTCCTCGGCGGGCGTCTGCTGCGCCGGCTCGTCGAGACGCGGGACCCCGACGGGATCGTCGTGCTCGACGTGGCCGACCCTCCGCCTGCCCTCGGCGTGCGGCACCGCGCGCTGGACTTCACGCAGCCCGCCGCGGACGCGAGCCTGCTCGCCGCGCTGCGCGAGGAGGAGGCGGAGACCCTCGTCCACTTCGCCTTCCTCACCAACCCGCGCCGGGACCAGGTCTTCGCCCACGAGCTGGAGTCGATCGGGACGCTGTCGCTCTTCGCGGCGGCCGCGGCGGCGGGCGTGCGGCGGGTGGTCGTGCGGTCCTTCACGGCGGTCTACGGGGCGCGGGGCCAGAACCCGAGCTTCCTCGACGAGGATCGGCCGCTGCTGCCGAACGCGTCCGTGGGCTGGGTGCGGGACAAGCTCGAGGCCGAGCAGCACGCGGCGTCCTTCGCGCGGCGCTACCCGGAGATGGCGATCGCCGTGCTGCGCTTCGCGCCGCTCCTCGGCCCGCAGGTGCGCACGTTCTACACCCGCATCCTCGACAAGCGGGTCGTCCCGATGCTCATGGGTTTCGATCCGCTGCTGCAGATGCTGCACCCCGACGACGCCCTCGAGGCCGCCGTGCTGGCTCTCGCCCGCGAGGTGCGCGGCGCGTTCAACGTCGTTCCGCGGGCTCCGATGCCGCTGGGCGCAGCGCTGCACCTCGCGGCCAAGGTGCCGCTGCCGGTGCCGCATCCGCTGGCCTACATCCTGAGCGAAGCGCTCTGGGCCGCCGGCGTGTCCGAAGCGCCCGCCGGCCTCCTCGACTACGTGCGCTACCCGTGGGTCGCCGACGGCGCCCGGGCCGAGCGGGAACTGGGGTTCCGGGCTCGCCACAGCAGCCGCGAGGCGCTCCTCGCCTATCTCCGGTACCGGCACCCCGAGGCGGCCGAAGCGGGGGTGAGGGAGGCGACCGCGTGAGCGAGGCCGCGAAGGTCGTGCCGATCGGGCGGCGCGCCCCCGCGCCAGAGACCGAACGGTTGCGCGAGCAGGTTCGCGCACTCGAGGACCGGCTCCGCCTGCTGGAGACCGAGGGACGCGCCGCGGGGCGCGAGGGATTGCTCGTGGCCCTGGCCCGCCTCTTCCAGGAGGGCCTGCGCGGCGTGGACTGGGACACGGTGGCGCGGGCCTGGGCCGCGTTCTACTTCTCCTGGCACTCGGAGGAGGTCGACGACTTCGGATTCGACCGGAAGTTCACCGAGACGCTGCGGCCGTTCTTCGAGTTCCTCTACACGGTGTGGTGGCGTGTCGAGACCACGGGTCTGGAGCACGTCCCGAGCGAAGGGGCGGGGCTCGTGGTCGCCAACCACTCCGGCGTGCTGCCGTACGACGGGCTGATGATCAACGTCGCGGTGCGCCACGAGCACCCGGCCCGGCGTGACTGCAGGATGCTGGCGCTCGACATGTTCGCGCTCCTGCCGTTTCTCGCGCCGCTCCTCGCGAAGAGCGGCGCCGTGCGCGCGAGCCAGGAGAACGGCGAGCGGCTGCTGCGCCGGGGAGAGCTCGTGGGCGTGTTCCCCGAGGGCGTGAAGGGGGTGGGAAAGCGTTTCAAGGACCGCTACAGGCTCGCGCGCTTCGGTCGCGGCGGCTTCGTGCGGCTCGCGCTGAAGACCGGCGCGCCGATCGTCCCGTGCGCGGTGGTGGGCGCCGAGGAGATCCATCCGGTGATTGGGAAGGCCGATTGGATTGGTCGCCCGCTCGGCTTGCCCTACGTCCCCATAACGCCGACGTTCCCGCTGCTCGGACCGCTCGGCCTCGTTCCGTTGCCCACCAAGTGGAGCCTCGACTTCGCGGACCCCGTGGCGATGTCCGAATACGGGCCGGAGGCTGCCGAGGATCCCATCCTCGTGAATCGACTGGCGGAGCAGGTCCGGGCGGCGGTGCAGCGGATGATCGACGGACGCCTGGCGCGCCGGCGGTCGATCTGGTTCGGGTGACGCGGCTGGTCCTGCTGCCCGGTCTCGGCGCCGATGCGCGCCTGTTCGATGCGTTGACGCGCTCCGTGCCGAGCCTCGAGGTCCCTCGCTGGGTGACGCCGCTCGAGCACGAGTCCCTGGCCAGCTTCGGCAGGCGCATGGCGTCCTCCCTGGGGGCTGGCGAGGACCTCTGCGTCGGCGGCGTGTCGTTCGGCGGGATGGTGGCGATCGAGATGGCGCGCCACCTGCCCGTGCGAGGCGTCCTGCTCATCGGAAGCTGCTCGAGCCCGGACGAGCTGCCGACGTACGCGCGCTTCCTGGAAAGAGCGCTGCGGATCGTGCCCTCCCGCGTCTACAAGGCGCCGGCGAAGCTCCGGCCCCTGTTCGGCCGCAAGTTCGGATGCAACACGCCGCAGCAGGAGGACCTGCTGTTCGAGATGCTGCTCGACACGCCCGTGTCGTTCCTGAAGTGGGGCTGTCGGGCCATTCTCGAGTGGAAGCCCGACGCCCCGCCCGCGGCGCCCGTGTGGCGGATCCACGGCGCGTCGGACCGGTTGATCCCGGCGTCGCGGGTCCGCGCGGACAGGCTGGTGGAGGGCGCCGGACACCTCGTGAGCCTGACGCATCCCGACGAGGTCGCGGGCTTCATCCGCGAGCGCTGCCAGTGACGGGTGACGACGGCCCGCGTCTCGACGGGGCTGGTCCGGAGGAGAGCAGTCCGCGCGGCGGACGTGTCGTGCCCTTTCTCGTGGGCCTCGCAGCGACCGCGCTGCTCCTGGCCGTGGCCCTGTCTCTGGGATCGTGGGGCTACAAGTACCGCAGGTCCCTGTTCCACCGGGGCCGGCTGGAGCGCCTCCTGGAGCTCAGGCCCGCGGACGAGCAGGTCAGAGCCGGGCTCGAAGGGGAAGGCGGCCGGATCCTCGCGCGCGCCACGACGGCGGCCGAGCTCGCCGCCGCAGCCGCCCGCTTCACCCCGGAGCTTCAGGGCGAGGTGGTGAGCGCGGGCGCGCGCGCATCCGAGACGACCTTCTTCTCGGTGGGCGAGATGGTCTATGTCGTGTTCTTCGACGGCGAGGGGAAGATGAGCGGCTTCCGCCTCGTCGAGGCCCGACCCTAGCTAGCCCAGCTTCGCGTCGAGGAGCTCCAGGCTGCTGGCCAGGGAGCGTGCCACGAGGGAGCGGTGAGGGTGGCGCGGCGGGCGGGCCGGCAGCCGCGAGGGGTCGCCCAGGCCGATGCCGTGCCGCTTCAGGATGCGGCCGTAGGCGGCGCGATGCCGCTTGAAGCTCTCGACGACGGACCGATAGCCGTCCTCGGCGACGACCTTGCGCGCGCTCATCCGCATGATGTTGTAGCCGAACATGCGCATGTCGTCGCGGGTCGGCTCGATCAGCAGGATGTCCACGTCCGGGTGCTCGGCCTCGTAACGCTCCATCCCGTACTGCATCCGGCCGTGGAGCATGATGCGCAGCACCTGGTCGAGGACGAAGCTGACGCCCTTGTTGCTCAGGTGGCCGTTCAGGGGCGCCTTGGGCCCGATGTTGAGGATCGGCACGATCGGGTTGATGCAGATCACGAGGTCCGCGCCGCGGCGGATGGCGAGGTTGATGTGGGCGGTCTTCTTCACGCCGCCGTCGACGTAGTCGCGGCCGCCGATCCGCACCGGCCGGTACAGGCCGGGCAGCGCGGTCGAGGCCTGCACGGCCTTGGAGATCGGGATGCCGCGATGGGCTCCGTCGCCGAACGCCACGGCCTCGCCGCTGTCCAGATCCACTGCGACGAGGAGCAGCTCCCGGGCCAGGTCCGCGAAGCGGTCGCTGCGGCCGCGGGCACGGAAGACCTGGGCCAGGAACTCCTGGATCCCGGAGTTCTGCAGCAGCCCCGCGGGCAGCAGCTCGAAGAGCGACAGCCCCAGGTCCGCGAGATTGCGGCCCTCTCCGGTGATCGCGGTGACCAGGGCGTTCCGCAGGACCCGGGGGGCGCGCGTGGAGCGGCGCGCGAGGTCCCCGAGGCCGAGGCGGAAGATCGGAGCCGAGGACAGGCCGAAGGGCCGGCCCGTCGCCGCCTCGTCGTACATCTCGCGGGGCGAGATGCCGTTGGCGAGCAGCGACGAGACGAAGGCCCCGCCGCTGATCCCGACGTAGAGGTCGAGGTCGAGCACGCTGCGGTCGAGCAGGTCCTCCAGGGCGCGCAGGCAGCCGATCTCGTAGACGGCGCCGGTGATGCCGCCCCCGGCGCACACCAGGGCGACCTTGGATCCGGCGCGCTTCCCCTTGCTCCCTCGGCGCAGCACCACGCCTCTCTCCGAACCCGGTGCTAGTCTAAGGCGAACGAGGCGGGCCCGGAACCAGGCCCGCCTCGCCGACGGCTACTTGCGGCGCTTCAAGGCGTCGATCTTTTTCGACAGCTCGCCGACCTTCCGCGTCAAGTCCGCCACCTCGCGCCGGCTCGGGATGTTGAGGGCCGCCAGGGCCTGCTCGACCGCCTCGCCGACCCGCCTGCCCGCCGCCCGGCCCTCCTTGGTGACGCGGCTGCGCAGCGTCGCGAGCTGGGCCTCGACGCGCTTCTGGGCCTTCTTGCGCTCCCGCTCGAAGCGGGCGCCCAGTTCCTTGAGGACGACCGCGGCCTCGCGGCCGCCGATCTTGTTGCGCTTCAAGGCCGCCTTCACCTGCTTCTCGGCCGCGGCCTGGGCCGTGGCGAGCGCCTCCTGCGCCTGCCCCCAGGCCGAGCGCAGCGCCTCCGCAGCGCCGTGGTGCGCCGGGGCCGCCTTCTTCCGGGACTTCGCCTTCGCCATCACTTTCTCCTTCTCGTGGAATGGCCCTCGGGACGCGGGGCCTTCCGGGCCGGCCGCGGCGGGGGCTCGAGGTACGTCTCGAGCGTCAGCAGCTTCGCCTTGAGCGCCTGGAGCGAGAGGCTGACGCCGCCCTCGCGCTCGGCGCGCTCGAGCAGGCCGTGGAGGGCGTGCTCGAGGCCGTGCTGCGCGTCGGCCGCGAGGCTCGTGACCGACCGCACGATCTCCTGGCGCAGGCTCAAGGCCTCCTCCAGGGTGAGGCGGCCGCGCCCGAGCAGGGAGGCGACGATGCGCTCGGCCTCCTCCCTGGCGCGGCTGGCCAGATCCGGCGCGGGAGCCGCGGGCTCGCGCGGCGGCGCGCCCACGCCGAAGCGCACCAGGCGGGTGAGCACCTGGCGCGGGATGGCCGCGGTGCGCTCCTTGACCCCCTCGAGGACGACCTGGGCCAGCACCAGGTTCGTGAGGTCCTCGCCGCTCTTCTGGTCGAGGACCTGCACCTCCTCGCCCGCGGCCACCATGGCCGCGAGGTCCTCGAGGGTCACATAGCGCCGGGCCTTCGGGTCGTAGAGCTTGCGGTTCTCGTAGCGCCGGATGAGACGGGCCGGCGCGCCCTCCGTCCTGGCCACGAAGGGAATATAACGCAGTGCGTCAATCGTGTCAAGTCCTAATGACGCGAAGCGTCAGAGCTTCCTCCGCCCGGCCGGAGAGGCGCCGCGCCCGCGCGCGGCGGATCAGGACGGCCCCGAGCAGGGAACCCAGGAGGATCGAGGCCAGGGCGCACAGCCCGGCGATGCCCAGGGACGACAGGATCACCCCGGGCAGGTCGAACACCGGCTTCTCGACCTTGACCCACGTCACGGGGGAATCGGTGATCACGGCTTCGCGTCCTTCCCGGCGAGTCTAGGAGCCCCTCCGCCGCGGGTCAACTTCACGCCGCCGCGGTTCAGGCCATCCAGGTAGCTCTTGACGCCGCGCAGCAGCCCCCGGGCGACCTCCTCGCGGCGTCCGCTCGAGCGGAGCAGCTTCTCGTCGTCGGGGTTCGACACGAACGCGATCTCCGCCAGGATCGACGGCATGTTGGCGCCGATCAGGACGTAGAAGGGCGCGGTCTTGACGCCGCGGTCCGGGAGCTGGGCGCGACCCTGGCGGAGGTTGGCGACGAGGGACTCGTGGACCGTCGAGGCGAACTCGCGGCTCTCGTCGATCTTGCTGTTCAGGGCGATCGCCTTCAGCAGCCCCTGCAGGTCCTTCATGGTCGCCGTCGAGATGGCGTTCTCGCGGGCGGCGACCTCCTCGGCGTGGGGATCTCCCGCGAAGTTCAGGTAGTAGGTCTCGATCCCCCGCGCGCGCGGACTGCGGCTCGAGTTGGCGTGGATCGAGAGGAACAGGTCGGCGTCCTTCTGGTTGGCGATGGCCGTGCGCTCCTCGAGGGGGATGAAGACGTCCGTGGAGCGGGTCATCACGACCTCGGCGCCGAGCTCCTCGCGCACGAGCCGGCCTAGCCGCAGCGCGACGTCGAGCACGAGCTCCTTCTCCTGGAGGCCGCCCCTCCCGATGGTGCCCGGGTCGTGGCCCCCGTGGCCGGGGTCGATCACGATGCGCCGCGCTCCCAGGCCGAGCTGGCGCGCGAGGCTGTACGAGCCGGTTCGGTTCACGGCGGGTGGCGCGACCGGGGCGGGCGTGGCCTCGGCCACTTTCGAGGCCGCCTGGGCGGGCGGCGGTGGAGACGGCTTCGACGGCGGGGGCGTCGGCGTGGCGCTCACGCCAGGGGCAGGCGTCGCTGCGGGCGATGGGCTGGGAGCGGGAGGGGACGGCGCCGCCGGCGCGGGCGCGGCTGGCGTCGCTGGCGAAGGTGCCGGCGTCGGCGAGGGCGACACCGTCGGCGCCGTGGCCTTGAGCCGCTCCTCCACCTGGCGCTCCAGCTCGGCGGCCGGCTCGGCGCTCTCGAGATCGGGGATCTCGAGCTCTTCGCCGACGGTGGTTCGCGTCGCGACGCGAGCGGGCTCTGGCTCGTTGCCGCGCACGTCGACGACCAGGCGCGTCGGGTTCTGCAGGTAGAAGACCTGGTGGTCCTTGACCGACTTGAAGTCGAGGACGACGCGCACGACGCTGTCCCGATTCTGGGCGACTCGGACCTGCTCGAGGAGCCCGTCGCCGACGGGGAAGACGCGGTCGGTGAGGTTCGGGTGGAGCCGCGTGCCCGCGAGGTCGATCCAGAGCCGGTCCGGATTGGCGATCCGGTCGCTCTGGAACTTCACCTCCTTGTCGAGGTCCACGACGAGGCGCGTTGAGTTCTCGCCGCTCCAGGAGCGGACGTTGAAGACCGGCACCAGGCCCCGGGGCGGGGGCGAGGGCAGCGTCGCGACCTGCTCCGGCGCCTTGCGGCGCACGGCGGCCTTGACCGAGGCGGCGCGCTTCGAGTCGGGGAAGGCGGCAAGATAGAGTCTCGCCGCGTCCTCGATCCGCTTCCGATCGCTGCCCTCCGCGGCCATCTCGAAGACCGCGTAGAGAGCGCCCTCGCCGAGGCTCGACGAGGGGTACTCGGCGACCAGCATGCGATAGGCCCGCGCGGCGGCGTCCTTGTAGGTCGTGGACTTGAAGCGCGACGACATCTGCCGGTACAGGTCGCCGACCGCGAGGAGCGCATCGTCGCAGTAGGGGCTCTGGGGGTAGCGGGCGACGACGGTCCGGAAGCGCAGGACGACCCTGTCCCACTCCGCCTTGCGCCCGAGCAGGGTCTTCGAGCCCTCGAGTCTCGTCCGCAGGCCCTTGGCTTCGTAGTAGAGCGTGCGGTCGGGCCGGCTGCTGCTCGCGGCCTGCGCCGGGACGGACCACCACAAAGACAGGGGGACGCAGAGGGCGGAGAGAAGCGCGGAAGACCGGAACACCCTGAACACGCGGGCGAATCCCATCACTTCGGCCAGGCGTCCACCGTCTCGTAGTAGTCCGCCGGCACCAGGATCTCGCGAGGCTTGCTCCCGTCCGCGGCCCCGATGATGCCGTCGCGCTCCATGAGGTCGATGAGGCGGCCGGCCCGGGAGAAGCCGATGCGGAAGCGGCGCTGCAGCATGCTGGTCGAGGCCTGGCCGCTCTGGACCACGAAGCGGACCGCCTCGTCGAACAGCTCGTCCCGATCCTCGACGTCGGCGGCCTCGGACTTCTTCTCCTCCTTGCCGACGCTGTCGTCGTAGGCCGGCTGGCCGGCCTTGCGCAGGTACGCGGTCAGCCGCGCGATCTCCTTCTCGCTCACGAACGCGCCGTGGATGCGGATGAGCCGAGCGCTGCCCGGCGGCAGGAACAGCATATCGCCCTTGCCCAGCAGGTGCTCGGCGCCGATCGAGTCGAGGATGGTGCGGCTGTCGACGCGGGCCGAGACCTTGAACGAGATGCGCGAGGGGAAGTTGGCCTTGATGAGGCCGGTGAGCACGTCCACCGAAGGCCGCTGGGTGGCCAGGATCAGGTGGATCCCCACGGCCCGGGCCATCTGGGCGAGCCGCGTGATGGCCTCCTCCACCTCG
>DASSJI010000035.1:0-14726 GCA_035691285.1 Vicinamibacteria bacterium | reverse complement strand
AGCCCCAGCTGCCGAGATGCCCGTCGCCCACGTTGCCGATCGAGTGGTGCAGCAGCACGTAGGCCGTGCCCGGAGAGTCGGGGCCGGCCCAGGTGCCGATCACGCCGTTGATCGTGAGCGCGGCCTTCACCTGGGGCGACTCGAACCAGTCGTCGAGCAGGTCGGTCGCGCTCATGGTGAAGAGGCGCGTCACGTCGGCGACGCCGCGCACGTCGAGCTTACGCAGCTTCCATGCGGTCTGGAGCGACTCCATCAGCGCGCCCGGGCTCTTCGCGCCGAGCTTGGGCGGCACGTGCATCAGCAGCGGCCCCATGACGTCGGCGATGCCGCGCAGCCATTCGTCCCACTTCGGCATCGTCTCGGCGTCCTTCTTCGAGAACCGCGCGACGCTGTCGTAGTTGGCCTTGGCGTCGTCCGCGTAGAGCTTCAGGGAGCGCCCGTCCGGCCAGGCCTGGTAGTAGGGCCCCATCGGGTAGACCTTGTAGCCATGCTCCTTGAGCTTGAGGTCCCGCAGGATCGTGTCCGGCATCAGGCTCATCACGTACGAGTACTTCGTCACCTTGAACTGGGGCGCCTCGGGCCACGGAGCCTCCGTGGCGGCCGCCCCGCCGCACTTCGCGTGGGCTTCGAGCACGACGGTCTTCGCGCCGCCGCGGGCGAGGTAGGCGCCTGCCACGAGGCCGTTGTGGCCGCCTCCGATGACGATGGCGTCGTAGCGAATGGCCATGGGATCTCTCCTATCGAGTGGTTTGGAGCGGCAGGACGCCGTTCGCGGAGCGCCGCTTCCAGAGGGCATAAGTGGCCGGTCCCAGCAGGAGGACGCCGAGCTGAAGCGCCGCGGGGCCGGGAAGGAACTCGCCGGCCTGCCACATCTCGCGGTGCAGGCCGAGGCCGACGACCGCCACGAGCAGCAGCGCCCCTGGGATCATCAGGGCTGCGAGCGTCGTCGACCCCAGGGGCACGCGGAAGGCGCCGCTCGCCCCGTCTCGGTCGCGCCGCAGCTTGAAGAGCGCCGCGTAGATCAGCAGGTACGCCAGCGCCTGGACGGTCCCGTAGAGGCTGATGAGGTTCGCGAACGGAAAGAGCGCCAGCAGCGTCAGGATCGCGCCCCCCAGGAGCAGCGACACCGTGGGCGTCCCGTACCGGGCGCTCGTGCGGGAGAAGGCGCGGGGGAAGAGGCCGTCGTGGGCCAGCACCATGGGCAGGCGCGACTGGCCGGTCATGGTGACGAGCAGCAGGCCGGCGTTGCTGACGAGCCCGCCGAAGGCGATGAGCGCCGAGAGCCAGGGGCCGCCCATCTGATGCGCCGCAGCGGTGAAGTGGAAGTCGTTCCACTCCGA
Source organism: Vicinamibacteria bacterium (assembly GCA_035691285.1). Classification (GTDB taxonomy): domain Bacteria; phylum Acidobacteriota; class Vicinamibacteria; order Fen-336; family Fen-336; genus DATFEN01. Next base: position 13,386 of record DASSJI010000035.1, on the reverse strand, counting down.
CCAGTCGCCGTTGGCCGCGAGACCCGCCAGCGTCGGCAAAACGTAGCTGGCCGCGGAGAGCGGAACGGCGATGGCCAGGGCGCGCGGGAACGCGCGCCTGGGCTCCTCGACCTCCTCGGCCAGCACCGAGAGCTTCTCGTACCCGGAGTAGAGCCAGAAGGCCACGAGCAGGCCGTTGCCGAACGCGAAGGAGAGCGTCCGGCCGGGCACGGCGAACGGCTCGAACGGATTGAAACGCCACTGGAGCAGGCCGAGCGCCGTGAGGAAGACGAAGGGCACGAGGACGAAGCCCATCATCACCACGGAGCTGGTGCCCACCAGGCGGATGCCGAGCCAGTTCAGCAGGACGCAGGTCCAGACGAGCAGCGCGCCGATCAGGAAGCGCGTCGCTGGTCCCAGGTCGGGCAGCCAGCGCTCCAGGTAGCCCACGAAGAGCACGACGTAGAGCGCGTTGGTCGCGAACAGGGCGATCCAGGTCAGGAAGCCGCTCAGGTAGCCGACGAGGTCCCCGAAGGCCTGGCGGGACCAACGGTAGTACCCCCCCTCGACGGGATGGGTGGAGCTGAGCTCGGCGCAGGCGAGCGCCATGGGCGTCGCCCAGACGATGGGCAGGGCGATCAGGGTGAGGAGGGCGACCCCCGGTCCTGACGCCGAGACCATGGGCTCGAGGCCGTAGGCGCCGCCGCAGATCGCCGTGTAGATCATGAAGACGAGCTGGAGGAGCGTGGCCTTGGCCGGCGCGCCGCCCATCAGGCCTCGACGGCGCGCTGGTCGAGCTGGCGCAGCGTCGCGTCGACGCCGGCCTCGAACACGCGCAGCGTGTGCTCGAGACAGGCCTCGTCGTGGGCCGCGGACACGAACCACGGCTCGCGGGAGTCGGGCTCGCAGAGCACGCCGTTCTCGATGAGGTGCTGAGCCAGCGTGTCGTAGAACGTGTAGTCGGAGAGCTTCCAGTCGCGGTAGTTGGTCGGAGCCTGCTCGCGGAAGAAGAGCCCCCCCATGCTCGGATGGCCGGCGAAGCAGTGGGGGATGCCGCGCTTGCGAAGCACCCGCGCCATCCCGTCCTGCATCCTCCCGCCGTAGCCTGAGACGCGGTCCAGCGCGTCGGTGTCGCGCAGGATGCGCAGCGTCCGCTCCGCGGCGGCCAGGGCCATGCCACCGGCAGTGTACGTCCCGCCGTGGGTCACGTCGCCGGGCCGGTAGTGCCGCAGGATGTCCTCGCGCCCCCCGATGGCCGCGATGGGGTAGCCGTTGGCCATCGCCTTCGCCATGGTGACGACGTCGGCGCGCACGCCGTGCAGCTCCTGCGCCCCGCCCCGCGCGACGCGGAAGCCGGTCTTCACCTCGTCGGCGATCATGAGCACGTCGTGGCGCGTCGTCAGCTCGCGCACGGCCCGGAAGAACTCGGCGGTGGCGGGAATGCCGCAGCAGCTTCCGAGGATCGGCTCGATCAGCACCGCGGCGATGCGGTCGCGGTTCCGGCGCAGCACGTCCTCGAGGCGGTTCGCGTCGTTGTACGGGACGGGGAAGCAGAGCTGGCGCAGCAGGCCCGGCACGCCGCGGCCGAAGGGCAGGTATTCCGGTTCGTCGTTCACGTCGGCCAGGCCCTCGACGTCGGCCTGCCACATCACGGCGTCGAAGAGCCCGTGATAGGAGCCCTCGAGGATCACGTAGCCGTCCCGGCCGGTCACGCCGCGGGCCAGCCGCAGCGAGGCCATGACGGCCTCCGTCCCGGAGTTGGAGAAGCGCACGAGCTCCGCCGCTGGGACCATCTCGTGGATCAGCTCGGCGACGATCGCCTCGCGCTCGGTGCTCATCGCGAACACGGTGCCCACCTGCTGGCCCTCGCGCGCCGCGGCGTCCACCTCGGGGTGGCAGTGGCCGAGAATCACCGGGCCGTAGCCCAGCCGGTAGTCGATGTACTCGTTGTCGTCGAGGTCCCAGAGCCGCGGCCCGCGGCCTCGCTTCACGTACAGGGTCTTGTCGTCACCCCAGTAGCGGAAGTTCGAGCTGACGCCCAGGGGCAGGCGTCTGACCGCGCGCCGGAAGTGCGCGTTGCAACGGGTCAGCGGCCGGGCCATCGGATACCTGTGGCATGGGGTCAACCTCGGAGGGCAGGGGGAGGCTAACCCCGGCGTCGTGGCCCGGTCAACGCCGGGCCCGGCGGGCGTGACCATTGGTCAAGGACGCGCGGTGATACGATCCCCGCCGCCCCGAGGCAGCATGGACTTCGATTTGCCGGAGCCGCTCCAGGCGCTGCGAGCCCGCGCCCGCCGCTTCACCGAGGAGATGCTCTTCCCGCGCGAGCTCGAGGTGGAGGAGCGGGGCGCGCTCCCCGAGCCGGTGCAGCGGGAGATCCTCGCGCGCTCGATCGAGCAGGGCCTGTGGGGCCTGAACGTGCCCCGGGAGATGGGAGGGCGGGGCGCCAGCGTCCTCGAGCAGGTGATCGCGCAGGAGGAGGCCGGGCGCGCGACGAACGACCTCGCGGGCTACGTCGGCGGCCCGTACAACGCGCTCCTTGCCGGAAACGCCGAGCAGCGTCGCCTCTACCTCGAGCCGAATCTCCGCGGCGAGACCGTCGTGGCGGCGGCCTTCGCCGTGAGCGAGCCCGGCGCCGGCTCCGACACCACGAAGCTGCGGACCCGCGCCGAGCGCCGTGGCGCCGGCTGGGTGATCGGGGGCGAGAAGTGGTTCGTCACGAGCCACAACCGCGCCCACGTGACCATCGTCCACGCCATGACGGGCCCCGGCGAGGCGACGCTGTTCCTTGTCCCGCGCGGCACGCCCGGCATGCGCGTCAAGCGCACGCCCCACTTCATGACCCGAACGGAGGACGACCACCCCGAGCTCGTGTTCCTGGATTGCCGCGTCGAGGACTCGCACGTGCTGGGGGCGGTCGGCGGCGCCGACGCGATCACCAAGGAGTGGTTCCGCGAGGAGCGGCTGCACATCGCGGCGCGCTGTCTCGGGGCCGCGCAGCGCCTGATCGAGGAGGCGAAGGCCTGGGTCGCGGAGCGCGAGGCCTTCGGGCGCCGGCTCTACGAGCATCAGGCGGTGGGCTTCGCGCTCGCGGACTGCGCCACGGAGTTGTACGCCGCCCGCCTCATGACGTACAAGACCGCCGCCGAGGAGGACGCCGGCCGTCGCGACCCCAAGGAGCTGCACGCGAAGGCGTCGATGTGCAAGCTCTTCGCCTCCGAGATGGCGAACCGCGTGGCCGACCGCGTCGTCCAGATGTTCGGCGGCCGCGGCTACTGCAAGGACTTCGCCGCCGAGCGCCACTTCCGGCACGTGCGGGTGGACCGCATCTGGGAGGGAACGAGCGAGATCATGCGCGGGATCGTGCTGAACGGCGTGATGAAGCGCGACCTGTCTCGGCTCTTGTACTAGCTTGCCCCACGCCCTCGCGCGCCTTTTCGATCCCCGGGGCGTCGCGGTGGTGGGCGCGTCCGAGACGCCGGGCAAGTACGGCTACATCCTCCTGAAGACGCTCCTGGACCAGGGCTATCCGGGCCCGGTCTACGGCATCAACCCCCGCGGCGGCGCCCTCGACGGACGCGAGTTCGTGCCGTCCCTCGACGACGTCGAGGACGAGGTCGACGTCGTCCTCGTCGTGCGCCCCGCAGCCGAGTGCCCGGAGGCCGTGGCGGCTGCGGCGCGACGGGGCATTCCCTTCACGATCGTCTACGCCGCCGGCTTCGCCGAGGCCGGGGACGACGGCGCCTGGCTGCAGGCCGCCATGCTGACTGCAGCCGGCGGGCGCACGCGCCTCGTCGGACCCAACGGCATGAACGTCTTCAGCGCGGCGGCGCGGCTGAACCTCTCGGCCATCGTCCCGTTCCCCGCGGGCGAGCTCGGCTTCCTGTCGGCGAGCGGGAACCTCGGCTTCGCCCTTGCGCAGGAGGCGGCGCAGCGCGGGAGCGTCGGCTTCTCGCGATTCGTCAGCGTGGGGAACCAGGCCGACCTCGCCCTCGACGACTTCCTGGACTTCCTGCGCCAGGACGGCGCCACGCGCGCGGTGCTCGTGTACCTCGAGGGCTTCGCCCAGGGCCGGGGTGTGGCCTTCCTCGAGTGCCTGCGTCGCACGGCGGCCGAGAAGCCGGTGCTCGTGCTCCGGGGAGGCCGCACGCAGGCGGGAGAGAAGGCGGCGCGCTCGCACACCGCCGCCCTGGCGGGCGACGGCTTCGCGCTCGATCAGGCCCTCGAGCAGGCCGGCGCCGTGCTCGTCGAGCGCGCGGACGAGGCCCTGAGCCTGGCCCAGGCCATCCTCGAATCGCCGCTGCCGGCTGGACGCAGGATCGTCCTCGTCGGCGAAGGAGGGGGGCACGCGACGCTCCTGGCCGACGCCGCCGCGCTGGCCGGACTCCGGGTCGAGCCCCTGCCCGACGACCTCGTCGAGCGCCTGCGGCCGGGCCTCCCGCCGTTCGCCGCGATCGTCCGGAACCCCGTCGAGATGGGCGGGATGTCCGAGTACGACCTGCGCGTCTACGAGCGGACCCTCGCGCCGATCTTCGCGTGGGACGGGTGCGACATCGTGCTCCTGTTCGGCGGCTACGCCCTCTACGACGAGGCCCTGGCGGGCTTCCTCGCCGACGGCCGGCGGGCGACGGGGAAGCCGGTGCTGGTGCACGACCTCTACGCGAGCGAAGCGCGAGAGGCGCTCGGCCGCCTGCGCGCACGCGGCCTGCCGGTCTTCGCCTCGGTCGAGGTGGCCGCGCGAGCGGCGGGAGCGCTGGCGCGCGCGGCTGCCGGCCGTGCGCGAGCCGGTCGGGGGCTGGCAGCCGGCGGCCTGGGCGAGCTCCCGCCTCTCCCGGACGAGCTGGCGTCCGCGCTCGCCACGGCTCGAGCTCGCGCGGACGGCGCCCTGACCGAAGACGAGGCGGCCCGCCTGCTGCGCCACGCCGGGATCGAGACGCCGCCGGCCGGACTGGCCTCGAGCCCGGGCGAGGCGGTGGCCGTTGCCGAGCGCATCGGCTTCCCGGTGGCCCTGAAGATCCACGGCGTCGGCTTCCTCCACAAGACCGAGCTGGGCGGCGTGCATCTCGGCCTCGACAGCGGCGAGCGCGTGCGCCGGGCCTACGCCGAGGCGAGCCGCCTGGTGCCGCACGGGCGCGCCCAGGTGCGCATCACGCCCTTCCTGCCCGGCGGTGTCGAGGTCATCGTCGGGGCGCGCCGCGATCCGCAACTGGGGCCGCTGCTCCTCTTCGGCGCCGGCGGCGTCCTCGCGGAGCTCATCCGTGAGGTCGCCGTCCGCACGCTCCCCGCCGCCCGCGAGGAGCTCGCTGAGATGGTCGAAGCCACGCGCGCCGGCGCGCTGCTCGGAGGCGCGAGGGGCCGGGCGGCTGCGGACGCCGGGGCGGTCGTCGCGGCGCTCCTGGCTCTCGGGCGCCTGCTGCTCGCCCGACCCGAGCTCTCGGACGTCGAGGTGAACCCGCTCCGCTGCGCCGCCGACGGCGCCGTCGCCCTCGACGCCCGCGTGCTGGTGAGCCGGTGAGCGTCGCGCCGGCCGTGGGTCGGCGCGCGTCGCTGCTTCCCGTCCTGGGGCTGATGTACGCCTCGATGTGCGGCGGACCGTACGGGACCGAGGACTTCGTCGCGAAGATCGGGCCCGGCGCCTTCGTGGTCGTGCTGTTCCTGACGCCGTGGATCTGGGGAATACCCCTGGCCCTCGCGACTGCGGAGCTGTCGATCGCGCGCCCGGTCGGCGGCGGCTACTACCGCTGGGTGCTCCACTACCTCGGCCCCTTCTGGGGTTTCCAGTCCGGCGTGTGGAGCCTCATCTCGTCGTTCCTCGACAACGCGCTCTATCCCGTGCTGTTCGCCCGTGCGGTGTCCCACTTCTTCCCGGGCATGGGGCGTCTCGAGGAGTACCTGGTCGCGGTCGCCTTCATCGGGACCCTGACCTGGATCAACCACCGCGGCATCCGGCTCGCCGGAGGCGCGGCGTTGGCGCTGAACGCGTTCCTCATCCTGCCCCTCGTGTGGCTGTGCTTCGCCGCCTTCCGGGCGCCGCGCTTCTCCGCCCTCGAGCCGTTCTTTGCCCCGGGCATCGACGTCTCCGCGGCCCTCGGCACCACCCTGGCCCTGGCGATGTGGCTGTACTCCGGCTACTTCGAGGTCTCGACCGTCGCGGAGGAGATCGAGAGTCCCGCGCGCAACATCCCGCGCGGGCTGGTGATCGTGACGCCCTTCGTCGTGCTGAGCTACGCCCTGCCCACGATCGCGGGGCTCGTGGCCTCGGGCGGCTGGAGCGAGTGGCGCTCCGGTCAGTTCAGCACGATCGGCCGGGAGCTGGGCGGCGCGGCGCTCGGGACCTGGCTCTTCCTGGGCAGCGCTGCGAGCCAGGCGGTCGTCTTTCTGACCTACCTCCTGTGGTGGTCGCGGCTCGCGTGGGCGATGGCGCGCGAGGGCCAGCTCCCGCGTGCGATGGCCCGCCTCAGCCCGCGCTTCGGCACGCCATCCCGGACGCTGTGGGGCTACGCCCTCATCTACTCGGTGCTGGTGCTGCTGCCGTTCGAGGACCTGCTGGTGGCCGACATCTGGCTCTCGGGCGCGCTCGTGGTCCTGGTGCAGGCCTCCCTCGTGCGATCACGACGCGATCCGGCGCCGCCAGGGGCATTCCGCATTCCGGGCGGCCGCTTCGGCTTGTGGCTGAACGCAGCGCTCCCGACCCTGACCTGGCTCGCACTGATCGCGCTGACGACGGACAGCCACGGGCTGCTGAGCGCCGGCGTCATCCTCGTCGGGCCCGTCCTCTACTATGCGACCGAGCCGTTCCGAAGGCACGCCGCCGCCACAGATCAGAACCGGGCCAGGTAGTTCACCTTCAATGCCAGGTGGCGCTGGGACACCGTCCACCGCGAGCCGGGCGTGCCACGCTCTTCGTTCAGTGCCAGGATCAGCTCGCTGCCGGGGCGGTAGCGGTAGACGAGACGGAAGTTGCCCACCAGGTCCTCGTCGAGGCTGTTCCACTGCACGTAGGCGCTCGCGGCGAGCCGTGTGGAGAAGGCGTATGCGACCCGCAGCGAGACGACGTCGGCGACGAACGAGCCGCTGGGGAGGTCGGCGGTGCTGCGCCGGTAGCCGAGAGAGCTCGAGAGGTGCGCATCGGGGGACGCAGCGAGACCCCCACCGTAGGCGCGCAGCCGGCCGCCGTAGGTCTCCTGCCAGTCGCCCGCGGCCCAGAGAGAAACCGGCCGGCTCGCGCTCGTCTGGAACTCGACGGACGCCCAATCGGCCTGATAGTCGCCGACCGGGACCGGGAGCCGGTCCGAGACCTCGAAGGCCTCGTCCACGTAGGTCAGTCCGTGCTGGACGAACCCGCTCAGGACCTCGCCCGAGTCCCATTCGAGCCGCACGAACGGGCCGAAGTAGACGTCGAGCCGTTGGCCGGTGCGGACGCTCTCGATGTAGTCGCCGAAGAGGTCGAGGCTCACGCGCCGCAGGCCCAGAGCCCCGGGGCGGACCGACACCCGCACGTCGCCGCCGTAACGGTCGATGTCGGTGCGGGTGATGAAGCCCATCTGGGCGTCGGTCTCGGGCTCGATGCGGATCCACTGCAGGCGGATGCCCAGGGGGTCGGTCTCGTAGTCGAAGCCGGCGCGCGCGGCCGTGCCCTCGCCCCCCTCGCCCGTCGTCTGGGTGCGCGCGACGAAGCCCTGCAGGTTCAGGGAGCCGGAGAGCCAGAGCGACGCGTCGAGTCCGGCAGCGGTGTTGGCGAACCCCTCGCGCCGCTTGTCCGTGACCATGGCCCCGACGTAGGAGCTGCCGCCGACGTCGCGCTTGACGCGGCCGACGGCGTGGTTGGCCGGAGCTTCCAGCGGGTTGCTGCCCGTGCGAACGTCCAGGAAGCCGACGGTCTGGCCGCCGACGCGGCCGGTGAGCCGGCCACCGGCGATGACCGGCACCTCGTTCTCGTCCTCGTCCAGGCCGATGCGCCGCGAGAAGAACAGCAGGAACGGCGGGGTCTCGAAGGTCCCGCGGTCGCCGAACTCGAAGATCCCGGCGTTCTCGAGGAAGAACTCGCGCTTCTCGGGCAGGAAGAGCGAGAAGCGCGTCAGATTCACCTGCTCCTCGTCGGCCTCCACTTGCGAGAAGTCCGGGTTCACGGTGGCGTCGAGGACGAGGCCCGGGCGCACCTCCCACTTGAGGTCCCCGCCTGCGTCGGCCCGCGCCTGGGTGGCCGCCTGCGGGGCATCCTGGTCGGCGCCCGCCAGCGCGAACGGCCGCACCTCGAGGTTGACGCCGGTGCGGGGCAGCTGCCGCAACCCCTCGACGACCCCGGCGCGGCTCACGCGATGGAAGCCCCCGTCCTGGCGTGACCAGGCGCTCCACAGCGTCTCTTCGTTCTTACGGCGCTGGAGGCGGTAGACGTTGAAGCCCCAGGGCGCTCCCGACGCGGGGTAGCGGAGCGAGCGGAAGGGAATCGCGAACTCGGCCGACCAGCCCTCGGGGACGCGCTGCGCCGCCACGTGCCAGACCGTGCGCCAGTCGCTGTTGAAGCTCTCGCTCTCGTCGGCGATCAGGGCGTCGTACTCCGCGCCGTTCGCGTTCGTGCCGAACACGAAGGCGTTGCGGCGGTCGTGGAAGGGGTCCAGGAGCAGCACCACGGCGTCGTCGCCCGCGAACCGGTAGCGGCCCTCGCCCGCACGCAAGAGGCGGTCGCGCTCGAGGATTCGAGCGATGACCTTGTCGGGCTCCCGGTCGCGGGCCAGGACGCCCACGTAGAGCGTGTCCTCGTCGAACAGCACCCGCACCTCGGTGTCGTCGGTTGCCGGCGCTCCCTCGAGCGGCTCGCGCTGGCGGAAGCCGCTCGCCGGACGGGCCAGCCGCCAGGCGGGCTCGTCGAGACGGCCGTCGACGTGGACGGGCCGGCGGTCCCCTCCTGCTGCAGGCGCGAGGCGCTCGGCCCGCACCGCCGGGCCGCTGGCCGCGGCCTGTGCCGAGATCAGCAGCGCCAGAAGGCCGGTCACAGGGTGCGCATCGTAGCGCGGAGCCAGGGCCGCAGGCGTCACTCCGACGCCTGCGTCGTTCGCTACAATTCACCCAGTGGCTCCCGAATCGCTTCCCGACTGGGAACGACTGCTGGCCGCCGAGCGACACCTGCAGGCGCTCGTGCCGGGGACCGTGCTCGTCGGCGGCACCGCCGCCGCACTTCACGCGGGGCACCGAAAGAGCCTTGACGGGGACCACGTCCTCGAGGACCTTCGACCGCGCTTCGACGAGGTCTTGGCGACGCTCGAAGCCGCAGCGGGTTGGCAGACGGCGCGCGTGAAGCGCCCGGTCGCGATCCTCGGTAGCCTCGACGGCGTCGTGACGGGGATTCGGCAGTTGCGACGCACGCGACCGCTGGCGACCGAGGTCGTTTCAGGTCTGCGAGTGCCGACCCTGGCGGAGATGGCGCGCATCAAGGCCTGGCTCTTGGCCACACGGCGGACCGTGCGGGACTACCTCGACACCGTGGTCCTCCTCGAACGGCTGGGCGAGCCGGCGGCTCGTGAAGCGTTCGCTTCGTTCGACGAGATCTACGCGCAGCCGAGTGGCGCGTCTCCCGTGGCCGAAGCGGTCGAACGGCTCGCGAGCGCGGCGCCGGTCGACAGGCCCGAGGTGGATCTCGCCACCTACAAGGGACTCGTTGCGCCGTGGAACGACTGGGCGCACCTCTCGGCGCGAGGCCGGCACTGGGCGGGAGTCCTGGCTGCGGGCCTCCTCCACGGCCGATGAGCCTGCGCGCCCTCGAGCGCACGGTCGTCAGCTGGAATCGAAGCCGGCTCGACCTCGATAGCGACGAGGTGCTGGCCCAGATCCTCGACCGCGGGGACCTCGCGGCGTGGAGGGAGCTGTATGCCCTCGCGAGCCAGAACCCGGGCCTGCGGCGCCGCATCCACGCTGTGGTGCGTCGCGTGCCGCTGCCGTACCCCGGTTTCTGGCTTGCAGCCCTCGCGAGCCTGGGCGAGCCGATCGAGTGGACGATGCCGCTGCCGCAGGACGACGGCCTCGCCTGATTCGCGTTGGGGGATCTTGAGTCAGCCGACCGGCGCCTGCCTAGACGGCGACGCTTCGGCCGAGGGGCGTCAGGTCCTCGCGGACGCGCTCGCTCTCGCGCCGGATCGTCTCCTCGTCGGTCCCGGTTTCCCGGAGCAGCGCCCGCGCCAGGGCGACGGCGGCCTCCACCTCCTCGTAGCACGCCGCGTCGGCGCCCGCTCGCGCCAGCTCCTCGCCCTCGCGGAGATAGCGCGCGCGCACCAGGATGCGCAGCGAGGGGTTCAGCTCCCGCGCGCCTGCGATCAGCGCCCGCCGGTTGGCCGAGTGCGGAAGCGTGACGATGAGCGCGCTCGCGGCTCCGACGCCGGCCTCCCGCAGCACCTCGACCTGGCTGGCGTCTCCGTAGACGGCGCGCCGGCCGTCGCGTCTCAGGGACTGGACCGCGTCCAGGTTGAGGTCCACGACGACCGTCTCGATGCCCGACTGGCGCAGGAGCCGATCCACGGTCTGGCCCACGGGACCGAAGCCCACGATCACGACCCCTGGGGCTCCGACCGGCCCCGCACCCTTCCCGATCCTTGCAGCCCGCCGCGCCTCGGCCCGCGCTGCGAGGAGCCGCCACAGCCAGGGCGTCCTCCTCAACCCGTCCTCGATGCCGTCGAGGGCCCGGAACAGGAACGGATTGAGCGCGATGGTGACCAGGGCGCCTGCCACGAGAGAACTCGCGCCCGCCGGGGGCAGCAGGCCCAGATCGCGGCCCATCTGGCCCAGGATGAAGGAGAACTCGCCGATCTGGGCGAGGCCGAGCGCGACCACGAGGCCCGTGCGCACGGGCTGAGCCAAGAGCGCCACCACGGCGAGCGCGACGACGCCCTTGCCGACCACGATCACCGCGACCGTGGCCAGCACCAGGAAGGGCTCGCGCACCAGGAACGCGGGGTCGAGGAGCATGCCGACCGAGACGAAGAACAGGACCGCGAACGCGTCGCGCAGCGGCAGGACGTCGGCGGCTGCCTGCTGGCTGACGGTGGTCTGACCCACGAGCATTCCCGCCAGGAACGCGCCCAGCGCCATCGACACGCCGAAGAAGTGCGCGGCGCCCGCCGCGACGGCCAGCGCCAGGGCCAGCACCGTCAGGGTGAACAGCTCGCGGGACCGGAGGCGGGCGCTGAGCTCGAGCATGCGCGGGATCGCGCGCGAGCCGGCCACCATGACGAGGGCGACCAGGGCGAGCAGCTTCGCGAGGGCGGCGCCCAGCGCGCCCATCACCTCCCCCATGCCGACGCCGGCGCCGGACTGCAGCTCCTTCACGATCGGAAGCACCACGAGCACTGCGACCGTGAGGATGTCCTCGAACACGAGCCAGCCGATCGCCGCGTGACCGGCCGGCGCGCCGACCAGGCCGCGGCTCTCGAGGCCGCGCATCAGGACCACCGTACTGGCGACGGAGAGGGCCAGGCCGAACACGAGGCCCGCGGTAGGCGGCCAGCCCATGGCCAGGCCAACGGCCAGGCCGAGGAGGGTGGCGAAGCCGCTCTGCAGCAGCGCGCCGGGCACGGCGATGCCGCGGACGGCCAAGAGCTCGTCGAGGTGGAAGTGCAGCCCGACGCCGAACATCAGCAAGGCCACTCCGATCTCCGCGAGCTGCGACGCGATCGCGACGTCGCCGACGAAGCCGGGGGTATGCGGGCCGATCGCGATCCCGGCCAGCAGGTAGCCGACGATCGGCGACAGGCCGACGCGCTGCGCCACGATGCCGAACGCCCACGCGGCCGCCAGGGCGGCGGCCAGCGTGGTGACCAGGGGCATGTCGTGGGGCATGGGTGATTCTAGAGCACGCCGTCCCGTCGCAACTCGTTCGTGTGAGAATCTTCGGAACCCGGCCTTGGCGCTCGAAGTCGGCCGGCTGCGGGTGGTCGTGATCCCCGACATCAACTACGCGCTGCGCCATCGCCTCAGTGGCAGCGCTTCAGCACCCGGGCCGTGATCTCGCGGCTGCTGGGCGGGTTCTCGCCGAGGCCCAACGTGTGGAGCGCCTCGTGGATCAAGGTTGCCTCGGCCTCGTCCGGACGCAGCTTCCAGCGCCTGAAGAAGCCGCGGCATATCTTGACGATGCGGATGCCAGGCACCGCTACGGCGACGACCTCTTGCCTCGCACAGCCCGGATCCGTCTCTCCGTCGTAGAAGAGCACCGTGCCGAGATAGGCCGGAGCGTCGATGGAGAGCGCCGTGAGGTTGTCCTGCAGGGAGCGGCCGCGCACATCCTCGAACTCGTCGAGGATGGCGGCGCAGTCCGGACGCCCAAGCCGTGCCGCGGCCGAATCCAAAGCCTGGCTCACCGCCAGGCGCGCGTCCGCATGGATGAGCCGGACGTTGGGACGCTCCGCGGCGGTGACCTCGCCGGCCAGTGTGGCGGCCGCCATCAGCGCCGCCCGCCAGGTCGCCCGATTGCCATCCATCTTCCGCCTCCCGGTTGGGGAAGAAGGTCGGAAGCGCGAGCGCCTTGAGGTTTGGATCCCGGTTGGATCTCTGTTGGATTACGCTGCCGGTGACACATGGCCCTAGGCGCTGGCCGTTGAGTCCTGGCGGGTGGCTCGGGTGAAGCTGCGATTCGGGGACTGCGTGTTCGATGCGGACGCGCGCCGCCTCGAGCGAAGCGGGAAGCCGATCGAGCTGACCCCGAAGGCCTTCGCGCTCCTGGAGCTGCTCGTCCGGGAGCGGCCCCGGGCCGTCTCCAAGGCCGAGATCCGCGACGCGCTCTGGCCCGAAACCTTCGTGTCCGACGTCAACCTCGCGACGCTCGCCTTCGAGGTGCGGCAGGGCATCGGCGACGATGCCCGCGCGCCGCGCTGGTTGCGGACGGTGCGCGGCTTCGGCTACGCCTTCGAGGCCGAGGCGGAACCGGGCGCGTCCTCCCCGTTCCGGGTGTTCCTCATCTGGAAGGAGCGGGAGTTCGCCCTCGGAGCCGGCGTCCACGACATCGGCCGGGCCGAGGAGGCCGACGTCGTCCTGGCGGGCGCCAAGGTGTCACGGCTGCACGCGCGGATCCGGGTCGAGGGCCGGAGCGCCTCCATCGAGGACCTCGCGAGCAAGAACGGCACCTTCCTGAGAGAGACGCGTCTGGCGGGCTCGGTGACCCTGAGCGACGGTGACGTGATCCGGTTGGGAACGGAGAGCCTGACCGTGCGCTTCGCGGCGCCCGACTCGCCCACGGAGACCCTCGACTGACTACTCCGCGGTCGGGGAGGTCTCGCCTCCAGCCTCGTGGTACTCGTCCTCGGTGTTCACGGCCCACACGTCGTGCTTCTCTCCCAGGACGTTCCTGACCGCGAGCAGGGCCGTCAGCATCGCGTGGTCCTGGTTGTTGTACTTGTGGAGGCCGTTGCGTCCGACCATCTGCAG
>DASSJI010000034.1:0-91940 GCA_035691285.1 Vicinamibacteria bacterium | reverse complement strand
CCCCCACGGCTGCATCCCAGCCCGGGCGGGCCGCGTCGCGGGCCGGGGCAGCGTCGGCGCGACGAGCACCTCGGTCGCGATCGGCTGTTGCTTCCGGCTCGGCGTGCGTGCCTCCCGCAGCGCGTCCGCGACGGCACGAGCGTTGGAATAGCGCGCGCCGGGCTCCTTGGCCAGGGCCTTCGCCAGAACCGGCCGCAGGGACTTGGGGAGCTTGGTCCGGTCCAGGGGCGGCGGGTCCTGGAGATGCTTGAGGATCGTCGAGATCGGCGTTTCGCCGCGGAACGGCACGTCGCCGGTGAAGATCTCGTAGATGACGACGCCGAGGGCGTACACGTCGGTGCGCGCGTCCACGCGCTGGCCCTGCGCCTGCTCGGGGCTCATGTACTCCGGCGTGCCGAGGACGTGGCCCGTTGCGGTCGAGGCGCCGCCGCCCTCCTGGCGCTTGGCGATGCCGAAGTCCATGAGCCGCGCCACGCCGCCCCTGTCGACCATGATGTTGGGCGTCTTGAGATCGCGGTGGATGATCCCGGACGCGTGCACGGCCTCGAGGCCCTCTGCGACCTGGATCGCGACGTCGTAGGCCTCTGCGGGAGGGAGCGCGCCGCGCCGCTTCAGGATGTGCTTGAGGTCGACGCCGTCAATCAGCTCCATGGAGATGTAGAGCACCCCGCGGTCCTCGCCGAAGTCGTGGATCGCGCAGACGTTGCGATGGCGGATCCGGCGGGCGAGCTTGATCTCCGACTTGAAGCGCTCGGCCATCTTGGGGTCCTCGGCGAACTCCGGACGCAGCACCTTGATGGCCACGTCCTCGTCGAGGGTCTTGTCCCGGGCGCGGTACACCATCCCCATCCCGCCGCGCCCCAGGGGTCCCTGGATCTCGTAGCGCCCGTGGAACAACGTGCCCGGCTTCAAGTCGATCGTGACGATGACGGAGGTGGGCGTCGCGGCCTCGAGCGACGCTCCGCAACGGACGCAGGTGGTGGAGCCGGCTTCGTTCTCGGCCTCGCAGACGGGGCAGTTCACGCGGCCGAGCCTCGTCAGGGATGCAGCACGACCAGCGTGTAGCTCTGGGGCCTGGGCATGAAGTTCTGGACCAGGATGTCGTACGTCTTTTGCGTGACGGACGCCGTCAGGGTGCCGGTGGTGTTGGTCGTGCGGTTGTAGGTGCCGCAGGCCGTATAGGGCGGGTCGTGCTCCTGGCAGGCGAGGACGAGCTCGAGCTGCCCGTCCTGCCACGTCACCTGGGCCTCGAGCGTGCCGGAGCGCGTGGCCACGATCTGGTAGCCCCGGGTCTCGTAGCCCGTGAGAGTGCCGGCGAACTCCTGGCGATTGCGCGCGGGCAACGTGGTGGTGGTGGTAGTCGGGCCGGAACTGCTGCTGCCCCCGCCCGCCGCCACGGCGACGCCTGCCGCGGCGGCCACGCCGCCGATGATCAGGATCGCCTTGCCGCCGCCGCCTTTCTTCTTCTCGGCTGGCGGCGCGGTCGGAGGCGCGGCCGCGGCCGTCTGAGCCTGGCCTGCCTCGGCCTTCGCCGCCTCGAAGGCGTTGATGACCTTGGGCGGGAACTTGTCCGGAGACAGCGTCAGGTCCTTGATCTGGGCCACTGCCTCCTTGAACTTCGCCTTCGCGGCGGCCTCGTGCCCCTTGCCCATGTAGGCGATGCCCAGATACAGGTACGCCTGCGAGAGGTCCTTCGTTCTCTGCGGATCCTTCGCCAGGCGCCGGGCGGCGGCGTCGAGGCTGAGGATCGCGGCGTCGTAGTCGCCGTCGTCCACGAGAGCCACGCCCTTGGCGACCTCGGGATCGGGGGCCTGGGCGCCCATGGGCAGCGGCGCCGACACGAGCGCGACGACGAGGGCCACGGCCGGGGCCTTGCGTGCCACGAAAGCCTCCTTCGGAGAGAGCGGCAGCGAGCATACGCCTCGGCCGCGAGGCGTCGCAAGCCGGCCTCAGTCGCCGGTCGCGAGACGGAGCGCGTCGGGACGCGCGTAGTGTCCGGCCACGTCCAGGAGCTGCTTGCCCTCGACCGCCGCGCCCAGGTCGAGCTCCGCCGTCAGGATGCCCTCCTCGCCGTAGAGCGGCCCGGCGAGGTAACCGCCGTCGGGGGCCACGATCGCGCTGCCCCCGCGACACAGGACCTCCGGCGCCGCGCGGAGGGTCTCGGCCAGCTCGAAGTCCGCCGGGTAGTGGGCCCGGGTCACGTACTGGTTCGAGGCCAGCACGAACACGCGGCCCTCGAGGGCGATGTGGCGGAGCGTCGCCTGCCAGCCGTCGCTCGCGTCGGCCGTGGGCGCCAGGTGAATGCGCTCGCCGCCCTGGTAGAGGCTCATCCGGCAGAGCGGCATGTAGTTCTCCCAGCACGCGAGCTGGCCGATCGCACCGTAGGACGTCTCGACGGTCGTCGGTGCCCTGGCCTCGCCGGGCCCCCACACCATGCGCTCGTCGTGGGTCGGGACCAGCTTGCGGCGCGCCTGGAGCAGCTCGCCCGTCGGTCCGAACAGCAACAGGGTGCAGTGAAGCGTGCCGGTGCGCGTGCGCTCGTTCACGCCCACGCACAGGTGCAGGCCGTGCGACTTGGCGACGCCGCCCAGCCGTTCCGTCGCAGCGCCCGGCACCTCGACCGCGTTCGCCGCCAGGCGCCGGAAGGCGGCGCCCGCCTGCGGGTCGAAGAAGCCGCCGAACACCGGGCCGAACACCGGCGAGGCCGGGTAGGCCGGGACGAACGCCTCGGGAAAGACGACAAGGCGAGCGCCGCGTCCGGCCGCCTCGGCGGCAAGCGCCTCGATCCGGTCGAGGGTCCGTTCGCGGTCGAGGACGACCGGCGCTGCCTGCACCACGGCGGCCATCACGCGCGGGAAGGCGTCGCCCACGTCAGGCCACCGCTGCGCGGGCGGCGACCCCGCGCTCGAGGAGCTCCACGAGGTGCCGGGCGGCGCGGCCGTCCTCGTCCCTGGCCGGGTTGAACTCGCACAGCTCCAGCGCGACCACCCGCGGCGATCGGACGAGCGCGACGAGCAGCGCTTCCGCCTCGTCCCACGCGAGGCCTCGTCCCGGCGTGAGGGCGTCCTTGACCGGCATCGCCTCGGGATCGAGGACGTCCACGTCGAAGTGGACGAGGACCGGCCCGTCCTCGTTGCGAATCGCGGCCAGGGCCGCCGCGGCCGCGCCGGGGGCGCCGCGCTCCCGCACCTGCTCGGCGCTGAGCGCCAGGGCCAGCTCCCGCGCCGGCCCCACCTCGCCAGGGTCCAGCTCACGGTAGCCCACGAGCGTGGCGTGCTCCGGCCTCACGGCGGGAGGCCGGCACACGGCGCCCGCGAGCTCGGGGACCCCGCGCCCCAGGGCGAGGGCGAGGGCCATCCCGTCGAGCTGTCCGGAAGGCGTCGTTTCGGGCGTGTTGAGGTCCGCGTTGGCATCCACATGGACCACGCCCACGTCGCGGCCCAGGGCCTGTCGCACGCCGCCCGCCGTGCCGGGAAGGAGCGAGCAGTCCCCTCCGATCACCAGCGTGAAGCCCGCCTCGAGGGCGCGCGCCATCTCGTCCCCGGCCGCTCGCGCGGCGCAGGCGGCTATCGGAGCGTTGCGCGCCTTGGGGTGCCCGGGGTCGTCCCGCCAAGGGAAGAGCGACAGGTCCGAGAGGTTGACGACCCGGGCGTGGCGCGCGAGGGCGGTGAGCAAGCCGGCCTCCCGCAGCGCGAACGCCGCGCGCTCGACGCCCGGCCCGCGCGCCCCCGCCGCCGACGGCACGCCGAACACGGCCATCTTCGGGGGAGCCACCGGGGGTGAAGTATAATCGCCCTCTCCATTGGGCCCCGCGGAGTCCCTCCTCATGAACATCAAGCTCTCCTTCTCTCCCGTCTCCCAGACACCCCTCGACCTCCTCGTGGTGGTCCTGGACCCCGAGAAGACCCTGCATGTGGTCGACGACGACCCCGGGGTGAAGGCCCAGGTCGAGCGGGCGGCCGCCGCCTTCAAGGACAAGTCCCTGCGGCGGGAATACTTCGTCCAGCTCGGCGAGCGGGAGGGCGCCCGGGCCCTGCTCCTGTTCTGGAGCCCCCTGCTCAAGGGCTTCAACCTCTGGGAGAACGTCAAGACCTGTACCGCCCGCGCCATGCGCCTGGCCCGGGACTACCGGCTGGCCCGCGTCGGCGTCCTCGTGAACGCCGTCGAAGCGGCCCCGCTCGTGGGCAAGGTCGTCGAGGGGGCGTACCTGGGCGCCTACACCTTCGACCGCTACAAGCTGGAGAGGGACGACTTCCTCCAGAAGGACCTCCAGCTCACGGTGATCGCCCACCCTGATCACCGCGTCGACGCCGAGGCCCGCAAGGCCCGCTACGCCTGGGTGTCGGAGAACGTGAACCGCTGCCGCGACCTGATCAACGAGCCCGGCTGCGTCGTGACCCCGGAGCACATCGCCGAGCGCGCCCAGGAGGTCGCCAAGGAGGTGGAGCTCGAGGTCGAGGTGATGGACCCCGCCGGCCTCAAGGCCCGCGGTTTCAACGGCCTGCTGCGCGTCGGCCAGGGCAGCGTGCATCCGCCCCGCCTCGTGATCCTGCGCCACGTGCCGCGCAAGGCCTCGGCCGAGACGCTGGCCCTGGTCGGCAAGGGCATCACCTTCGACTCGGGCGGCATCAGCCTCAAGCCCGGCGACCACATGTGGGAGATGAAGGGCGACATGGCGGGCGCCGCGGCGGTGCTGTACAGCATGCGCGCCCTGGGCCGCCTGCGCCCCGACGTCAAGGTGGTGGGGCTGCTCTGCTGCGCCGAGAACCTTCCGGACGCCAACGCGCAGCGCCCCGGCGACATCTTCACCGCGAAGAACGGGAAGTCCATCATGGTGGACAACACCGACGCCGAAGGGCGGCTGGTGCTGACCGACGGCCTGGCCCGTGCCGGCGAGGAGGGCGCCACCCACGTCGTGGACATCGCCACCCTCACCGGAGCCGTGGTGCGTGCCCTGGGCCCGAGCGTCGCGGGGATGATGGGCACCGACCGGGAGCTGATGCGTCGCATCTCCCGGGCGGGAGAGAACCACGGCGAGGCGTTCTGGGAGCTGCCGCTCGTCGAGGAATACCGCGAATCGCTCAAGACGCCGTTCGCGGACCTCAACAACATCTCGCAAGGCGGCCTGGCGGGGGCGATCACCGCGGGGTTGTTCCTCCGCGAGTTCGTGCCGGAGAAGGCGGCCTGGGTCCACCTCGACATCGCTGGGCCGATGTTCCGAGACCGCGAGTGGAAGTACTACGAGGCAGGTGCCATCGGCTTCGGGGTCAAGACCCTCGTCGACCTGTGCGAGCGGTTCCATGATCCTCTCCCCTGACCGGGTCAGCTTCGACCGCATCACCGACTACATCTGGCTCGGCTCGCGCATCGCGAGCCTCGACGACTACCACCGGCTGCGCGCCCAGGGCGTGCGCGCCTGCGTCGACATGAAGCAGGAAGGCGCCGATCCCTGGACCTTCGAGGCGTTCCTGTGGCTGCCCACGGTGGACCACGAGCCTCCGAGCATCGTGCACCTCCACATGGGCATCGCGTTCCTGCGCCAGTGCGAGAAGGACAAGGTCCCGGTGTTCGTTCATTGCATGGCCGGGGTGGGCCGCTCCTCGACGCTGGTGCTGGCCCACCTGTGCGCGGGGCTGTTCCGCTCCCCGGACGCAGCCCTGCGCTTCCTCCAGAGCCGAAGGCCCGCGGCGAACCCCACCCAGGCGCAGTACGACGCGGCGGTGGAGGCGGCGCGCACCTTCGAGGAGTAGCTCCGGTTGGAGAACGGCCTGCGCTTCGAGGCCGCCGCGCTGCTCCGCGACCTCGAGGCGCTGGTCGTGCGCGAGAGCCCCTCGGACGACGCCGAGCGCGTCACGGCCCTCGCGCGCTTCGTGGCGCGCCGCCTCGAAGAGCGCGGCGTACGGGCCGAGACCCGGCCCTGTCCGCCGCGCGGAGAGGCGCTCCTGGCCCGCGTCGGCGAGGGCGGCGCCCTGCTGCTCGGCCACCTCGACACGGTGTGGCCGGCGGGCAGCCTCGCCGAGCTGGCCTTCGCCGTGCGCGACGGCCGCGCCAGCGGTCCCGGGGTCTTCGACATGAAGGCCGGCATCGCCGTGGCCATGGCGGTGGTCCCGGCGCTGGCCCAGGCGCCCAAGCTTCCCGGTGTCACGCTGCTCCTGACCCCCGACGAGGAGGTCGGCTCCGCCGCGTCGCGGGCCTTGCTCCTCGACGAGGCGGGGCGTCACGACCGCGTCTTCGTGCTCGAGCCGCCCCAGCAGGGCGCGGCCAAGGTCGCCCGCAAGGGCACCGGCCTGTTCGAGCTGCGCTTCGCCGGCCGCGCGGCCCACGCCGGCCTCGAGCCCGAGAAGGGCCGCTCCGCCCTCATCGCCCTGGCGAGGGCCGCGCTCTTCTGTACCGGGCTGGGCGACGCCGCCCGCGGCACCAGCGTCACGCCGACCGTGGCCAGGGCCGGGGCCAAGACGAACGTGGTGCCCGAGGCCGCCTCCCTCCAGGTCGACGTACGGGTCTGGTCGCAGGCCGAGGCCCGGCGCGTGGAGGCGGCGCTCCGCGGGTACGCGAGCGAGGTGGACGGCGTGGTCGTGGCGGTCGAGGGCGAGTTCGACCGGCCGCCGATGGAGGAGAGCCCGGGCTCGCGGCGGCTCTACGAGGCGGCGCGGCGGATCGCGGCCGAGCTGGGCTTCGAGCTGGGCGCGGCCCGGGTGGGAGGCGGTTCCGACGGGAACCTGACCGCGGCGGCGGGAGTTCCCACCCTCGACGGTCTCGGACCCGACGGTGGCGGGGCTCACGCCCGCGACGAGTGCGTATTCGTGGACGACCTGGCGCGGCGCGCGGAGCTCCTGGCGCGGCTCGTGCTCGAGACGGCGTGACGGGCGTCGTCGACGACGGCCTGAAGGGCGTGCCGCCCGGCACGCCGGCGTTTCCGTTCGAAGCGCTCGGCTCGAGGGGCTGGCACGCGCTCCGCGACCTCATGCCTCCTTTCGCGCTGCTCAAGCGCAGCGCCTTGGACGCGAACCGGGCCTTCCTGAAGCGGCTCCTCCACGCGACCGGCGCGCTCTACGCGCCCCACGGCAAGACCACGATGAGCCCGGAGCTGTTCCGCCTGCAGCTCGAGGACGGGGCCTGGGGCATCACCCTCGCCACGGCAGGGCAGGTCGCTCAGGCGCGCCGCTTCGGGGTCGCGCGCGTCCTGCTCGCGAACGAGGTGGCGGATCGTCACGGCCTGTGCTTCCTGGCCGATGAGCTGCGCAGGGACACCGGGTTCGAGCTCGTGGCCTACGTGGACTCCGTGGACGGTGTGCGGCTGTGGCAGGAGGCGCTGCGGGAAGCGCCGCGCCCGCTGCCCGTCCTCCTGGAAGTGGGCTTCGCCGGGGGCCGCGCCGGGTGCCGCGACGTGGACGCCGCCCTCGCGGTGGCCCGCATGGTCCAGCGCGCGCCCGCGCTGCGCCTCGTCGGCGTCGCGGGCTTCGAGGGCCTGCTCCACCGCGAGAGCGCCGCGGAGGAGGCCGCGGCGGTCGCGGCCTTCGTGGCGCAGATCGGCGCCACGGCCCGGGCCCTCGACGCGGCGCGCCTGTTCGCGTCCGGGGAGATCCTCCTCAGCGCGGGCGGCTCGGCCTTCTACGACCTCGTCGCGGCCGGTCTCGACGGCGCTCGATTCTCGCAGCCGCACCGCGTCGTGTTGCGCTCGGGCTGCGCCCTCGTCCACGACGACGGGACGTATGCGCGGGCCTTCGCGCGCGTCGCGGAGCGCTGGCCCGCGGTCCGCTCCCTCGGGCCCCCGCCGCGGGCGGCCCTCGAGGTGTGGGCCGCCGTGCTCTCGCGGCCGGAGCCCGCGCGAGTCGTAGCCGGCCTCGGCAAGCGCGACGCGTCCCACGACGGCGAGCTGCCCCGGCCGCTCGCGTGGTTCCGTCCCGGCGAGCACGCGGCGCCGGCGGCCCTGGCCTGGCCGCTGGCCACGGCGGCCCTCAACGACCAGCACGCGCTCCTCGACACGGGCGCGGACACGCCGCTGCGCCCCGGCGACCTGGTCGGCTTCGGGATCTCGCACCCGTGCCTCACCTTCGACCGCTGGCGCGCGTTCTTCGTCGTCGACGACGCCTATCGCGTGGTCGGAGGCGCGCGCACCTTCTTCTGAGCCTCACTCGAAGCGCAGTGCCTCCATGGGCTGGAGCTGCGCGGCTGCCCACGCCGGGTAGAAGCCGAAGCCGACGCCCACGAGGAGCGCCACGAGGAGCGCCGCGAGCAGCAGGAGCGGGGACAGCGCCGTCGGCCACGTCGCGAAGCTCTGGATCAACGCCGCGCCCAGGACGCCCAGGAGCGCGCCCAGGGCGCCGCCCGCCAAGGTGAGCAGCGAGGCCTCGACCAGGAACTGCGCGGCGATCTCGCGCTGCGTCGCCCCCAGGGCGCGCCTGATGCCCACCTCGCGGGTGCGCTCGGCGACGCTCGCCAGCATGATGTTCATGATGCCGATGCCGCCCACGAGCAGGCTGATCGCCGCGATCGCGCCGGTCACGACGTTGAAGATGCGCTGGGTCGCTTCGCGCTGGCGCAGGATCTCGCGGGGCACCACGATGTCGAGGGCTGCCCCCGCCGTGGTGCGCCGTAGCGTCGCCTTCACGACCTCGGCCGACGCCACCACCTCCCGCCCGTCCTCCACCCGCAGCACGGCCTCGTCGATGCCGTCCCGCCGCGGGTCCACTCCGTGGTCCAGGGCGGGCAGCGGCACCACCACCGCGCGGTTGATGTCCCGGGTGCGGATCGGCCCGCCCCGGCCCTTCGGCGCGGCGCGCCCTTCGAGCACCCCGACGACCTGGAAGAAGTCGCCTCCCAGCCGGAAGCGCTCGCCCCGTGGGTCCTGGAGCGGGAACAGCTCCCGGGCCGCGGCGGCACCCAACACGGCGACGCGCTTGGCCTCGCGGACGTCGAGGTCGGATAAGAAGCGGCCGCGCTCGAGCTGGAGACGCGCGGCCCCTGCGTAGTCAGGCGTCGTGCCGAGCGCCACCACGTCCGTGTGGCGCCCCGTCACCTCGGCCTGGAGGCGCGCCTCGCGCAGCGGCGCGACCGCCACCAGGTGGGGCACGACGGCCCGCAGGCTCTCCACGTCTTCGAGGCGCAGCCCCGACCCGGGCTGGTCCGCTCCCGGCCGGTGGCGCACCGTGATGCTGTCGATGCCGAGCGAAGCGACCTGGGCCAGGGCCTCGCGTCGCGCGCCCTCGCCCACCGAGGACATCGCGACCACCGCGGCCACGCCGAACACCACGCCGAGGATCGAGAGGGTCGAGCGCAGCTTGTGGACGAGCAAGCTGCGCACGCCGAGGCGGACGAGGGCCCGGGGCGAGATCACGCGGTGCGCTCCTCGCGCCGGCCGTCCCGCAGCCGCACGACGCGCGAGGCGCGTCGGGCCAGGGCCTCGTTGTGGGTCACGAGCACCACGGTGCGGCCGGCGCGATGCAGCTCCTCGAGAAGGCGGGCGATCTCCTCGCCGGTGGCGCTGTCGAGGTTGCCGGTGGGCTCGTCGGCGAGGACGACGCGCGGCTCGCCCACCAGGGCGCGCGCGATCGCCGCCCGCTGCGCCTCGCCCCCCGACAGCTCCGTCGGACGATGCTCGGCCCGCGGGAGCAGGCCCACGCGCTCCAGGGCAGCCCGGGCTCGGCGGAGGCTCTCCGCCTCGCCGAGGCCGCGATAGAGCAGGGGCGTCGCCACGTTCTCGGCCACGCTGAGCTGGGGGATGAGGTGGAAGGCCTGGAACACGAAGCCGATGCGCTGGTTCCGCACCCGCGACAGGGCCTCGTCGGTGAGCTCCTGCACCGGCGCGCCGTCGAGGAGGTACTCGCCGGAGCTGGGGCGCTCGAGGCAGCCGAGGATGGCGAGCAGCGTGGACTTCCCCGAGCCCGAGGGCCCCATGATCGCCAGCGATTCGCCCTCGGCGATCTCGAGGGAGAGGCCGTCGAGGGCGGCGACCTGGCGGGCGCCGCGCCTGAAGACCTTGCGGACGTCGCGGAGCTGAGCCAGCACCAGGCCTAGCGCGTGACGATGCGCCAGCCCGCGGCGCCGCGCTCGAACACCAGCGTCTCCGCCGTGGGCGGACGCGGCGCGCCCTGGCCGCCCACCACGACGTCCGTGGCCAGGAGCTGGACGAGGGCGCGATCGCCGGTGACGCTGGCCTCGATCACGCGCAGGTCGGTCGCGGCGTTCAGCGCGCCCCGGAACGGCACGAGCCGCGCCTCGCGGGCCTCGGCGCTCATGTCGGGCCGGACCCTCGCGAGGAGCGCCGCGTCGGCGCTCTCCAGGGCCCGGGCGTAGCCCGCGAGGGTAGCCTCCACCACGGCGCGCAGCTCCGCGGGGAGCTCCTGAAGCGGCCCAGCCTCCGCCACCGGCGGGCTCGCGGCAGGAGGCGGGGTGGTGCCGGGAGCTTCCGGCTCGTGGTCTTGGGGCGCCACTGGCGGCGTCCTGTCGGCGCGCCCCGAGAGGAGCACGAACATGACGATCGCGAGGATGATGGCGCCGCCGCCCAGGATCCAGGGCAGCGGCGTCGCCTTGCGCAGCGTGCGGGGCAGCAGGATCTCGACCGGCACGGTCGGACGCTCCGCGTCGGCGACGCGGTCGCGGGCTGGCCGGCTCGGGGTCGGCGACGGTCGCGGCGGCAGGGGCGCCGGGGCGGGAGCCGCCGCGGCTGGGGCCGGCGTGCGAGCCGCGGCGCTTGCGGCCGCGGGGGTCGCGCGGCGCGCGGTCACCGCGCGGCGCACCTCCTGGATGGCCGCCTGCGCGCGAGCGTGGTCGGGGTCCTCGAGGAGCACCGCCCGCAGCACGCGCAGGCTGTCGTCGGTCCGTCCCTCCGCCAGCAGGTCGAGGCCCTCGCGCACCTGGGCCGAGAGGGCGCGGCGACGAGTGCGGTCGGCGTCCAGCGAGCCGATCTGCGCCTGGGTCTCCTTGAGCAGCGCCAGGAGCTCCGGGTGATCGGGCACCTGGCGGAGGCCGCGGCGGACGAAGGCGAGGGCCCGCAGCAGCAGGCCCGCCCTGAGCGCCGCGCGAGCCGCGTCGAGGGACTTCTCCGCCTGTGCCCGCTCCAGGCGCAGGAGCTCGCGCTCTGCCTCGGCCTCGGCGGCCGAGGCGCGCGGGCGGTCCTTGATCTTCGCGAAGAGCTGGAGCGCTGCCTCGTGGTCCGGGATCAGCTTCAGCGCGGAGGTGACGATCTTCTCGGCCGCCGCGAAGTCGCCCCGGCCCACCAGCGTCTGAGCTTCGCGGATGCGGGCCTCCAGCTTCTCGCGCCGCCGCCCCCGGAGCAGCTCGCGCCGGGCCCGCTCGACCAGGGAGCGCGCCGTGAAGTTGTCGGGCCGTTCCTTGACGGCCCGGGACGCCAGCACCATGGCGCGCTCGGCCTCGCCGCGGGCCAGGCATTCCTCGGCGTCGAAGAGCAGCAGGCCGAAGCTCTTCTCGCGCTGGCCCGCCGCGTCGGCGCTCGGCGTGGTCGGAGGGAGGCTCACTGGGCGGTCTGCGCACCGAAGTCCGAGGCCGGGGCCTCGGGATCGCGGAGCGCCACGCGCTCGCCGCGGCGCAGGCCGCGCTCGATCGCAACGAAGTCCTGGTTGGCGGGTCCCAGGGCCACCTCGCGCTCCTGGGTGGAGCGGCCCCGGAGGACGTAGACCACCTGGCGTCCGCCCTTCTCGAAGACCGCGTCCAGGGGCACCGAGAGGGCGCGGCCGCGCTCCTCGACCTGGATCTCCACCCGCGCGGTCATGCCAGGCCGGAGGCGCGGTTCGGACTCGTTCACCAGGATCTGCACGCCGAAGAACTTGGTCCCGCGCCGCTCCTTCTCCTCCTGGGCGAGGGTGCCCACCAGGTTGACCTTGCCGGTGAGCCTCAGGTCGGGGTAGGCCTCGACGCGGACGCCGACGCTCTGGTTCTTCTCGACCTTGTGGATGTCGGTCTCCCGCACCTTGGTCTCGACGGTCATCCGCGAGATGTCGGGCAGGATCAGGAGCGGCTGGTTGGCCCACACCTGGTCCCCGACCTGGGGACGCCGCTGCTCCGATCCAAAGAACACGTCCTTGTATACCACGATGCCCGGGACGTCCGCCCGCACCTCGGTCCGCGAGAGCTGCTGGCGCGCCAGGTTCAGTTTGGCCTCGAGCTCCTGGATGCGGGCGAGGGCCGCCTGGATCGCCGCCCGCTTCTGCCCGAGCTTGGAGTCCGCCGCCACCGCCAGCTCCTTGAGCGCCTCCTTCGACAGCGTCGCCTCGGCCCGCGCCTGGGACAGCTCGAGGGGCCGGCCGTAGTCGAGGAGGGCCCGCTGGCGCCGCTGGGCGAGGGCCAGCTCCTCGCGCTGGTGGGCGACCTGCTGCTCGGCCTTCTCCAGCTCCTGCTTGGTGATGAAGCCCTCGCCGAGCAGCGGCTTCAGGTCCTCGTGGGCGGTGATGGCCTTCTGCAGCTCGCGCTCGGCGTTCGTCACCGCGGCCTGGGCCTCCTCCTCGCGCAGCAGCCCCTTGCCGGCGCTCACGTCCTTGAACTCCAGCTCGCTGCGCTCGAGCTTCTGGCGCGCAACGGCCAGCTCCTCGCGGTTCGCGATGCCCTGGAGCTTCAGGTCCTGCTGGGCCTTCTCCAGGTCCGCCTGGGCCTGGCGCAAAAGCGCCTCGCTCTTGCGGATCTCCTCCTCGAAGGGCGCGGAGTCGAAGAGCAGCAGCATGTCCCCCTTCTGCACGAGCTTGCCCTCGGGAGCCATGGCCACGATCTTGGCCTGGTTGCTCTGGATCTGGGAAGCGTAGGTGACGGAGCGCAGCGCCTGCAACGTGCCGCTCTCCACGATCGTGACGCGGAACGGGCCCTCGGCCACCGTGGCGAAGGGCAGGCGGTCGGGCGGCCCGCCGCCCAGGAGCCACAGGCCCACGAGCAGGAGTGGTGCGGCGAGCAGCAGCAGCCGCCGCAGGACGGGGCGCGGGTTTCGCCGCGCCCAGCGTCCGGTCTCGGTGAGACGCTCCCGGGTCCAGGTCTCGCGCTTGAGCCAGGGCCGCGCCTCCTCGACGGCGGTGCGGGCCGCCTCCTGGGCCCGGCTCCTGAGCTCGGAGAGGAGGCGGGAGAGACGCTCCGCGGTCAAGGGCACGCTGCTCACGGGGCGAACTCCGCGGCGAGATCGAGGGTGCCCAGGACGCGCAGGAGCTGGACCCGCGCCACCTGGAAGTCCGTGAGCAGGCCCACGAGCAGCGAACGGGCCGTGACCAGGTTGCCTTCCGCGTCGACCACGTCGAAGTTGCTGGCCAGGCCGCGCTGATAGCGGAGCGTCGCCAGGCGGAGCTGCTGCTCGGCGAGGGTCACGTTCTTGCGCTGCAGCTCGACGCTCTTCTGGATCCGCTCGATGTTCCGAACCGCGCTGCGCACCTCTCCCTCGACGTCCTGCTCGCGCTGCGTCAGGGCCCGCCGCTGCGCTTCCACCTCCAGCTCGCTGATCGCCTTGTTGGCGCGGTCGGCGGACCGCTCCAGCGGGTAGGACGTGGACAGGAACACGTTCACCTGGGTATCGCCCTGGTCGATGCTGTCGCCGAGGCCCGCCCCGAAGCCGAGGCGGGACACCGCCACGGTCAGGTCGAGCTGCGGCAGCAGGTTCTGCTTGGCGAGGGAGGCCGTGCGCCGGGCGTCGTCGATCTGATCGCGGGCCTCCTGGACCTCGAGGCGGTGCTCCAGGGCGGTGCGAATCAGCTCGGCGAGGGGAGCCAGTTCGATCTCGGCTTCGGGCAGCGTCGAGGCCTCCGGCTCCACCGGCTCGCTCGGGGCCATGCCCAGGAGCGCGCGGAACGCTTCCTTGCTCTCCTCGAGGGTGGCCTGGGCCTGGACCAGTGCGTCCTCGGTCTGGGAGGCCTGCAGCTCGGCACGGAACACGTCCAGCTTGCTCGCGAGCCCGACCTGCATGCGCGCCTCGGAGGCCTCGCGCAGGCCCCGGGTGCGGCGCAGGCTCTGGCGCGAGACCCCCATCAGTGCCCGCTGGCGCACCACCGCATAGTAGGCCCGCGCCACGGTCACGGCCACGACCTGGCGTTGCACCTCGAAGGCGCGCTCCTGGCGCTGGCGGGCGCGGCGGGCGTTCCTCAGGTCGTAATAGGTGGTGTTGGGACCGAAGCCGCGCAACAGGGGTTGGCTCAGGGCCAGTCGGAAATCGGTGGAGCTGCCCGCCGGCGAGGGACCCACCTGGTCGATGGACCGGTAGGCGGCGGTCCCGGTCAGGCTTCCCCCCAGCCAGGGGAGGCGCTGCGAGGCATCCAGGGCGAAGAGCGACTGGTCGTCGCTCGCCTGATAGCGGGGCGTCAGGCGCGGGCGGAACTGCGCCTCGGCCGTGTTCTCGTTCCAGTGTGAAGCCTGCACGCTGTCGGCCTGGTCGAGGAGCCCGAAGTTCTTGCGCACCGCCAGCTCCACGGCCTCGGCGAGGGTCAGCGTGCGCGCCCCCGGCTCCGGACCCTCGGCGACGACCTCCTCCTCGGGAGGCGGGGGCGGGAGCTCCGGCTCCTGTCCCAGGCTCGAAGACGCGGCGAGAAGGCTCGTGAGGCACATGAGCGCGCGGAGCGGGGGCACGTGGAAGCTCCAGATTATGCTACGCTCCGCGGTCCTTTCGCGAATGGACAAGTCCTTTCCGATCAGCCTCGTTCTGGGCCTGGGCGCCGCTTCGGCGAACGTCCTCGGCGGCCTCGTGGTCGTCTCCCGCCGGGGCTGGAACGAGGTCCTGCTCAAGTACTTCGTGGCCCTGGGCGCGGGCTTCATGCTCGCCGCGACCTTCCTGCGGATGCTGCCCGAGTCGCTGGCGCTGTCGGAGCAGGCACCCGTCCTGATCCTCGCCGGCTACTTCCTCGTGCACTTCTTCGAGCACACGATCGCACCGCACTTCCACTTCGGCGAGGAGGTGCACGGGGACGTGATGATGCGTCCCGGGGTGGGCGCGTCGGCCGTCCTGGGCCTCGCGATCCACACCTTCTTCGACGGCGTTTCGATCGCCTCCGGCTTCCTGGTCTCGGTGCCGCTGGGCCTGCTGATCTTCTTCGCCGTCTTCCTCCACAAGTTCCCCGAGGGCTTCACCGTGGCCTCGATCGCGCTGGCCTCCGGCTACGGGAAGCGCGGCGCGCTCCTCGCCGCGCTGATCCTCGGCGCCGCGACGCTCCTGGGGGTCCTGGGGATGCACCGGTTCGCGTTCGCGGTGGGCTATGCCCTGCCCGTCTCCACCGGCGTGACGCTGTACGTCGCCGCCAGCGACCTGATGCCCGAGGTCAACGAGGAGCGCGGCGTGAAGATGGCGCTCGTGGTCTTCCTCGGCGTCTTCCTGTTCTGGGTCGCCGAGCGGGCGCTGCTCGCGGCCGGGCTGCATTGAGCGCCCGAAGCCTCGCGGCCCTGCTGCTGGCCGTGGCGAGCCCCGTCGGTGCGACGGAGGCCCCGGAGCTTCCCGTCGAGGAGCTGCGCCTGGCGAACGGCATGAAGTGGCTGCTCTTCGAGCGGCACGAGGCGCCCACCGTCGCGGCGGGCTGGATGGCGCGGGTCGGCTCGGCCAACGAGCGGCCGGGCATCACCGGGCTCAGCCACTTCTTCGAGCACATGATGTTCAAGGGCACGCGGGCGATCGGCACGACCGACATCGACGCCGACCTCGAGCTGATCGACGAGCAGGAGATCGTGCGCGCGGCGATGCGGGAGGAGCTCGCGCGGATGCGCGAGCGCCTGCGCCGCGGCGAGATCGACGACCTCGGGAGGCCCGAGAGCAGGACCGAGCGCTACCGCGAGCTGGAGCGCCGGTTCGACGAGCTCGTGAAGCGGCAGCGCGCGACGATCGTCAAGGACCAGCTGGACCAGATCTACACGCGCAACGGCGGCGAGTTCCTGAACGCCGGGACCGACGAGGACGCGACCCTCTACTTCGTCCGCCTGCCGAGGAACCGCCTCGAGCTCTGGTGCTGGCTCGAATCGGACCGCCTGCTGAACCCCGTGTTCCGGGAGTTCTACAGCGAGCGTGACGTGGTCTTCGAGGAGCGACGGCTCAGGACCGAGGCGACGCCCCTGGGCCGGTTCGAGGAGGAGTTCCAGGCGCTGTTCTGGCAGGCCCATCCCTACCAGTGGCCGGTGGTGGGTTGGGCCTCGGACATCCCGGCGTACACGCTGGCTCAGGCCAAGGAGTACTTCGCGACCTACTACGCGCCCAACAACCTGACGGGCGCTCTCGTGGGCGATTTCCGAAGCGCCGCGGTGAAGCCGCTCCTCGAGCGCTACTTCGGGCGACTGCCGCGCGGGAAGGTCGATCCTCCCGAGGTCGTGACCCTCGAGCCCAGGGCGCTCGGCGAGAAGCGCTACCACGCCGAGGCGGATACGTCGCCGACGGTGCGGGTCTGGTGGCAGGGCGTGCCGTTCGTGCACAAGGACCGCGCTGCCCTCGACCTCCTGTCCGGGCTCCTGTCCGGCCGCACCGGCCGCCTGTTCAAGGGTCTGGTCCTGGGCCGACGGGTGGCCAACCAGGCCTTCGCCTTCGCCGACTTCAAGAAGCACGCGGGCATCTTCGGAGTCGAGGTCACGGTCAAGGATGGCCAGGGGCCGGCGGCCGCCGAGGAGGCGGTCTACGCGGAGCTCGAGCGGCTGAAGAACGAGCCCGTGCCCGACGAAGAGCTGCTGAAGGTCAAGAACCAGGAAAAAGCGGCGGCGTATCGCCGGCTCCTGCAACCGCTGTCCATCATGCAGCGCCTGCTCGTCTACGACGCGCTCGGAGACTGGCGCTACCTCGGCACGGCGGCCCTGGAGACCGACGCGGTGACCGCGGCCGACGTGCAGCGCGTTGCGCGGGAGTACCTGGCGCCCGACGCGCGCACGGTCGGCGTGTTCCGCCGCAAGGGAGACCCCGGCCGATGAGAGCGGCTCTCGCGCTGCTGCTCGGCCTCGGGCTCGAGAGCGCGGGCCAGGACATCCCCAAGACGCCGGACGCTCTCGCCTTCGAGCCGATCGCCTTCGAGCCGCCTCGGGCCAGGGACCACCGCGTGGTGCTCCGCAACGGCCTGGTCGCCTACGTGAAAGAGGACCGGACGTTGCCCCTCGTCAACGTCGCAGTGCAGGTCCGCGCGGGGCGCTGGCTCGAGCCCCCCGGCCAGGAGGGGCTGGCCGCCCTCGTCGGCTCGCAGATGCGGCGGGGCGGGGCGGGCAGCCTGTCCGCCGAGGCCCTCGACGAGCGGCTGGACTTCCTCGCAGCCCAGGTCGGGACCGGGGTCGGGGATACCTCCGCCAGCGCCAGCCTGAACTGCCTCAAGGACAACCTCGACGAGGCCCTGCGCCTGTTCGTCCAGGTGCTGCGCGCGCCGCGCTTCCAGGAGGATCGCCTCGCCCTGGCGAAGGAGCAGGCCCTTCAGGAGATGAGGAAGCGCAACGACGAGAGCGCAGACATCGAAGCCCGGGAGTGGAACGTGCTGCTCCTGGGCGAGGGCCACTTCACGAACCGCTTCTCGACCGAAGCCTCGCTCCGAGCGGTGACCCGGGACGACCTCGTCGCCTTCCACAGGCGCTATTTCTACCCGGCCAACATGATCCTGGCCGTGTCGGGGGCGTTCTCGAGGGGCGAGATCGTCCGCAAGCTGGAGGCGGCCTTCGCCGGCTGGCCGTCTCCGCGGCTCGCCGTGCCGCCGGTGCCGAGCGAGATCCGGCCCGCGGCGCCCGGGCTCTTCCGGATCCAGAAGGACGTCAACCAGGGGCGCGTGTCCATCGGCCTGCCCGGCGTGCTGCGCACGAGCCCCGACATCTACGCCCTCGAGGTGATGAACGAGATCCTGGGCGGCTCCGGGTTCACGTCGCGGATCACGAGGAGCGTGCGCTCGAACGAGGGCCTCGCCTACTCGGCCGGCTCGGGGATCGGCTTCGGCGTCTACTACCCCGGCCGCTTCCGCGCTGGTCTGCAGAGCAAGAGCCGCAGTGTCGCCCTCGCGACGCGCCTCGTCATCGACGAGATCCGGAGGATCCGGGAGGAGCTCGTGACCGACGAGGAGCTCGAGACGATCAAGCGCAGCCTGATCGAGACCTTCCCTTCGAGCTTCGCCTCCGCCGCGCAGGTGGTGGGCACCTTCGCCGGCGACGAATACACGAAGCGAGACCCGGGCTTCTGGCAGACCTACAGGGAGCGCATTCGCGCCGTCACCAGGGACGACGTGCGGCGCGTGGCCCGCGCGCACCTCGTGCCCGAGCGGATGATGGTCCTCGTCGTAGGCGACCAGAAGGAGATCGACCTGGGCGACCCGAAGCACCCCGTGGCGCTCGACTCCCTGGCGCCGCTCGGCCGGGTGGTGACGCTGCCGCTCCGCGATCCGATGACGATGACGGCGTCTACTTCTTCTGGAACGCCGCCACGAAGTCCTTGAGCATCAGTGGGTTGTTGCTCTTGATCGTGCCCATCAGGAAGTCCTTCGCGGAGGGCGTGTACTTGCCGTTCCAGACCTCGAGGAACATCTGCTCGCTGGCCTTGAAGAAGCAGTCGGCGTCGGAGGTCTTGCCCCGCCTCACCGTGCACTTGTCCTTGCCCAGGAGCACCGTCCATTTCTCGTCCTCGCCCAGCGAGAAGTAGAAGCTCGTGTCCTTCTTGACGGAGCCCTTCTGGAAGAGCTTCGGGAGCTTCTCGAAAATCTTGTCGATCTCCGACGAGGCCATCTTCGCGTCCCTCCGCGGGAGCCTTCCTTCCCGCCCCGTGTCCTGACTTCGGCCGGGGATGCTAGCAAGCGCGTCCCTGGCTTTCAAACCCGGACGACCTTAAGCTTCCGGAGAGGAGTCCCTCGTGAGCCAGCCGACCGACTTCCACGTGATCGGGAACGTGATGCAGGCGGTGGTGGTTCCGCTGCAGCCGGGCCAGGAGGTGCAGGCCGAGCCCGGCGCGATGCTCTACATGGCGGGCGACGTCGCGATGGAGAGCAAGATGAGCGGCGGGCTCCTCGGCGGCCTCAAGCGCATGATGGCCGGCGAGAGCCTGTTCATGACGCGCTTCGTGGCCCGGAGCGTCGGCCAGGTGGCCTTCGCGGCGCCCCACCCGGGCCAGCTCAAGCGCCTCGACCTCGACGGCCGGCGGGCGTGGTTGTGCCAGCGCGATTCGTTCCTGTGCGCGACGCAGGCGATCGACGTCAGCGTGGCCTTCACCAAGCGCTTCGGCGCAGGCCTCTTCGGCGGCGAGGGCTTCATCCTCGAGCGGCTCTCGGGAACGGGAACGGTGTTCGTCCACGCCGGCGGCAACTTCGTCGAGTTCGATCTCGTCCCGGGGCAGCAGGTCCGTGTAGACACCGGCTGCATCGTGGCCTTCGAGGACGGCGTGGCCTACGACATCCAGTTCGTCGGCGGCTTCAAGAACGCGCTGTTCGGGGGCGAAGGCCTGTTCCTCGCGAGCCTCACGGGCCCGGGCAAGTGCGTGCTGCAGACGCTGCCCTTCTCGCGCCTGGCCGGCCGCATCATGGGCACGACCCGCGAGGGCACGGGCGGCATCGCCGGCGTCGGCGGCACGCTGCGCGACATCGGCAACATCTTCGGCGGGGACGAGTAGCGCCGCCGCCGGTGCTACACTGCCGCGGGTGTGGAGCTGCGTCCCCGCGTGCCCGCCGACGTGCTCGCCCGCTTGATCTGAATGGCTCGACTCGCCATCACTTTGCTCGGGGCGCTGATTGGGGCGGGGCCCGCCAAGGCTGACGACGCGTCTGCAGCCTTGAAGCCGCTCGCGTTCCTGGCCGGCTCGTGTTGGCGCGGGACGTTCCCCGACGGCAAGGCCACGGACGAGCACTGCTACGACTGGATGCTCGGTGGCCGCTACCTGCGCGACGCGCACGTGGTGCGCGGCGCGGCCCAGGACTACGAGGGCGTCACGCTGATCGGCTGGGACCCGGGCCGGAAGGCGGTCTCGTACTGGTACTTCACCAACCAGGCGCATCTGAGCCAGGGGACCGTCGAGAGCCTGCCCGACGGCCTGGCGTTCCGCGAGACCGTCGCGCTCGCGGACGGCGCGACACTCGAGATACGCGGCGTGCTCACGCCCACGGGCGCCGACGGCTATCGCGTGCGTACCGAGCAGCGCGCCGGCGAGGCCTGGAAAGAGCGCTTCACGATCGAGTTCCGTCGTACGCGCAGCAGCGCGCCCTGAACGCCGTCAGCCGGCGGCGGTCTTGCGCTGCAGCGGCCCGAGGCGGCGCCCGGCCCGAGAGTCTGCGATCAGGATCTCGAGTCGCTTCGAGCGGGTCTCGTCCTTCTTGGCGCTCACGATCCACCAGGTCGCGAGCCTCTGGTAGCCCGGCGGCTGCCGGCGGAAGAACGTCCACGCCCTGCCATCGGCCTTGAACCGCTTCAGCAGCGCCGGCGGAAGCTTCGGGCGCCGCCGCTGCTCGAAGGAGTAGCGCGAGGCCTTGCTGTCCTCTCGCCGGCGGAAGGCCGCGAGCCCGGCCTCGTGGACGAGGCCCTGGGCGATGAGCTGCTTCACCCGCCGCGTATTGACGTCGCTCCAGACGCTTCCGGGCCGTCGGGGCGTGAAGCGGATGACGTAGCTCTTCGCGTCGAGGCTCTTGCGCACGCCGTCGATCCAGCCGAAGCACAGCGCCTGGTCGACCGATTCCGGCCAGGTGATGCTGGGCCGCCCCGAAGCGCGCTTGTAGAACCCGACCCACAGCTCGCTGCGGTCCGCGTGATGCGCCAGGAGCCACGCGCGCCACCTGGCCGGCGTGGGGAAGAACCGGGGCGTCACGGCCCAGCCAACTCCGGTGGCGTGTTACGGCCTAATGTGCCTTGGGCAGGTCCCGGATGAAGTCGTCCACGAGCTGCTTCTGGGCCTCCGGCGTCAGCGACGACTTCACGATGCGTGAGGCGGCCTCGATAGCGAGGTCGGCGACCTGCCCGCGCAGCTCCAGGATCGCGAGTTCCTTCTCTCTCGCGACCTGCTCCTTGGCGCGGCCGATCATGGCCTCGGACTCGGCGCGGGCCTTCGTCTGCAGGTCGACCTTCAGCGTCTCGGCCTCCTTGAGCGCCTTCTTGATGATCTCTTCGCGCTCGCGGCCGGCCTCGCGCAGCATCTCCTTGTGCTTCTCGAGAAGCTCCTTGGCCTCGGCCGAGGCCTTCTCGGCCCCCTCCACCGCGTCCTTGATGCCCTTCTCGCGCTCCTCGATCAGCCTCAGGAGCGGGCCCCAGGCGAACTTCGCCAGCACGAGGGCGAAGATCGCGAACAGCACGATCGTCGCCACGGTCAGGACGAAGTTGATGTCGGTCAGCCCGCCGGCGGCGAGCAGCGCGCCGGCGAGGGGAATCTGCGGCATGGCCCTACTTGATCGCGAGCAGGATCGTCACGATCAGCGCGAAGAACGTGACGCCTTCGATGAGACCGGCCGCCACGATCATCGCGCCGCGGATGTCGCCCGCGGCGTTGGGCTGGCGAGCGATGCCTTCCATCGCCGAGGCCGCGAGGCGGCCGATGCCGGCCGCGCCGCCCATGATCGTGAGGCCGGCGCCGATGCCGGCGGCGAAGTACGCCAGAGCCTTGGGGTCCATGGGGTTCCTTCCTCCTGTAACTCTATCGCTAATGGGCGGGATGTGCGTACATCCCGATGAAGATGGCCGTGAGCAGCGTGAAGATGTAGGCCTGGATCAGCGCCACCAGGAGCTCCAGCAGCATGATGAACAGGGCCAGGCCCACCGACACCGGCGCGATCAGGATGCCGAAGGCCGCGCTGATCTGGGCCATGAGCGGGATCAGCATCAAGAGCGCGGCGATCACCATGTGGCCCGCCAGCATGTTCGCGAAGAGCCGGACCATGAGCGCGAAGGGCTTCGTGAACATCGACAGGATCTCGACCGGGATCATGATCGGCAGCAGCGCGACGGGCAGCCCGTGGGGCACCAGGTTCTTGAAGTGGCCGAAGATCCCGTACTTCGAGATCCCCGCGTACTGCTGCGCGATGAAGGACACGAGGGCGAGGCCCATCGTCACGGCGATGTTGCCCGTCGAGGTGGCCGAGAAGGGCAGCAGGCCGAGCAGCGCCGCCACCAGGATGAAGAAGAAGAAGCTGCACAGGAGCGGCACGAAGCGGTGGCCGTCATGGCCGATGTTGGCCTCGGCGATGTCGTCGCGGATGAACACGACGAAGGTCTCGACCACGGTGCCGAGCCCCTTCGGCCGGCGCTTCGGGTCGTAGCTGCGCACGGCCAGGCGCGCCAGCAGGATCACCACGGCGGCCGCGACCAGGAAGAAGCCGAGATGCTTCGAGGGCAGGCCGAAGATGGGCCCGTCGAGCACGTGGTGCATCAGGACCTCGGCTGGCCCGTGCTCGGCGGCCGGGCTCGCCTCGTGGGTCGGGCCCTGGGCCAGGAGCAGGAGCGCCGGGGCGAGGCCGCTCACCGCGCCCCCGCGGGCTTGAAGCCGCGATGCACGATCCCGAGCTCCAGGGCCAGGAACAGGACGAAGTGCCCGAGCAGGCCGATCAAGAGTGGCGTCCGGGGCAGGTCGAGCGCCAGCAGGCCGAAGGCCACTCCGCCCAGCATCGCGGCCAACCGGCCCACCATCCCGCCGAGCAGCGCCCGCATGAACGCCACGTGGGAGCGGCCGCGCGTCCACTCGAGCAGGCCCATCGACGCCAGGGCGTTGAGGCCCGCGACCGCCGCGCCGAACGCGAACGCCGGCAGAGACCCTTCGGGCAAGGCACCCCCGGCCAGGAACACGAGGGCGCAGGACAGGAGCACCGTCGCGGTCACGACCGTCGCGTAGCTCAGGAAACTCACCGCCGGCTCACCGTCTTGAAGAACTGATAGAGCGCCAGGACCAGGCCCGCAGCCGCTCCGAGCAGGAACAGCCACGGCCGTGTCCCGAGCCTCCGGTCCGCCCAGTATCCCAGGCCCACGCCCAGAAGCACGGTTACGGCCAGGCTCGTTCCCAGGCTCAGGTATGGAGCCGCCTCCCGCAGGACGCGGACCCAATCCGAGGCATCTCCCTTCTTCTGCGGAGACACGCTCAGGGCTTCAAGGGACGAGGTCCAGACGACCGCGGAGCCTACCACACGCTCCTGGATGGGGCAAAGACCGGGTCGCAACTCGCCCTGGCACCACTACGGAAGGTAACACCTCCAGCCTTGCCGTTCGACCTCAGCGACCACTACCTGCGGCCATCCAGGCCGCGAGCGCGGCGTGCTTCTCGTCCTCGCGCCACGGCGCGCCCAGCTCGCGGCCCAGCGCGACGAGGCGCCGCTCGAGCGCATCCTTGCCCCCGAGGAGCTCGGCACCGCGCGCTCGCACCTCCTTCTCGGGAACGGGGGCCACCCGAAGCCCCGCCGCCTCGCAGGCACCGCGGAGGACCTCCCGGTAGAGCTCGCCCTCGGCGGCGTGGATCAGCGCGTGCGAGGCCAGGATCTTGTCGAGGGGCGGCAGTCGCTTCCCCGAGCCCACGAGCAGGCCGGCTCTCTGGACCAGCAGGCCGCGGTTGCGGGCGTCCTCGAGCGCCGCAGCGACGGCCACCTGGGCTGCGCGCAGGGCCTCCGCGCGGGCTCGGCCGACGAGGGCCTCGGCCGCCGCGAAGGGCAGGGGCTGCGCCTCGTGATAGGGCTGGCGCGGGACGCCGGCAGCGACGAGCTCGATGCGGCGCCGCTCGAGCACCTGGCCCTTCGCTAGCGAGCCCGTGGCGACCACGAGTGTCGCAAAGCCCGAGTGTGATCGGAAGCCGAACGCGGCCCGCATGACGCGAGTCCCTCGATCCTGGCCCACTCCGGCGTCCTTGACTCGCACGAATGGGAAGCGTACGGTCATCGCCTCGTCACGGGAAGAGCCAAGGAGGCGTGATGCCCCGCGTCGTGCGCTGCGGCCTGATCCAGGCCAGCAACCCCAAAGGCCCCGAGGCCGGCCTGCCGGCCATCAAGAAGGCCATGCTCGACAAGCACCTGAGGCTCATCGAGCAGGCCGCGCGGCAGAGGGTGAAGATCCTGTGCCTGCAGGAGCTGTTCTACGGGCCGTACTTCTGCGCCGAGCAGGAGACGCGCTGGTACGAGCTGACCGAGCGCGTGCCCGACGGGCCCACCGTGACCCTGATGCGCAAGCTCGCGAGGAAGCACGGAATGGCCATGGTCGTCCCGGTCTACGAAGAGGAGCAGGCCGGGATCTACTACAACACCGCCGCGATGATCGACGCCGACGGCAAGTACCTCGGCAAGTACCGCAAGACCCACATTCCTCACTGCAAGCCGGGCTTCTGGGAGAAGTTCTACTTCCGCCCCGGCAACCTCGGCTATCCCGTGTTCGAGACGCAGGTCGCGAAGGTCGGGATCTACATCTGCTACGACCGCCACTTCCCCGAGGGCGCCCGGGCCCTGGGCCTCAACGGAGCCGAGATCGTCTTCAACCCCTCGGCCACCGTCGCCGGGCTCAGCGAGTACCTCTGGAGGCTCGAGCAGCCGGCCCACGCGGTTGCCAACGGATACTTCGTCGGGGCCATCAACCGCGTCGGCTGGGAGAAGCCCTGGAAGATCGGCGAGTTCTATGGCCAGAGCTACTTCTGCGACCCGCGCGGCAAGTTCCTGGCCGAGGGCCCGCGCGATCGGGACGCGGTGGTCGTGGCCGATCTCAACCTGGATCTCATCGACGAGGTCCGCGCCGTGTGGCAGTTCTTCCGCGACCGTCGGCCGGATCAGTACGGTCCCCTGGTGCAGCCTTGAACAAGACCGAGATCGTCGCGAAGTTCCGTCAATACCTCTACGGCCTCACCACCTACTACTCCGAGCCTCTGCCGATGGTTCGGGGCGAGGGGAAGTTCCTGTTCGACGCCGACGGGAAGAAGTACCTCGACTTCTTCGGCGGCATCGTCACCGTCAGCCTCGGCCACTGCGAGCCCCGCGTCGTGGCCGCCATCGAGAAGCAGGCGAGGACGCTCCAGCACGTCTCGACCCTGTTCCCGACCATCCCCATCGTCGAGCTGGCCGAGACCCTCTGCAGCCTGTTCCCCGGCGAGAAGCCGGCCAAGGCCTTCTTCACCAACAGCGGCACCGAGGCCATCGAGACGGCGATCCTCTCCGCGCGCCTCCACACGCAGCGCACGGAGATCATCGCCCTGCGCCACGGCTACCACGGACGCTCGATGCTGTCGATGTCGCTCACCGCCCATGCCGGCTGGCGTCTGGGCGGCGTCCACGACCCGCAGATCCGCCACGCGGTGGCGCCCTACTGCTACCGCTGCCCGCTCAGGCTCGAGTACCCGAGCTGCGGCGTCGCGTGTGCGAGCGACGTCGAGGACGTGATCAAGACCACGACCTCGGGCCGGCCGGCGGCGTTCATCGCTGAGCCGATCATGGGCGTCGGCGGGTTCATCACCCCGCCCAGGGAGTACCCCGGCATCGTGGCCGACATCGTGCGCCGCCACGAGGGTCTTTACATCGCCGACGAGGTGCAGACCGGCTGGGGCCGCACCGGCGGCAAGTGGTTCGGGATCGAGCAGTACGGCGTGAAGCCCGATCTAGTCGTCGGCGCCAAGAGCCTCGGCAACGGCCATCCCATCGGCATGACCCTGGCGAAGGCCGCCGTGGCCGACTCGTTCAGGGGCTCGACGATCGCGACCTTCGGCGGCAACCCGGTGAGCATGGCGGCCTGCAAGGCCGTCGTGGACGTGATCGCCCAGGACCGCCTGATGGACAACGCGGCGACCGTGGGCGCGCACTTCCGAGAGCGCCTCGACGCCCTCGCCGAGAAGCACGCCCTCGTCGGCGAGGTCCGTGGCATGGGCCTGATGCAGGGCGTCGAGCTGGTCAAGGATCGGAAGACGAAGGAGCCCGCGCCAGAGGCCACGGCCGCCGTGATGGAGGCGGCCAAGGACCGCGGCGTTATCATCGGCAAGGGTGGCCTGCTCGGGAACGTGCTGCGCATCTCGCCGCCGCTCAACGTGACCGCGGCCGACGCCGACCAGGCCGCCGACGCGATCGACGCAGCCCTCGGGGCTGCGAGCAAAGCTTAGACGGAGGACGCATGGCGATCGATCTCTCGGTCACGTTCACGGGCATCCGCTTCCAGAATCCGTTCCTGCTCTCCTCGGCGCCCCCCACGGAGTCGGAGAGCAACATACTGCGGGCGTTCGACGCGGGCTGGGGCGGCGTCGTCACCAAGACCATCGGCCTGCATCCGGTCGTGAACGTCGCGGGGCCCAAGACCAAGTTCCTGCGCCACTACCCGAACGGCGCCTACTCGATGAACAAGGGGCGTGAGGGGGAGCTGGTCGCGTCGTGGAACTGGGAGCTCATCTCCGACAAGCCCCTCGACTGGTGGCTGCCGCGCATCGAGCGCATCAAGGAGGCCTTCCCGGATCGGGTGCTGATCGCGTCGATCATGGCGGGCTCGGGCTCCGACCGCGAGCTGGACAACTGGCGCACCCTCGCCCGTGGCTGCCAGGAGGCCGGGGCCGACGGGCTGGAGCTGAACCTGTCCTGCCCCCACATGGACCGCGAGGACATGGGCTCGAACATCGGCAAGGACCAGCAGCTCTGCTCGTTCGTGACCAAGGTCGTGAAGGACGTGGCCAGGGTGCCGGTGTGGGCCAAGCTCACGCCAGCCACGTCCGACATCGTGCTCGAGGCCGGCGCGGTGTTCACGGGCGGCGCCGACGCCGTGGTGTCGTCCAACACCTTCCCCTCGATTCCGCTCATCGACCCCGACACCCTCGAGTTCGAGATGAACGTGGACGGCCTGGTGTCCTCGGGGGGCCTGGGCGGCCCCGCCATCCTGCCGCTGTCCCTGGCCAAGATGGCCCAGATGACCAAGGCGTTCCCCGAGAAGGCCTTCTCGGGAATCGGCGGCATCTCCGAGTTCAACCATGCCCTCAACTACTTCCTGCTCGGCTGCGGGACCGTCCAGGTGTGCACGGCGGCGATGCTCGACCACGCGGTCGGCCCCAACGTGATCAAGCGGCTGGTGGCCGGGATGCGCGAGTTCCTCGAGAAGAACGCGGCGCGGGGCTGGACGACGCTCGAAAGCTTCCGCGGCATCCGCCGCGAGCGCATCGTCTCCCACTCGCAGATCCGCAGGCCCGACGACAAGGAGTACGCCGGCGGCTACGAGGTCCACGAGGGCTACGCGGCGCCGGTGAAGGACTAACGAGGAGGCAGGCCCCGCTGCCCCCGCAGCGCCCGGCGCTCGACCTCTGGTTCGAGCGCGCCTTCGGCGACCAGGAGTCCGGGCGCCTCGGCAGCGGCTGGCTGAGCGGTACGGCCAGCCTGTTCCTGGGGTCGCTCGGCCTGCTCTCTGTCCTCGTCCTCTGGTTTCCGGAGTGGCTGAGCACGCCGCGCTTCCGCTCGCTCTACCCGCTGCCCATCGTGCGCGGGCTGATCCAGGCCGTGATCGCGCTCGCCTTCGCCTGCGCCTGCCTCAGTCTCCTGCTGCGGCGCCGCAAGGTACTGGGGATGTCGGGCGCCGCGCTGTCGGTCCTGGCCGCCCTCCTCGGCGGAGGCGGCGTGGGTCTGCCCGAGCGCCTGTCGTCCCGCCCCACGCTCGGGCTCGACTGGTTCCTCCTGAACCTCGTCGCCCTCGCGCTCCTGTTCGTGCCCCTTGAGCGCCTCTTTCCCCGCCGTGCGGAGCAGGGCACGTTCCGCCTCGGCTGGACCACGGATACGGTCCACTTCCTCATGAGCCATCTGCTCGTACAGGTGCTGTCGTTCCTGATCTTGCTGCCCGCCGTCGCGGTTTCCCGCCTCTGGGAGCCCACCGGGCTCGCCGCCGTCGTGCGCGGGCTGCCGCTCGTCGCGCAGTTCCTGTGCGCCGTCCTCGTCGCCGACCTCGCCCAGTACGCGGTGCACCGCGCGTTCCATCAGGTGCCGCAGCTCTGGAGGTTCCACGCGATCCATCACTCGAGCCGCGACCTCGACTGGCTGGCCGGCTCCCGTCTCCACGTGGTGGACGCCGTGGTGACCCGCGGCCTCGTGCTCGTCCCGCTTCAGCTCCTCGGCTTCGCGGAGCCTGCGCTTTACGCCTACCTGGTGTTCGTCTCCTTCCACGCCGTCTTCATCCATGCCAACGTGCGCTTCGCCTTCGGGGGCCTCGAGGCCTGGCTGGTCACGCCGCGCTTCCACCACTGGCACCACGCGGCTGCCGACGAGGCGCGGGACCGCAACTTCGCCGTTCACCTGCCGTGGCTGGACCGGCTGTTCGGAACCGCGTATCTCCCGGACGGCGCGTGGCCCGACCGCTACGGCATCGCCGGCGACCCCGTGCCCGAGGGCTATCTCGGTCAGCTCGCGTTCCCGTTCCGCCGCGCATGAGCCCGTTCCTCGATCGCCTCCGGAGCGGGCTGACGCTCCTGCTCGACGGGGGTCTCGGCTCGATGATCCTCGCGCGGGGTCTGTCTCGGGGCCAGGCGCCCGAGAGCTGGAACGAGGCCCGCCCCGACGAAGTGACGGCGGTCCACCGCGCCTACGTGGAGGCCGGGAGCGACGCCGTCCAGACGAACACCTTCGGCGGCCATCCGGCCCGCCTCGCCCGCGCCGGGCTCCTCGACCGCTGCGAGGCGATCCAGGCCGCCGCCGTGCGCCTGGCCCGCGCCGCGAGCCCGCGCTTCGTGATCGGCGACCTGGGCCCGAGCGGCGAATACCTGCCCCCGGTGGGTCGCGCCGACGCGGCCGAGTGGCGCTCGGGCTTCGAGCGCCAGGGCCGCGCGCTGGCCGAGGCCGGCCCGGACGCGCTCCACGTCGAGACGATGAGCGACCTGCGTGAAGCCCGCGTCGCCCTCGCGTCGCTCAAGGCCGTCGCCCCGCACCTCCCCGTCCTCGTCTCCATGACCTTCGAGCGCAAGAAGCGCGGTTTCTTCACCGTGATGGGCGACCCGCTCGTCGCGTCGCTCAAGGCGCTCGTCGAGGCAGGCGCAGACGCCGTCGGCGCCAACTGCACCCTCGCCAGCCCCGACCTGCGCGACCTCGCCGCGGAGGCGCGCGCGACCCTGAGCGTGCCTCTCGTCGTGCAGCCCAACGCCGGACAGCCGCAGCCGACGGTCGAGGGCGGCGTCCGCTACGCGCAGGATCCCGAGCGCTTCGCGGAGGACATGGCGGCGGTCGCGGCCCTGGGCGTCGCCGCCGTGGGAGGCTGCTGTGGCACGGATCCCCGATTCATCCAGGCCCTGCGCCGGCGGCTGGGCTAGTCCCGCCCTGCGGAGAGCCGGACGCCGGCCAGTCGAGCTCGCGCAGCAGGTTGAGCGTCCGGCGGATGTCGGCCTCGGCTCCGCAAGCCGCGCACCCCGAGGCGTGAAGCGCTCGAGGACCGTGGGAAGCCAGCGGGCTGGCTCCCGTCGAAGCCGGGCCAGCAGGGAGGCGTCGTCCGGGCTCTCGGCCGCCGTGTCCGGCATCTCACTGGTCAAGACGCCTCCCGAGGGCAGGATCTTAGGCCCTGCTCCTGGGACACCAGGGGGACGCGCCCGGGTTCCCGGGGCGTGGTAACCTCCAGCGCAGCCAAGCTTCGACGGGGGAGGCCATGTCCACGCTCGTCAAGAACGGGACGATCGTCACGGCGGCGGACCGGTACGTCGGCGACATCTTTATCGACAACGGCGTGATCACGCTGATCGGCCAGGGGCTCAACATCCCCGCCGACACCGTGGTGGACGCCTCCGGGAAGCTCGTCATCCCGGGCGGGATCGACGTCCACACCCACCTCGACATGCCGTTCGGCGGGACGACGTCGGCCGACGACTTCGAAACCGGCACCATCGCCGCCGCCCACGGCGGCACGACCACGGTGATCGACTTCGCGATTCAGAGCTTCGGCGAGGGGCTCTTTCCGGCCTACGAGGGCTGGATGAAGAAGGCCGAGGGGCGCGCCGCCATCGACTACGCCTTCCACATGATCGTGCGGGAGTTGAGCGATCAGGCCTCCCACGACATGGACAGGATGACGCGCCACGAGGGAATCACGTCCTTCAAGCTGTTCATGGCGTATCCCGGCGTATTCATGGTGGACGACGCCACGATCTTCCGGGCGCTCCTGAAGACCCGGGAGAACGGCGGGCTCGTGTGCATGCACGCCGAGAACGGCGGCGTCATCGACACCCTGGTGAAGGAGGCCCTGCGCCAGGGGCACACCGCGCCGAAGTACCACGCGCTGACCCGGCCGACGCGCGCCGAGGGCGAGGCCACCGGTCGCGCGATCGCGCTCGCCGAGATGGCCGGCGTGCCGATCTACATCGTCCACCTCTCCTGCTCCGACGCCCTGGAGAAGGTCAAGCAGGCGCGCGACATGGGCCTGCCGGCCTACGCCGAGACCTGCCCGCAGTACCTGTTCCTGTCCTACGACGACTACGAGAAGCCCGGCTTCGAGGGCGCGAAGTACGTGATGTCGCCGCCGCTCCGCGAGAAGTGGAACCAGGACGCGCTGTGGAAGGGGCTGCAGAAGAACGACCTGCAGGTGGTCTCCACCGACCACTGCCCGTTCTGCATGAACGAGCCGCCCCAGAAGCAGCTCGGCAAGGACGACTTCTCGAAGATCCCGAACGGCGCGCCCGGCATCGAGACCCGGCTGATGCTGCTGTGGGACGGCGTGCGGACCGGGAAGATCGACTTCTTCCGCTTCGTCGAGGTCACGTCTACGAGCCCCGCGAAGATGTTCGGCCTGTGGCCCAAGAAGGGCGCCATCGCCGTGGGCTCCGACGGCGACCTGGTGCTGTGGGATCCCGAGCGGGAGGTCCAACTCTCGGCCCGCACCCATCACATGCGCGTGGACTACAACCCCTACGAGGGACGCGTCGTGAAGGGCTCGCCGGCCATGGTCATCTCGCGCGGCGAGGTGATCGTGGACCACGGCGAGTTCAAGGGCCGCGCCGGCCGCGGTCAGTTCGTCAAGCGCCAGGCGGGCCGGCCGCTCGTCCCGTGAGGGACGTGGGCGACGTCTACCACGCCGGCGCTGCCTCGGCGCGGCGATATCGCTTCGCTCTGGATCGGGCTCTCGGCTTGCTCACGACCATGATGCTGATGCCGGGCACCGCGACTCCCTAGTCCAGCCAGTTCACAGACGGCCAGTACTCCAGCCGGAGCTCCTGCTTGAGGCGTGCCTCCAGTGGGGCGAGGTCGCCGCGCCCCGGCGGAAGGTCCTTCTCAGTTCGGCCGTCCGGATATACAGTCACGGTGGACTCCACGTCGATGAACGCCTTCTTGGCGCGGGCCCTCGCGACCTGCAGGCCGTCGGGCGCGATGACCATACGGTTCTCGACCACGTGGCCTTCGCCGATCAGCTGGAACAGCAGCCCCAGGACGCCCGAGGTCGGTCGTCCGTTGAGCCCGGTGACGTCGTCGAAGACGACCAGGTTTCCGAAGTCGAGCAGGCGGTAGCGGATCACGCGCTTGTTCGTCACCTTGAGCTTCGGCGTCGAGAGCAGGTCCTCGTACGAATAGGATCCGGGGACGCCCCGTCCGCCGCGCCATCCGATCGTGACGCTCAGGGCCAGGCCGGGCGTGGGACCGCTCAGCACCTGGCGAACGACCCGCTCGCTCTCGTACTCAAGGTAGATATCCTGCGCGTGGTCGTTG
Organism: Vicinamibacteria bacterium; assembly: GCA_035691285.1. GTDB lineage: Bacteria > Acidobacteriota > Vicinamibacteria > Fen-336 > Fen-336 > DATFEN01. Next base: position 60,471 of record DASSJI010000034.1, on the reverse strand, counting down.
CCGAGCCGGATGAAGGCGGGCGCCTCCGCAGGCGTGAGTCCCGTCCGTTCGAGCACCGCCGAGAACCACTCGGCGTGGCCGATCAGGAGCGGCTCATGCGGAGCCCCGCGAGCCAGCGCCTGCCTCGCCAGGTGACGGAGCACCTCGGACTGGAAGCGGGCTCCATTGGTGGTCGCCGCCGGGTTGTAGCCGCGGCTGGCGCGCATGGCGGCCAGGATCTCCGATTGTTCGACCCGCCGTGAAGCGTGTTCCTCTGCGCCCGAGGGCAGGGCAACGAGAGCGGATGCCAGCAGCCAGCGAGCAACAGACAACCGAGCGACCATGACCCTGGCCGTGTCTAGGGTCGAGCCGCCCCGGCCGTCTCACGCCGCGCGCCGAACGCCGCTGAGGCGTTGCTCTCCCACCACTCACGAGCGCGCTCAGCCGTCCAAGGCGAGCCGATCTCGCACTCAGAGAGGCGTCCTGAGAGCCACTCCGCCGAAGCCGGGCGCTCCTCGGGCTCCTTCGCGAGACAAGCCAGGACCAGCTCCTCGAGCTGCGCCGGAATCGGCTGATCACTGCGTTTCGAGGGAGGGACGGGAGGTGTCTTCACGTGATGGAACAGCACCTCCACCGGCGTTCGACCCGCGAACACCCGCTCCCCCGTGAGCAGCCAGTAGGCCACGCAGCCGAGCCCGTAGAGATCCACTCGGGCATCGAGCGAACGACCTCCCAGCGCAGCCTCTGGCGCCATAAAGGCGGGGGTTCCGGTGATGACGCCCTCCGTGGTGAGGTGGTCATCCTCGCCCATCCTCCAGGTTCTCTTGACCAGTCCAAAGTCCAGCACCTTGACGAAGTCCCACTTGAGACCCCAGCGGCAGGCAATGATGTTCGCTGGCTTGACGTCGCGATGGATCAGGCCGACCGAGTGCGCCTCGGCGAGCGAGTCGCACGCCTGGATCAGGAGGTGGACGGCGCGTGCCGGCGGGACTGCGCCGAAGCGCTTCACCAGGGACTCGAGATCGAGTCCCTCGAGCAGGTCCATGACGTAGTAGAAGACTCCGTCCGGCGTCACACCGAAGTCGTGGAGGGCGACGCTGTGGGGAGATTGGAGGGCGGCCGTGGCCTCGGCCTCGCGCTGGAAGCGGCCGACGAGGGCAGCGGCCTCCGCCGGCGTCTTCAGGCCAAGTAGCTCCGGCCGGATGAGCTTCACGGCCACGGGGCGGGCCAGCATGCGGTGGCGGGCCCTCCAGATCTCGCCCATGCCGCCGTGATCGAGCTTCTCTTCGAGATGGTAGCAACCCAGCTCCTGCAGCCGCTGGATGATCACGGTCGCGAACATCGCAAGAGCCGCGGCGATGTAGTTCTCCAGTGCGTTCATCAGGACGACCGGGACCGGCGCCGCACGGTTACCCAGGGTCAGGCCGATGCGATAGGCCAGGGGCCACGTCGACGCTGCCGCGACGCCCGCGACGAGGGCCCAGCGCGGCGAGGCCGGGACCACGAGAGGGAACATGACGATCCAGACGCAGAGCCACGAGATGGCTAAGAGCGGCAGCTCCGTGGACAGAGGCTGAAGGTGGTCTCCGATCGAGATGGCGAACGCCACCAGGATCTCGAAAGCGAGCGCGACAGCGAACAGCCGGGCCGGCGCGAACCGCCCCGAGTGCACGATCCAGAGCATGGCCGCGGAAATCCCGATCATGACGGCGCAGACCACGTTCCTGACCGCGAGGTGGGAGAACGAGTACCACCCTGTGACCTCGACCAGGTTGATGAGCACGATCGTGGTTGCGAAGGCAAGGCCCACGCCGAGAGCGGCGATCCTCAGGCGCCGCGACGCCTGTCGCACCAGCTCCGCGGGCATCGCCCAGAGCGGTGCGACGACCCCCGAGCCGATCGGCTGCAGTGTGCGCCGCAAGATTCCGCCGCTGAAGTAGAGGGGGCTGCCGCGGGCCGGGCCTGGAGAGCGCGCGTCAGCCGGTCGCGGAGCCGATTCTGTCTTCGCCCCCGTCGCGAGCGACAGCGAGCAGCGCGAGCAGAGCGCGCCGGACCCGCCGGCGCTCACGAGGTACGTGCCGCATTGCGCGCAGCGCTCGCCCCCCGCTCCTGCGACCCTCGCCTGCCTGGAGCTGTCCTGCCCGCTCACGGCCGTCAGCCCCCGGCGCCCTCGCCAGATGTCAGCGAGCGGCTGGCCGCGGTGTCCGGGAACACGCTGCAACGCGTGGTATGGAAGCGCATGCCGCCCCCCGGTTGCTCGGGGTCCACACGGGTTCGTGGTTCGATGCCGCGGCGATTGTAATCCCGAATGTCGCGGAGGTCCTCGCGCGACAGGGTTTCGAAGGCGCTTCAGCCTGCGGGGGCCAGCCAGACGACCGCGTAGGGCCTGAGCGTCGTCTCGAGTCGCCCGTCCTTGACCGCGAAGCGGCGCCGCGAGAGCAGGTCGCTCCATGCCGCGACCCCGCCGCCCAGGGAGCCCACGTCGAGGCTCAGCACCTGGTCGCGGGCTGTCACGTTGGTCAGGGCGACGACCCGGCCTGCGCCCTCGCCGCGGAGCACGGCGAAGACCGCGTCCCCGGCATCGAGCACGGACTGGGGCGAGTTGGGGTGGAACGCCTTCGTGGCGATGCGCCGCTTGGCGAGGCGCCGGAGCCCCGACGCCACGGCGTAGACCCACGACGCCCGGTCCTGGAGCAGGGCGAGGAGCGACGTCTCGTCGAGGGTCTTGCGGTTGATGCTGCGCTTCTCGGCGCCCTCCAGGACCGCCGCGGTGTCGTTCTTCGCGCCGAAGGCGCTGGGCAGGTAGACGCCGGGCACGCCCTGGAGCACGAGGGCGATCGCTCGCGAGGCCAGGAAGCGGGCCACCTGGAGCGCCTGGGGCTCGCCGGCGTCGTCGCGGTTCATGGCGCTCCACCAGGTGATGTTGAGCTCGTACGGCACGTCGCTGCCGTCCTTGCTGCGCTGGGAGACGAGTCCGCCGTGGCGCCCGCAGCGCGCCACGAGCGCCGCGATCTCGTCGGGCGAGAGGATGCCTTCGGCGCCGAGCAGGCCGATGCCGTCGTGGGAGTCGAGGAAGTTGAAGAAGGTGGCGGTGCTGGAGGGCGGCCGCAGGCCGCGGGCCCAGCGCGAGAGCGCGGCCACGCTCCCGATGTGGAAGGTGTGGAGCACGAGCGGCGGCAGCGCGAAGTTGTAGATCATCTGCGCCTCGTTCCGCCCGTCACCGAAGTAGCCGACGTTGTCCGCGTGGGGCACGTTGGTCTCGGTCACGAGGGCGGTCTGGGGCGCCACCACGTCGAGCACGGCGCGGAAGAGCTGCACGAGGGCGTGGGTCTCGGTGAGGTGAGCGCAGCGCGTGCCCAGCTCGTGCCAGATGTAGGTCACGGCGTCGAGGCGCACCACGTCGGCGCCCTTGCGGACGTAGAGCAGCAGCACCTCGAGCACGCGCTGCAGGACCCGCTCGTTCTTGAAGTTGAGGTCGACCTGGTCCGGGCTGAACGTGGTCCACACGAAGCGCGGTCCGTTCATGGTGTGGAACGGCGTGAGGAGCTCGCTGGTGCGCGGGCGCAGGATGAGCTTCAGGTGGTCGGGCGAGACCGCGTTCGTCGTGCCGAAGGCGATGAAGAAGTCCTCGTAGCCGGGTCGCCCGGACAGGAAGCGCTGGAACCAGCGGCTCCTGGCCGAGACGTGGTTGAAGACGCCGTCGAACATCATGCGGTAGCGTTGACTGAGCTCCTCGATGTCCTCCCAGCTGCCCAGGCGCGGGTCCACCTCCTCGAAGTCCGTCACCGCGAAGCCGCGGTCGGAGGAGTAGGGGAAGAATGGCAGCACGTGGATGGTGTTCACCGCCCCGCGCATGAAGGTGTCGAGGAAGTGCATGAGCGCGCGCAGCGGGCGCTTGCCCGGCGACAGGATCAGGTCGCCGTAGGTGATGAGGATGACGTCCTGCTCGCTGAAGCGATCCCGCGGGTCGAAGCCGCGGTCGTCCTCGATCATCTCGGGCGTCTTGTGGGCGAAGTGCACCTTCATCAGGCGCTCGACCTCGGCGTAGCAGGCCTCGGCGCGGGCCCTCCCGTAGAGCACCTGGAGCAGCGACAGGATGCGCCGCCTGTCCTCGGGCCTCACTTCCAGGAGCGGGCGGGTGTAGTCGGCGGCGGGCAGGTGCAGGCGCGTCAGTCGCGGCGGGACCAGGGGACGGGCGAGCTTCACGCCTCCACCGCCCGCGTCAGGCGCTCGCCCTTGAGCACGGCCAGCACCGCCGTGTTCCAGCCCGCGGGACCGGGCGAGGGCGCGCGCTCCGCGCGCGGGAGGGCTTGCTCGAGCTCGGGATCGACCTGGCCGTTGGGGCGCGGCACCAGGATCGGGCGGTCCACGACCTGCAGCAGGCCGAGGTCGTTGCCGGCATCTCCCAGGCCGACGGTCGCATGCCGCCGTCCGCGGGCCGTCTCGTGGCGGAGCAGCGCCAGGAGCGCGTGGCCCTTGTCCACGCTTCCGCTCAGGTGGAGGAAGCGTCCGCCCCGCGTCACCCGGAGGCCTCGAGCGGCCGCCCGCGCCACGACCCGGGCGACCGCGTCCGGATCGTCCCCCTCGCACAGGAAGGGCTCGTCGAACTCGCGGGCCGCCGCGAGCTGGGCCGCGGCCGGCGAGAGGCCCGTGGCCGCCGCGATGCCCGACGGACCCAGCGAAGCGAAGCCCAGCAGGCGCGTGCCCGTCTCGTCGGCGATCTCGTGGAGAGCCAGGAGCAGCTCGCGCCGCTGCACCCCGAGCTCGAGGGCGTGGAGGCCGCCGTTGGGCCGGGCCCAGGGCAGGTGAGGGTCCTCGGGGAAGAGCAGGGCGCCGCCGTTCTCGACGACGAAGGGCGCGTCGAGCTGCAGCTCGCGCCACAGGGGCTCGACCTCCGCGCGGGTCTTGCTGCTGGCGAGCACGAGGGGCACGCCCGCCTCCCGCAGGGCGCGGACGGCCGGAAGCGCCGGCTCGGGTGAGTACGACTCGTCGAGCAGGCACGAGTCGAGGTCGGTCGCGACCAGCAGATCGCTCATCCGCGCACGGCGGCGCCCTCGGGGTTGCGCAGCGGCACGCCGTCGGACGAGCGCCGCACCGCGTCGAGGAGCCGCGGGCTGGTGTCGGGCAGGCCCGCCCACACCCTCACCCAGTTGGGCACGAGGGGCGTACCGAGCGGGTCGGCGAGGAACTCGTCGATGGAGGCGCGCAGCGCCAGGGTGAAGACCTGGACCGAGGTCTCCTCGTCGTGCCGATCGTAGACGAGGCCGTTCATCGTGGCCACCGCGTAGCTGTCCGCGACGGCGTCCTCGGCCTCGCGCTGGTAGGCGACCAGCAGGCTGCGCAGGAGTCCGCTCGTGAGGTTCACGCCGGAGGCCGCCAGCGTGCGCAGGAGGTGCTTGACCACGTCCCGGGCCATGCGGTGGATGCCCTGGGTCGGGTCGTCGGGCGAGAGCTCCTGATGCTTGTGGTCGTAGCGCTCCGCGAGCTCCACCTGGCAGATGCGGTTCGCCGCGCGGTGGCGCAGCGCCTCGAAGAGCGTGACGATCTCGAGGCCCCAGTCGCATGCGAGGCGCATCCGCTGCGCCAGGTCGCACTTCACCGCGAACTCACCCGAGAGGGCGTAGCGGAAGGAGGCCACGTAGCGCACGTAGGGATCCTGGCCCATCAGGCGCGTGAAGGCCGCGAGCAGGGGAGCCAGCAGCAGGCGCGTCACCCGGCCGTGGAGGCGGTCGGAGACGCGGGCGTAGTAGCCCTTCACGAAGTCGAAGTCGACGGTCGGGTCCACGGCCGGCAGCGCCAGCCGCGCCAGCATCTCGCGGGAGAAGTTCACGACGTCGGCATCCTGGAAGGCCACGTACTCGGTGCGCTCCTCGGCCAGCACGAGGCCCAGGGCGAGCCAGCAGGCGCGCCCCTTGCCGGGCTCCCCGGTGTAGAGGCCGGCGGCTCCGATCTGGTCCACGAAGGCCTGCACGGCGGGCGCCTCGTTCCACAGGATCACCTTCCGGCCCGGATAGGCGGAGAAGAAGGTGGTGGCGCGGGCGTAGTCCCAGGCGGTGGCCTTGTTCAGGGATACGACCAGCGTGTCCACGTAGTCCACCGCCTTGAGCTCGGAAAGGATGCGTCCCAGCGCCGGCCGGTCCATCTCTCCCGGGACCATGGGGAGCACGAGGGCGATGGGGAAGCGCCGGGTCCACTTGCGCACCTGCGCCTCCAGCTCCTCGACGGGGCGCGAGACGAGCCGCGGCAAGGCCGTGACGGGACCGCTCTGGTGGAAGTCGCTCACGGGGCACCTCCGCTGGGAAGCATCGAATGGGGACCAGGCTCCTCCGCCGCGCCGCGGCGGCACGCATGGGACTCGGCGCGCGCGTCGAGGTGGCCTCGGGCGCGCGAGGAACGCCGTCTGTCACTCTAGCACGGCGCCCCTGGGCGCCGTGTGCGTCGCCTCACGCCGCCCCGGGCGGGAAGACCGCCGCGGGCGCCGGGGCGCGCAGGACGTCGCGGTAGATACGGATGGCCGAGAGCACCAGTGAGAGCACCACCGGGCCGATGAGGAAGCCCAGGGGTCCGAAGGCGAACACGCCCCCCAGGATGGAGAGGAAGGCCAGCAGCGGATGGATGCGGGCGACGCCCTGGAGCACCAGCGGCTTCACGACGTTGTCGATGCCGCTGACGAGCAGCGTGCCGTAGACGAGCAGCCCGAGCCAGCTCCAATCCGATCCGTAGATGAACAGCCACGCCACGGCCGGGAGCCAGCCGAGGGGCGAGCCGACGATCGGCACGAAGGCGGCGAGCACCACCGTCACGCTCCACAGGATCGGCGACGGCACGCCGAAGAGGATGAAGCCGATCCCGGCGACGACGCCCTGGACGACAGGCACCAGCACCAGCGCCTGCAGGACGCCGCGCACGGTGCGGGCGATGTTGTCGAAGATCATCTCCTCCTGGTCCGCCGAAAGAGGGGAGAGGTGCTTGATCTCGTTCCGCAGCCGCTCGCCGTCCTTCAGCAGGAAGAACAGCATCATCATGAACAGCACCAGCTCGAAGAGCGCCTCGGTGGCGCCGGCCAGGCCGCCCTGGAGCAGACGCTGGGCGCCGCCGGCGAGGCGCTCCAGGATGGCCGAGGCCGCCTGCGAGGCCTCCTGCTCGTCGAAGCGCAGGTAGGCCTGCAGGAAGGGGAAGCGCTCGGGCAGCGTCTCGCGCCAGAGCTCCTCGAGCGCCTGCGGCTCGAGCCGCGGTCGCAGCCACTCGAAGAACTGCACGGCCTGCTGGGAGAGGAGCAGCGCGGACGTGGCCACCGGCAGCAGGATCACGAGGGTCGTGAGCAGCACCAGGATCGCCGCGGAGAGGTGGTCGCGGCCCCGCAGCGCCCGCCGCGTGCGGCGGTGCAGCGGCTGGAGCAGGAGCGCCACCGAGCCCGCGACGGTGAACACCGCGAGGAAGTAGCGGAACACGAGGAACGCCAGGAGCGCCACGACCCCCAGGAAAGCGGCGAGGGGGACGAGGACCCGGTAGCGATCGATGGCTCGTCGGCGCGGGTGCGGCGTCATCTCGGGCACGGATCGCCCGAGAATAGCACCGCGGCGGGGTCGGCTCCTCGATGGGCGAGGCTATACTGCCGCGCGATGTCCGACGAACAGCCGTCCCGGCCGTCAGCCCTCGACGGTGAGCGCAGGGCGTTGAGACAGCTCGCGGCGACGCTCGCATACCGCGCCGCCAAGGTGATGCGCGACTCGCCCCCGGGCTTCGCCGCGGTCGTCTTCGGGGCCGCGACGCGGCGGCCGGTCGAGATCGTGGCGCACATGGCCGACCTGATGACATGGGGGGTCTCGATCGCCCGCGGCGGTCAGGCGTGGAAAGCCGGCGGCGGAGCGAGCTGGGAAGTCGAGGTCAGGCGGTTCTTCGACGCCCTGGCCGATCTGGACGCCTTGCTCGCCGCGGAGGGACCCTTCGAGGGCTCGATCGACAAGCTCATCCAGGGGCCCCTCGCCGACGCCCTCACCCATGTCGGACAGCTGGCGATGCTGCGCGGGATGCACGGCGCCCCCGTGCGTCCAGAGAGCTATGCGCGGGCGCAGATCGTCGCCGGGCGCGTGGGGCTGGAACAGGCGCCGCCGGGCTTCGAGTTCGACGGCGACGCCAGCGCGCGGCGGGAATAGCGCGCGTCGGCCCGTTCAGTTCGTCGCCGGGGTACGGTCGGGCACGACCTGTGGCTCCGCGAGCGGCGTGACGGGCGCCTCTGCCATCGGCTCGTTGGTCTGGGCCGCCTTGGGCGTGAACTTTCCGGGCTGGATCACGTCCGCGATCCTGGCGGCGGGGACGTGGAGGAACTCCAGGAACGGCTTGGGGTAGAGGCCGATCCAGAAGCAGAGCACGGCCAGGGGCACGAGGGTCGCGAGCTCGCGGCTCGAGAGGTCCGGCAGGTCCCGGTTCTCGTCGTGGGTGAGCCTGCCCCAGAACACGCGCTGATAGAGCCACAGCAGGTAGGCGGCGCCGAGCACCACGCCCCACACCGCCCAGTACGCCCACGTGCGGTTCGCCAGGAACGCCGCCTGCAGGATCATGAACTCGCCGATGAAGCCGTTGAGCAGCGGCATGCCCATCGACGCCAGGAAGAAGATCAACGTGAAGGCCGCGTACACGGGCGTGACGTGGGCGAGGCCACCGAACTGTGCGATCTCCTTGGTGTGGCGGCGCTCGTAGACGATCCCCACGAGGAGGAACAGCGCCCCCGTGCTGAGGCCGTGGTTCACCATCTGGAGCACGCTGCCTTCGATCCCGAGCGGCGACAGCGCGAACATCCCCAGCATCACGAAGCCCAGGTGGCTCACCGACGAGTAGGCCACGAGCCTCTTCATGTCCTTCTGGACCAGGGTGACGAGGCCCGCGTACACGATGCCGATGATCGACAGCAGCACCATCCAGCCCTGGATGGTCATGCCCAGGAGCGGCGCGAAGATCGCGTCGGGCAGCAGCGGCAAGGAGAAGCGCACGAAGCCGTAGGTCCCCATCTTCAGCAGCACGCCGGCCAGGATCACCGAGCCGGCGGTGGGCGCCTCGACGTGGGCGTCTGGCAGCCAGGTGTGGAACGGGAACATCGGCACCTTGATGGCGAAGCCCAGGAAGAAGGCGAGGAACACCCAGAACTGCAGCTCCGGCGGGATGCCCATCTCCAGCCACTTCGTGAAGTCGAAGGTGCCGGTCGCCTCCAGGCCGGGGAGCTTGCGCGAGTGGAAGTAGAGGGCCAGGATGCCGAGCAGCATCACCACGGAGCCCACCAGGGTGTAGAGGAAGAACTTGATCGCGGCGTAGAGCCTTCGGGTCCCGCCCCAGATCCCGATCAGGAAGTACATCGGGACGAGCATCACCTCCCAGAACACGTAGAACAGGAACAGGTCCAGGGCGCAGAAGACGCCGAGCATTCCGGTCTGGAGCAGCAGCAGGAACACGTAGTACTGGCGCACCCGCTCCGTGATCGCCTTCCAGGAGCTGAGGATCGAGACGAAGCCGAGCAGGGTCGTGAGCAGGATCAGGAGCGCGCTGATCCCGTCCACGCCGAAGTAGTAGCTGACGCCGATCGACGGGATCCAGTCGTAGCGCTCTTCGAACTGGAAGCCCGCCTTCGCCCGGTCGAACTGCGTCCACAAGGGCAGGCTGACCAGGAACCCCAGAAGCCCGACGCCGTTCGCGAACCAGCGCACCGCGTCGTCCTTGCCCCGGAAGACGGGCAGCAGCAGCAGCAGCGCCCCGGCGAGGGGCGTGAAGGTGATCGCCGAGAGCAGGTGGCCGGAGAAGAGGTCCATGCGATGCGGCTCCTAGTACGGAAGGCCGAGGGTCATGGCGATCAGCAGGAACACGCCGATGAACATGGCCAGGGCGTAGTGCTGGACGAGGCCGTTCTGCACGGCCCGGAAGACGTAGCTCAGGTTCTCGAGGACCAGGGGCGGGACCTTGGTCAAGCCGCCGTCGACGATCCACTTGTCCCAGAAGTTGGAAAGGCGCGCCACGATGTCCCGGGCGAGCCAGGCCAGGCCGTTCACGCCGAGGCCGGGGCGCACCTCGCCGTCGCCGCCGTCCACCACATGACGGTCGAGGCCGTGGAGCATCCCGCCGCCGCCGAGCGCGACGCCGCGCACGAAAGCGGCGCCGTACAGCTCGTCAACGTAGTACTTGTTCAGCAGGACGCGGTGCGGCCCGGCGAACGCCCTCGCCAGGCGCTCGGGAATCTCCGGGCGCGTTTTGAAGAAGTGGCGCCCGACGAATATGCCGAGGAGACCAAAGGCGACGCTCGTCCCCATGAGGGCCCACTCCACGCCGTGGCCGGGCACGGGCCTCGTGAACAGCTCGCGCAGCGCGTGCTGGGCGGGCTCGAGCACGGGCTCGAGGAAGTGCTCGAACACGTTGGGCAGGCCCGTCACCGCCGGCAGGCCCAGGTAGCCGGCCAGCGCCGATCCTCCCGCCAGCACCACGAGGGGCACGGTCATCGAGGAAGGCGACTCGTGGACGTGGTGCGCCTGCTCGGGCGTCCCCCGGAAGGCGCCGTGGAAGGTCATGTAGAAGAGGCGGAACATGTAGAAGGCGGTCATGCCGGCGGTCACCAGGCCGATCATCCATACCCAGCGGCCGTAGCCGCCGAGCTTGTAGGCCGACCACAGGATCTCGTCCTTCGAGAAGAAGCCGGCCAGGAACGGCACGCCGGCGATGGCCAGGCAGCCGACGAACATCGTGAGGTGCGTGACGGGCAGCTTCTCCTTCAGGCCGCCCATCTTCCGCATGTCCTGCTCCCCCGACATGGCGTGGATCACCGAGCCCGAGCCGAGGAACAGCAGCGCCTTGAAGAACGCGTGGGTCATCAGGTGGAAGACGCCTGCCGCGAAGGCTCCGACGCCGCACGCCAGGAACATGTAGCCGAGCTGGCTGACCGTGGAGTAGGCCAGCACGCGCTTGATGTCGTACTGGACGAGACCGATCGAGGCCGCGAAGAGCGCCGTCGCGGCGCCGACCACGGCCACGACCAGGAGCGCGTTCGGCGCGTGGGCGTAGAGGACCGAGGAGCGCGCCACCATGTACACGCCGGCCGTCACCATGGTGGCCGCGTGGATCAGGGCCGACACCGGGGTGGGGCCCTCCATGGCGTCGGGCAGCCAGACGTAGAGCGGGATCTGCGCGCTCTTGCCGCAGGCGCCGAGGAACAGGAACAGGCAGGCGAGGGTGAGCGTGCCGCCCCAGGCGTGCTCGGCGGGCAGGTGCTCGGCGGCGGCGAACACCGTCCGGAAGTCCAGGCTTCCGAAGGTCTCGAACAGGAGCAGCATGCCCAGGATGAAGAAGGCATCGCCGATGCGGTTCACGATGAACGCCTTCTTGCCCGCGTCCGAGGCGCTCTGCTTCTCGAACCAGAAGCCGATCAGCAGGTAGGAGCACAGGCCCACGCCCTCCCAGCCGATGAAGAGGATCGGGTAGTTGGCGCCGAGCACCAGCGTCAGCATGGCGAACATGAAGAGGTTCAGGTACGCCATGTAGCGCGCGTAGCCGGGATCGTGGGCCATGTAGCCCGTCGAGTAGACGTGGATCAGGAAGCTCACGAAGTTGACGACGAGCAGCATCACCGACGAGAGCGGATCGACCTGGTAGGCCCACTCGATCTGGAACGGCGCGACCCCGGCGGCGCCGCCGGGCAGCCAGGTCCAGAGCGTCTCCACCAGGACGCCTCCGGGCTGCGCCCGGGCCTGGACGACGGCGGCGATCGAGACGAGCAGCGAGGCGAGCACCGAGCCGCAGGCCACCAGGCCGATGATCGGCGACGGGCCGTGCTGTGCCTCGCCGTGGCCGTGCCGCTTCGTCAGCACGCGCACGCCGACGGTCAGGTTGAACAGGAAGCCGAGGAGCGGAAGGAGCGGGATAAGAGCGACGAACGGGCTCACGCTTGGGAACTCCTGCGTTAAGGGGAGCGCGGCGATCTTAGGGGACCCCCCGGAAGGGCGTCAAGCGCGTCACCCGTGCTCGGTCCGGCCGGCGAGCAGATCGAGGGCGTGCGGCAGGAGCGGGAGCAGGACCGCGAGGCCGTGCCGCACGCCCTTGGGGCTGCCGGGCAGGTTGACCACGAGGCAGCGGCCCACGGTCCCGGCGCGTCCGCGCCCCAGCGGCGCGAGCGGCGTCTCCTCGAACCCCATCCTCCGCAGGAGCTCCGCGATGCCGGGAGCCTCCCTCTCGACCACGTCTCCCGTCGCCTCGGGAGTCACGTCCCGCGGCCCGAGCCCGGTTCCGCCCGTGGTGACGACGAGGCTCGCGCCCGCGGCCGCCGCGCGGATGGCCGCGGCGATCCGGTCGCGCTCGTCGGGCACGACGACCGCTGCGCCCGTCTCGAAGCCGGCCTCCAGCAGGATCCGTCGCGCCTCGGGGCCCGAGGCGTCCTGGCGTGCCCCCGCCGCGGCGGAATCGCTGACGGTGATGACCGCCGCCCTCGCCGGCATGTGATAGGTTCGGATCATATGCTGGCTGGGCTGGCCGCGCTGCTCCTCCAGGCCGCAGCGCCGGCCCTCGTGACGCGCACCGTCGACGTCGTCGTGACCGACGCCGGCGGCCGCCCGGTGCAGGACCTGACCTCCGACGAGCTGGCCCTCGTCGAGAACGGCGTGGTGCGCGACATCGTGAGGATCGCACCCGACGAGCGCCCGCTGAGCGTCGCCGTCCTGGTGGACTCCAGCGAGGAGATCTCGTCGATCTATCGCCTGTACCTGGTCGACGCCGTCGCGACCCTGGTGAAGACGCTGCCCCGGGGCGCCCGCTACGGCATCTGGGTGACGGGAGACCGCCCGCGCAAGCTCGTGGACCTCACCGAGGACAGGGGCGCGGCCGTGGCGCTGAAGCGGGTCGTACCATCGGGAGGGAACACCCTGCTCGATGCGCTGGTCGAGGTGACCACGGAGCTCCACAAGAAGCGCGAGGGCGAGCGCCTCGCGGTGGTGGCGGTCACGGGCATGACCACCGAGTTCTCGAGCCGCGACCGCTTCCGCGTCGTCGAGGAGTGCCAGCAGCGGGCCGATCTCTACCTCTTCTTCTCGTTCGACGAGGGCGGCGCCAGCCTCGAGAACCGGACGAGCTACGACTACGTGATGAGCCACCTGGCCAGGAAGCCTGGAGGGCGCCACGAGCGATCGATCACGGCCATGGCCGCGCCGAAGATCGTGCCGGGCTTCGCCGAAGACCTCGCGCCGGGCCTGCGCCTCTCCTACGAGACCCCGCCCGGGCTGAAGGAGCGCAAGGTCGAGGTCCAGGTCTCACGCCCCGGCCTCCGCGCGCGGGCCCTGCCGGGGCGTTGACCATGCGTCCTGCAGGCTTGTTGCTGGCGACGGTGATTGCGGGGCCCGCCGCGGCCCAGACGCCGCAGGCGACGCCGCGACCGCCGACCTTCGGGGTCGAGATCGAGGTGATCAACCTGAACGTGTCGGTGACCGACGGCCGCGGGCGCTACGTCACCGACCTCGGCGACAAGAGCTTCGCCGTGTACGAGGACGGCGTGCGCCAGGACCTGAGCCTCTACACCCACGAGAACCTGCCGATCTCCCTGGCGCTGCTCCTCGACACGTCCGCTTCGATGGACGAGAAGCTGTCCGCCGCCCAGGAGGCGGGAGTCCGCTTCGTCAAGACCCTGCGCGCCCAGGACCTGGCCCAGGTGACCCAGTTCAACGAGCGCATCAGCGTGCTCCAGGACTACACCTCGGATGTCGAGCTCCTCGACGGGGCGCTGCGGCGCACCAGCGCCTCCGGGCCCACGGCGCTCCACAACGCCCTCTACGTGACCCTGCGCGACCTCTCGAAGCAGAAGAAGGCGGGCGAGCTCCGGCGCCGCGCGATCGTCCTGCTCTCGGACGGCGAGGACACGGCGTCCCTCGTCAGCGACGAGCAGGTGATCGACCTCGCCCGCAAGACCGAGATCGCCATCTACGCGATCAGCCTGCGGCCCACCCGCGCCTCGGACCGGGATCGACTGGAGTTCAGCCAGGCCGTGCACCTCCTCACGACCCTGTGCCGCGACACCGGCGGCCAGCTCTTCATGCCGAACTCGATCTCCGAGCTCGACACGGTCTACGACAAGATCGCCGAGGAGCTGCGCACCCAGTACAACCTGGGCTACGTCTCGACCAACAAGCGCCGCGACGGGAAGTGGCGGCGCATCGTAGTGCGCGTGCCGGACCGCGTCGACCTCATGGTGCGCCACAAGCTCGGGTACTACGCGCCGTCATAGGCGGCTGCGGCGCGAGTATGGTAGTATTCCCATGGTATGGCGACCACCAAGGTCACCTTCACGCTCGACGACGAAACGCTGGCACGCCTGAGCGCGGCCGCTGAACGACTCGCGGTCCCGAAGAGCGCCGTCGTGCGCCATGCCATCCGTGACTTCAGCGAGCGCGCGGGAAGGCTCGGCGAGTCGGAGCGCCGGCAGCAGCTCGACGCATTCGATCGCCTGGTGCCCCTGATTCCGAAGCGTTCCCGCCCCGGGGTGGAGCGCGAGCTCGAAGGGCTTCGCCGCGCCCGCCGTGCGGGCGGACGCCGAAGCGTCGGCCGCGGCCTCGCGGGTTGATCGTCCTCGACACGTCGGTCCTCATCGACGCGCTCAGCGGACCCCGGCGCTCGGCAGCGGCGCTGCGTCGCGCGATCGCGGCGGGCGAGCGTCTCCTGGTGCCGAGTCTCGTCCTCTACGAATGGCTCCGCGGCCCCAGGCTTCCCGAGGAGCTCGCGGCGCAGGACGCGCTGTTTCCATCGGCGCTGGCCTTGCCCTTTGGCCCTCTCGAGGCGGCGCGCGCAGCCCGGCTCTGCGTCCTTCTTCGCCGCTGCCGGGGCCGGGAGATCGACCTCGCGATCGCGGCCTGCGCCTTGACCCTCGGCGCACGCCTTTGGACGCTCAATCGACGGGACTTCGAGGACCTGCCCGGGCTCGAGCTCTACCGGACGGCCTGAAGGCGCCGCGATGCAAGGCGAGCGCCCGGCCGATGCACGTCCTGTCAGTTCGTGCAGCGGTACACGAACGCCGGCGGGAAATTCTTCCACACCACGTGGGTCGTCTCGACGCGCTGGAAGTGATGGTGCAGGAGCTTGCGAAAGCGGCGGCCGGTCGGCAGCCAGGCCGCGGGAACGTAGGCGAACGTCGCGAAGCGGCCGCCCGGCTTCAGGGCGCCCACGACGGCGGCGAGGAGGCGCGCCTGCAGCTCGTGGGAGAAGAGCGCCCAGGGAAGGCCGGAGACGATGCAGTCGGCGGCTTCCCGGCCGGCGGCCTTGAGGTGCGCGAGGACGCGCTCCGCCGAGTCGTTCACGATCCGCACGCCTCTGACCTCGCCCTGCAGCTCCGCGGCGAGCTCCGAGTCGATCTCGAAGGCCAGGACCAGCGCGCCGTCCTTGACCCGCTCGCCGATCAGCCGCGTGAACACGCCCGTGCCGGCCCCGAACTCCACGACCGTCTCGGCCTCGTGGAGGCCGAGGTCGGCGGTCATCAGCTCCGCGAGCTCGCGCGAGCTGGGGATCACCGCCCCCGTCCGCGTCGGGCGACGCACGAAGGCGCCCAGCAGGCGGCGGCGATCGCTCATCGCGCGGGATCATGCCACAGGCGGCCCTGGAAGCGGCCGCTCGGCGCGGACCTCAGCGGCCGAAGCTGAAGTGCAGGCTCACGTATCCGTGCGGCCGGCCGTAGTAGTACGGGCGGTCGTAGGGCACGTACACAGGCCTGTAGTACGGCCGGTACACGACGATCGGGCGCGGGGCGTGGTAACGCACGTAGCCCGGCGAGTAGTGGCTCGCATGACCATGGCTGTGGCCGCAGCCGCGCGAGTGGCGGTGTTTGGCCTCGGCCGTCCCCGCGAGGGCGAGTGCGAGGAACGACGCCGCCAGGAGGGATAAGCCGCGTCTCATCAGGACACCTCCCATGGGTGTCCGCGAAGCAAGCGACGTTCCAGGCGATCGTCCCGCGGGATCAGGCAGTTACGGGCGCGCCGCGGTGGCCGGCTGTCCGCGCGCCTGGACAGCTACTCGATCCAGATCTGGACGCGCTCGCCGTCCCGGCCCTCGACCGTGAGGATCTCTGTCGGTCCCAGCGCCTTGAGCCGCTCCCAGAAGTTCTCGGCGTCGTAGCCCTGCTCCTTGAGCTCGCGCTTCGCGTCTTCGGGAAGGCTCTTGAAGGCGAACTCGGCGAGCCCCATGGGCAGGTTGATCGACACCGTCGGCTTGGCGCCCGGGCCCTCGAACACCCGCACGCGCAGGAAGCGCACCGCTCCCGTCGGCGCGTCGGGCTTGGGCGTCGTTCCGGCCGCCGGGAGCGACTTCGGGTCGAGACGCAGGAGCAGAAGCGTCGCCCGGTTCACGAGGTCGGGGTCCTTCTCCTCGACCGCGATCCGCTTCAGGATCGGGATCGCCTCGTTCGCCGCGGGCCGGCCCAGCTCGGCGAGCTGGAAGGCGGCGAAGGTGCGCACGTTCCGGCTGGGGTCGGCGAGCGCCCCCTGGACCACCGGCAGGTGCTGCTTCTGGCCGGAGCGGTAGAGCCGCGCCGCGAGGGCGACCCGGTTCTGGCGCGCCTCCTCGGCGAGGGCCGAGTCGCGCGGCCTCCGCTCCAGGAAGGCCGAGTACTCCTCGAGGGCCCGGGCATCCTCCTTGAGGCTCTCCGAGCAGCGAGCGATCCAGTACGCGGCGGTCGCCGCGTCCTCCCCGCTCGAGGCCCGCAGGATCTCCTGCCACGCGGCGCGAGCCTCGGCGTACTTGCGGTCGAAGACCAGCGCCTTCGCGCCGCGCAGGCGGTCCTCGTCCGCGGCGAGGAGGGCCGGGAAGAGCAGGGCGAGGACGAGCGCCTTCACGAGAGCAGCTCCCGGGACAGGAGCCGCACCTTCATCAGGAGCCGCCGCTCGTCCATCTCGCGGCGCAGGCGCTCGAGCTCGTCGCGGCGCGAGCAGCTCTGGAGCGCGGCGACCTCGCGCAGCACGTTGTCCACGTCCACGAGCACGTCCCGGGCCGGCATCAGCGCGTCCCCTTCGAGGTCCACGAGCAGCGCCCGCCGCGCCACGAGCTCCCTGCTGCGCAGCACCTCCTCCTCCAGCTCGACGTGGGCGTGCTCGCTCGGGCAAGGCCGCGGATGGGCCTTCAGGTTCACCAGCACGTTCTCGGCCTCGGCCAGGTAGCGCACGGCCTGCTCCCGGGCCAGGACGCGCTCGAGCCGGCGCAGGGCCGCCTCGTCCATCGCGATCGCCGGCGCCGGTGGCGCCTCCGCGGCGCGCTGGCGTTCCACGAGGCGGACGGCGATCGGCGCGGCCAGGAGGCCGATCGCGATGCCCGCGGCGAGCCAGCCCCACCGCCACGGCCGCGACCGCACCACGGCGTCGAGGTGCGCCTCCACCCGCGTGACGAGGAACGGCAGCGCCACGGGCGGCTCCGCGGTGCGAGCGGGATCCTGCGCCACGGCCGCGACCAGGGCGCGCACCTCGTCGTGCTCGCGGCGGCACGTGGGGCACGCCTCCAGATGCGCGAGGGTCCGCTCCCGCTCCGGGCCCTCGAGACAGCCCGAGGCCAGCAGCGTGACCCGGGTGCGCCAGCGCTCGTGGAGGAGTCCGCGCAGGCTCATGCCCACACCCCCTGCAGGCGGCGGCGCAGCTCGTGGGTGGCGCGATGCAGGCTGCTCTTCACGGTGCCGAGGCGGATCCCGAGGGCCGAGGCGATCTCCTCGAGGCTCCGCTCCTCATAATGCCTCAGGACGAAGACCGCCCGCTGCCGCTCGGGCAGCGCCTTGAGGGCGCGGGCGATGCGCGCTCCCAGCTCGCGGCCGTGGGCCTGCTGTTCGGGCGACGCGGCGCCGTCGCCGAGGCGCTCCTGGTGGTCGCCCGGCTCGAGCGGCTCCATGGTCTCGCGCCGCCGCTTCTCGCGGCGGTAGCGGTCGATCGCCTGGTTGACGGCGATCCGGGTGAGCCACGGGCCCACCTCCGTTCCGGAGTGCCAGCGGCCGGCGTGCTCGAAGGCCCTCACGAACGTCTCCTGCACCACGTCCAGCGCGTCGTCGGGATTCCGGAGGTAGGCCAGCGCGATCCGATACACGCGCCGGTGATGGCGCTCCATGAGGGGCCGAAGCGCGTCGCGCTCGCCGCGCGCCAGGCGCCGCATGAGCTCGCCGTCCGGGACATCCACCGCGGCATTGGACCACACACCCTAGCGCAGCCAGACGAGGACCTGGCCGCCGTCCTCCTCGACGACCTCGAGGAGCAGGCCGCGGCCCGCGCGGTCGAGGGCGTCCGGCCGGAGCGCCTCGGCCATCTCTGCGCCGTCCCCGAAGTCCACGTCCTTGCCTACCTTCCGCCAGAGCCACATGGGCACCGAGATCTCGGTCAGTTCGCGCTTCTCGGGCTCGAACACCAGCGCCTTCAGCTTGCCCGGCCGACCCGGCTTGCCCTGGACCTCGGCCGCCTCGGCCCGAGCTTTCGCGAACGCCGCCGCCGCGTCGTTCGTCGTCCGCGTGTCGACGAAGCAGGCCTCCAGGGCGACGGCGAGCGTCAGGATCGCGGCGCGGGCGAGCAGGGAGGTCCGCATTGAAGTCGCGTCGTTCCGGTAACGCCCGAAGGCGGGCCTAGGTTCCAGGTGGCGGTCCCGCCCCGGATCCGATACGATTGCAACCCCTTGAAGGAAAACGGCTTGCCCGAGACCCGCGATCCCATGCTCGAAGTCGAGCTGTCCGCCCGCGACAGCTGGCGGATGTTTCGGATCATGGGCGAGTTCGTGGACGGCTTCGAAACGCTGGCGCAGATACAGCGCGGCGTGGGCGTCTTCGGCTCCGCCCGGACGAAGCCCGGCTCCCCCGATTACGCGCGAGCGGAGCGCATGGGGCGTGCCCTGGCCGAGGCGGGCTGTACCGTGATCACCGGGGGCGGGCCCGGGGACATGGAGGCGGCGAACAAGGGCGCCCTGGAGGCCGGCGGAGCGTCCGTCGGCCTCGCCATCGAGCTCCCGTACGAGCCCCGCCCCAACGCGTACCTGACGAAGGTCGTGACCTTCCGCTACTTCTTCGTGCGCAAGGTCATGTTCGTGAAGTACAGCCGAGCCTTCGTCATCATGCCGGGCGGCTTCGGCACACTCGACGAGCTCTTCGAGGCCGTGACGCTGATCCAGACCACGAAGATCGAGCCGTTTCCGGTGATCCTGGTCTCCGATGATGGTTACTGGGACGGCCTCGTGGACTGGCTCCAGAGGACGGCCGTGGCCCGCGACAAGGTCCGCGCCAAGGACATGGGGATCCTGTTGCGCGCCCGTGGCCCCGAGGACGTGCTCGCCATCCTCAAGGAGAACGCGCTCGCATGAGCTACAACGTGACCCTCATCCCCGGCGACGGCATCGGCCCGGAGGTCGTGGCCGCCGCCGTCCGCGTGCTTTCTGCCACCGGAATCGACTTCGAGTGGGAGACCGAGCCGGCCGGAGTCTCGGCGATCGGGGAGCACGGCACGCCGCTGCCGCCCCGCGTCCTCGACTCGGTGCGCCGGAACCGGGTGGCGCTCAAGGGCCCGACCGAGACCCCGGTGGCGGGCGGCCACCGCTCGGTGAACGTCGAGCTGCGCAAGCAGCTCGACCTCTACGCCAACCTGCGCCCGGTCCAGACCCTGCCCGGGATCAAGAGCCGTTACGACGGGGTCGACCTGGTGGTGGTCCGGGAGAACACGGAGAGCCTGTACAGCGGCCTCGAGCACGTCGTGGTGCCCGGCGTCGTGGAATCCCTCAAGATCATCACCGAGAAGGCGTCGCTGCGCATCGCTGCCTTCGCCTTCGAGCACGCCCTCCAGAACGGCCGCAAGCGCATCACCGCCGTGCACAAGGCCAACATCATGAAGCTCTCGGACGGCCTGTTCCTCGACTGCTGCCGGCGCGTGGCGAAGGGCCATCCGGAGATCCAGTACGACGAGCTGATCGTGGACAACTGCTGCATGCAGCTGGTGCTCGACCCGACCCGCTACGACATCCTGCTGCTCGAGAACCTCTACGGCGACATCGTCTCGGACCTGTGCGCGGGCTTCATCGGCGGGCTGGGCATGGCGCCCGGCGCGAACATCGGCGAAGAGGCGGCGATCTTCGAGGCCGTCCACGGCTCGGCCCCCGACATCGCCGGGAAGAACATGGCGAACCCGATGGCCCTGGTCCTGTCGTCCGCCATGATGCTCGACCACCTCGGTGAGAAGGACGCGGCCCGCCGCGTCCGCGACGCGGTCCACGCGGTCCTGAAGGATGGCCGCACCCTGACCCGCGACCTGGGCGGCCGCCACGGAACGACGGAGATCGCAGAGGCGATCGCGGCGCGGGTCTGAGGTCCGAAGCGCTACTCGTCGCTCCGCCTTGCGGGCCCGAAGACCGCGTGGAACGCCCAGTTCGCGATGGAAAGCACGATCGCTCCCAGCATGCCCGCGAGGATGCCCGAGACGTCGTAGCCGGGCACGACCTTGCCGGCCAGCCACAAGAGGATCCCGTTGAGCACGAAGTAGAAGAGGCCGAGGGTCAGGACCAGCGCGGGAAGGGAAAGGAAGAGCGCGATCGGGCGCACGATCAGGTTGAACAGGCCGAACACGACGCCCGCGAGCAGGAGCGTCAGCCAGCTCCCGCTGAAGTGGATGCCCGGCACGATGGTGGTGGCGAGCAGGGCGACGGCGTTTCCGACGATGCCCAGGAGCAGCCTCATCGCCGACCCTCCCTATCGTTCGCGTCCTCGTATGCGACGGCGTAGCCCGGCGGCACCTCGAAGAGGGCCGGCGGGACCGGACCGACCACGACCCGTGTCACCGTCGTGTGCGTCTCCTGGGCCTCGCCCAGGACCACGACCCGCGAGCGCGTCTCGAGCGGGAAGCCCTTGAGGGCGCGCAGCGCCTCGGCGAGCGGGCCGAGCGAGGCGTCGGCCCCCGTCCACTCGAGCAGGGCCGCGAAGCGCTCCATGCCCACGGGCAGCGCCTCGGTGACGTAGACGTCCAGGGTCGTCGGTCCCGCCGTGATCCGGTAGCCCTGACACGCGTAGCCCGCGACGTCCAGCGGCTTGGCCAGCGGCCTGGTGCGCGGCCGTGCGTCGCGGGCGCCCATCAGGTCGCCGGCCATCGCCACGTCGCCCTGGGCGCGGGCGCGCAGCCGCCCCACGTCCAGCACCAGCGCCGTGCGCCGGGCCGGGTCGAGCCGGAAGGCTCTCTGGTCGTCGAGGCGCAGCACGAACGCCGGTCCCTCGCCCTCGCCGCTTTCGAGGCGCATCCGCTGGCCCGAGTAGCGGACGCGGGTCTTCACCCCGGGGCCCGGCGGCGCGCCGGGCGCCTGCACGACCGTCGTCTGCTCGAAGGTCACGTCGGCGCCGCCGAGGAGGAGGGCGAGAAGGAGGGCGAGCATCGTTGCGCCTCGGGACTTGAAACCCGCGGCTCGACTATCTTATCCTCAAGGACTCCCTCTGGAAACGGAACGCTGATCCCATGAGCCGCCGCAAGAAAGCGGTCCCGGTCGCCGACCCTCTCGCCTTCCGGCAGTCGCTCCTCGAGCTGCTCGAGGCCGACCCGCCCCACGAGGAGAAGCTCCTGGAGCGCTTCGAGGCCCAGGAGGACTTCGGGCCGCTCTACTCCTCGATCCTCTACATCCTCACCCACCTCACCTTCACCGAGGCCGAAGCCAAGCGGCACTGGAAGAAGATCCGGGCCCATCGCGCGAAGCTGCAGGGGCAGCTCAGACGCGACATGGGGCTGCGCGTCGCGCTCCTCGACTACTTCGTGAACCTGAACCGCGAGCTCAAGAACCCCAAGGTGATCGAGATCGCCATCTACGAGCGCACCGAGCGCTCCGCCATCAGCGACGGCCTCACGGGCCTCTACAACCACGCCTTCTTCCTGCAGGCCCTGCGCCGCGAGCTGCACCGCTGCCGGCGCCACCGCCTCGAGATGTCCCTCGCCATGTTCGACCTCGACGACTTCAAGAAGCTCAACGACACCCGCGGCCACCTCGAGGGCGACAAGGTGCTGATGAAGGCCGCCGCCCTCGTCAAGGAGACGCTGCGCGAGGTGGACGTGGCGGCCCGCTACGGCGGCGAGGAGTTCGCCGTGATCCTGCCCGACACGGGCAAGGAAGGGGCCGCGGTGGTGGCCGAGCGCATCCGCAGCCGCGTCGCCGACCACTTCCAGCGCCGCCGCGGCGGGCCCAAGGTCACGACCTCCGGGGGCGTCGCGTCCTACCCCGAGGACGCCGAGACGCTCGAGGACCTCATCAAGCGCGCCGACGAGGGCCTGTACCGGTCGAAGGCCGGCGGCAAGAACCGCATCACGCTCGCCCAGCCCGAGCGCCGCCGCTTCGAGCGCATCGCCTCGGAACAAGTCGTGGAAGTGAAGGGCGAGAGCCTCGAGGCCGCGGCCCGGGCCAAGAACGTCTCCCGCGGCGGCCTGCTCGTCAGCCTCGACCACGAGGTGCCCGTGGGCAGCGGCGTGAGCCTCGTGATCCATCCCGCGGGCAGCGAGACGCTGGCCATGCGCGGCGAGGTGGTGCGTGTCGACAAGGGCGAGGAGAAGGGCTTCGACGTGGCCGTGCGCCTCGCGGGCGCCGGCTTCGAGCCGATGGTGCTGATGCGGCGGCGGAACTAAGATGCCGGGGTGCGCGTCCTCCTCGCGCCGCTGATCTTCGCGGCGCTTGCCGCTGCCGACGAGGCTCCCCGAATCCGTCAGGTCGAAACCGCCGGCGTAAGCGCATACACGCAGTCCCAGGTCGAGGGCATCCTTCGGCTTTCGGCGGGCTCGCCGCTGCTGCGCAGCGCCGAGGCCGTGGCCGAGACCCTCGAGCGGCGCTACCGCATCGACGGGTTCCCCGCCGCGCGCGTGCGCGGCGCGTTCGACGCGGGAACCGGCACGCTGAGGCTGGACGTGGACGAGGGCCGCCTGGCCGAGGTCCGGGCCGAGGGCCTCTCGCCGGGTGCGGCGTCTCGCGCGGTCCGGATCGCCGACCTCGAGGCGGGCCGCGTCCTGCGTGAAGGCGACGTGTGGGCCGCGTTCGACCGCCTGGAGGAGGCCTCGGGGGGAGCGCTGGTCCGCGGCGGCTTCCGCGTCGAGGAGGGGGAGGGCGGGGCGTGCCTCGTGCTCGAGCCGCGCTCGCGATCGGCCGAGGCCGGTCTCTCCATCGCGGCCTTCGCCGGGGCGGGACGAAAGAACCGCGTCGACGACTGGACGCAGCCCCTGGGCGTCGAGCTCACGCTCTTCGACCGCAGCCACTACAACCACACCCGCCTCTACGGGCGAGCTGCCTACGCCACGGGCCCCGACGCGTGGCGCTGGCATGCCGGGGTGCAGCGTCCCTTCTTCGGGGGCGACCGCCTGGTGCTGGGCTACGAGCATCACGACATCACGGACAGCGACGACGTCTGGCGCGGGACGGGCACGGACGAGGCCTGGGGCGAGGCGATCTGGACGGACACCTACAGCCGCTACTACGGCCGGCGCGGCGACGAGGCGTTCGCGTTCCTGCGCGGAAGCCGCTTCCATCTCGGGATCAGCTTCAGGAGCGACCGCTACGCGAGCCTGCCGGTCGTCACCGACGCCGAAGAGCCGAACCCGGCGGTGGACGAGGGCCGCATGCACTCGCTGATCGGGACGCTGCGCTACGAGGCCGGCGGGGCGCTGTTCGACGAGGCCGCACACGAGCGCGAGAGCTTCCTGCTCCGCAGCCTCTACGGGAGCGCGACGGAGGCGCCGCAGGCGCTGCGCGTCGAGGTGAGCCTCGAGATCGCCGATGCGGACGCCCTGGGAGGAAGCTTCAGCTTCACGCGCCTCGTCGGCGCGCTGCGCGCCCGCCGCTTCCTCGGCACGCGCCACCTGCTCGACGGCCGCCTGCTCCTCGGCCTGGGCGACGACCGGCTGCCTGCCCAGAAGCGCTTCGTGCTGGGGGGCGTGGGCTCCCTGCGCGGCCATCCGTACGCCGCGTTCGAGGGCGAGGATTTCCTGCTGCTCACCGCCGAGTACGGCTTCGACCCGGGCCATGGCCTGCCTCGCCTCGTGGCGTTCTACGATGGCGGCGAGGTGTGGAGCGAGGGCGCTCCCGGCAAAGGCTTCAAGAGCGGCATCGGTGCGGGCCTGCGCTGGCCCGCGACGGGCGGCGCCTTCCTGCGCCTCGAGCTCGCCCGCCCCCTGGACGACGCCCTGGCCGACAAGACGCGCACGCTCTTCCGGGTCCAGCTCCCGTTCTGATGCGCGTCGCGCTCGTGGCGCTCGCGCTCCTCGCGGGGCGGCCAGGAAGACGCCCACGCCGGGTCCGCTGCCGGACGGCAACGCCCTGGTCCGCTCCATGGTCGGCCGTCAGCGACACCGACGTGCCCCGTTGATCAACATCCGACAATTTTGTAGGATCTAGCAGGCGTCCGAGCCATGCCCTCCGCCGAGACCCGCCGCCTCAGCGACCTGCTGGAGATCGCCCGCGTCCTCGCCTCCACGCTGAACCTGCGGGCCGCCCTCACCCGCAGCCTGGAGGTCCTCGAGGAGCGCCACGGAGCCGTCCTGGGCAGCGTGACGCTCCTCGACCCGGCGAGCGACGAGCTGGTCGTCGAGGCGGCCTCCGGCGTGCCCTTCGCCGCCGCGCGCAAGGCCCGCTACAAGGTCGGCGAGGGGATCACCGGGCGCGTGGTGCAGAGCGGGCGGCCGGTGATCGTGCCCCAGGTGAGCAGGGAGCCGCTGTTCCTCGACCGCATGGGGGGGCTCAGGAAGGCGAGGGGCGAGCTGACGTTCATTGCGGTCCCCATCGTGCTGGACAGCCAGCCCGTGGGCGCGCTGGGGGTGGCCTACCGCTACGAGCGGGAGCGCCACTACGAGCAGGAGGCCAAGCTGCTCGAGCTGGTGGCGTCGCTATGCGGACAGGCCGTGCGCGTCCACTCCCTGGTGGAGAAGGAACGGCAGCGGCTCGTCGAGGAGAACGCCTCGCTGCGGGAGGAGCTGCGCCAGCGCCACGACATCTCGAACATCATCGGCTCCAGCCGGCCCATGCAGGAGCTCTACGCCCAGATCCGGCAGGTGGCGCCGTCCTTCACCACCGTGCTCATCCGCGGCGAGAGCGGCACGGGGAAGGAGATGGTGGCCCACGCCATCCACTACGGCTCGCCGCGCGCCCAGAAGGCCTTCGTGAAGGTGAGCTGCGCCGCGCTCCCCGAGAGCCTGGTGGAGTCCGAGCTGTTCGGTTACGAGAAGGGCGCCTTCACCGACGCGCGCCAGCAGAAGAAGGGGCGCTTCGAGCGCGCCCACGGCGGCACGCTGTTCCTCGACGAGATCGGCGAGCTGCCCCCGTCCACCCAGGTCAAGCTGCTGCGCGTCCTCCAGGAGCGCGAGTTCGAGCGCCTGGGCGGCACGCATCCCGTGAAGGTCGACGTGCGCCTGATCGCGGCCACGAACACCGACCTGGAGCTGGCCGTGCAGGCCGGGACGTTCCGGGAGGACCTGTACTACCGCCTCAACGTGTTCACCGTGTTCCTGCCGCCGCTCCGCGAGCGCCGCGCCGACATCCTGCTCCTCGCCGACCACTTCGTGGAGAAGTACGCCCTCGCCCACGGCAAGGACGTCCGCCGCATCGCCACCACCGCCATCGACATGCTCACGGCCTACCACTGGCCGGGCAACGTCCGCGAGCTCGAGAACTGCGTCGAGCGCGCGGTGCTGCTGTGCGACGGGGGAGTGATCCACGCCCACCACCTCCCCCCCACGCTGCAGACGGCCGAGGTGTCCGGCACCCTGCCGCGCCATTCCCTCGAGAAAGCCGTCGAGAGCCTCGAGCGCGACCTGATCCAGGACGCCCTCAAGTCGGCCCGGGGCAACAAGGCCCAGGCGGCGCGCCTCCTCGACACCAGCGAGCGCATCCTCTCCTACAAGGCGCGCAAGTACGGCATCGACGGCGCCCGCTTCCGCGTGAGGCGCTAGAACAGCCCCGTCGCTCCCGCCCCGCGCTCCGACATTCCTGTCGGACCCGGAGGCGGCCGATCGCGCCGCCACCGCGCCGCCAACCTGAGACGGCTCAGGAGATTGGGGCACACGGGTCGTCGCGAGGAAGCGTGCGCACGCGAATTGCTGTCACGGGAGGCCAGGAGGTGCCATGAGTGGGTGCGACACCGCGTTCGTCCTGACCTCGGCCGCGCTGGTGCTGTTGATGACGCCGGCCCTGGGCTTCTTCTACGGCGGTCTCGTGCGCTCCAAGAACGCCCTGAACACGCTGATGATGAGCGTGTCGGCGGCCGGCTGCGTGGGCCTCGCCTGGGCGCTCCTGGGCTATTCGCTCGCGTTCGCCCCGGGCTCCGTCCTGAGCGGCGGCCTCGGCCACGCGCTGCTCCGCGGCGTGGGCATGGAGGCGCGGGGCAGCGTTCCGGCTCTGGCCTTCTTCGCCTTCCAGGCGACGTTCGCGATCGTCACGGCCGCGCTCGTCTCGGGCGCGATCGTCGAGCGCATGCGCTTCGGCGCGTACCTCGCGTTCGTCACGGGCTGGAGCCTGCTCGTCTACGCGCCGCTCGCCCACTGGGTGTGGGGCGACGGCTTCCTGGCCCGGCTCGGCGCCCTCGACTTCGCCGGCGGGACGGTGGTGCACGTGAACGCCGCCGCCGCGGCGCTGGTGTCGGCCCTGGTCGTGGGTCCCCGCAAGGACTACGCCCGGCAGGCGGTGCTCCCCCACAACGTCCCGTTCGTGGTTCTCGGCGCCGGGCTGCTGTGGTTCGGCTGGTTCGGTTTCAACGCCGGCAGCGCCCTCGCCGCGAACGGCCAGGCCGCCCTCGCCTTCGCCAACACCCTGCTCGCTCCCGCCGCGACGCTCGTGGCGTGGACGCTCCTCGACTTCTCGCGAAGCGGCCGCGTGACCGCGGTGGGCGCCGCCACGGCCATCGTGGTGGGTCTCGTGGCGGTGACGCCGGCGGCCGGCTACGTGAGCCCGCTCCTCGCCCTCGCCCTGGGCGCCCTGGCGGCGCTGCCCAGCTATTTCGGCCTGCTGCTCCGCGCCCGCACCCGCCTCGACGACTCGCTGGACGTGGTGGCGGCTCACGGCCTCGGGGGCACGCTCGGCGCCCTGCTCACCGGCGTGTTCGCGTCGAAGGCGTGGGCCAGTCCCGCCGACGGCCTCCTGTACGGCGGCGCCCGCCAGCTCGCCGTACAGCTCCTGGCCGTGGCAGTCGCCGCCGCGTGGAGCGCCGGCATGACGTTCGTGCTGCTCCGGCTCATCGCGCTCGGGACGGCGCTGCGCGCCTCGCCGCGCGAGGAGGGCCTCGGCCTCGACGTGAGCCAGCACGGTGAGGAGGCCTACGCGCGCGAGGAGGGCGCGATCCTGATCCTGCCCGAGGCCGAGGCGTCAGGGCCGGCGCCGGTCGCGAGCCCGGCCATGGAGGGAGGCCGCGCATGAAGCTCGTGGTGGCGGTCGTCCGCCCGGAGAAGCTGGGCGAGGTCCTGGAGGCGCTGTTTCGCGCCGAGGTCCGCGGGCTGACCATCAACCGCGTCCAGGGCCACGGCGGCGAGACCGAGCGCGTCGAGACCTACCGCGGCACCAGCGTGAAGATGGAGCTGTCCGAGAAGGTGCGCCTCGAGATCGGCGTCTCGGACCACTTCGTCGCGCCGACCGTCGAGGCGATCCTGGCCGCGGCCCGCACCGGGGATGTCGGCGACGGCAAGATCTTCGTGCTGCCCGTCGAGAAGGTCTACCGCATCCGCACCGGCGAGGAGGACCAGGCCGCGGTGACGCCTGTGGAGCAGGCGCAGCCGGTCTAGCCTAGACGTCGTCGTCGTCGCGGCTCTGGACGAACTGCCAGCCGAAGCGGCCCTTGATGCACAGGTGGCCGTTCGTGACGTCGTGGTCGAGGGGCGAGGTGACCTTCACGATCCGGTTGTCCTGGACGTGGAGCGTGAGGTTGCAGCCGACGCCGCAATAGGCGCAGATCGTCGTGGTCCGGGTCTGGCGCGACTCGTCCCAGCGCCCCGCCCGGCGCAGGTCGTGCTCGCTCTTGAACATGAGCGCGCCGGTCGGGCACACGCCGATGCAGTTGCCGCAGTAGACGCACGCGGAGTCGGGCAGCGGCGTCCCGAACTCGGTGGAGATGCCCGCGCCGAAGCCGCGCCCGGCCACGGCGATCGCGAAGGTGTTCTGCGCGTCCTCGCCGCAGGCTTCGACGCACTTGTAGCAGAGGATGCACTTCGAGTAGTCGCGGACGTAGAGCTCGTTGTCGACCTTCGCCGGCTGGCGCACCGTGGCGGCCTCGGAGCCGAAGCGCTCGGGCCTGGCCTCGTAGCGCGCCAGGTACGCCCGGGCCTCGGGCGCCGTGGAGAGGTCCACCGACGAGGCCAGGAGCTCCAGCACCAGGCGGCGGGAGTGGCGCACGCGCTCGGAGTCGGTCCTCACCCGCATGCCCGGCTCGGCGACGCGCGAGCACGCGGGCACGAGGGTGCGGGATCCCTCCACCTCCACGACGCACACGCGGCACACGTTCACCGGCGTCAGGTTCTCCAGGAAGCAGAGCGTGGGCGTGTCGATGCCCTGGGCGCGGCAGGCCTCGAGCAGCGTCGTGCCCTCGGCGACGGTCACCGGACGGCCGTCGATCGTGATCTCGACGGGGCGGCGCGCGTGCCCCTCGCTCACGGGCGCCCTCCGTCGAGGAGGCCGAGCTTGGCGACCGCCGAGGCCACGGCGCTCGACGCGGTGTGCCCCAGGCCGCAGATCGAGGCATCGCGCATGGCCTGGCCGAGGTCGGCGAGCAGCCGGGCCTCGTCCTTCGGGGTGCCCAGGAGCCGGCCCCTGGCGATGCGGCGCAGAGCCTCCTCCTGCCGCACGGTGCCGACGCGGCACGGGACGCACTGTCCGCACGACTCGTGGCGGAAGAACGCCGCGATGCGCAGCGACAGGTCCATCAGGTCGGCGCTCTCGTCCAGGGCCAGCACCACGCCCGAGCCGAGGCTCGCCCCGATCGCCCAGGTGTCCTCGAACGTCAGCGGGACGCGGGTCTCGTCGGGCGTGAGGAAGGTCCCCGCGGCGCCCCCCAGCAGCACAGCCTTGAGGCTCCTGCCCTCGCGCAGGCCTCCGGCCCGCGCCAGCAGGTCGGCCATGGAGACGCCGAAGGGCACCTCGTAGAGGCCGGGCCGTCCGACATGCCCCGTCACGCAGAAGAGCTTGGTGCCCGTCGAGCGCGCGGTTCCGTTGCCCGCGTAGGCCGGGCCCCCTGCCAGCATGACTTCGAGGACGTTGGCCAGCGTCTCGACGTTGTTGACCACGGTGGGCTTGCCGAAGAGGCCGGCCACGGTCGGGAACGGCGGCTTGTTGCGGGGCTCGCCGCGGTAGCCCTCGATCGAGTTGAAGAGCGCGGTCTCCTCGCCGCAGATGTAGGCGCCCGCTCCCCTGCGCACCTCGATGTCGAAGCGGAAGCCGTGGCCCATCACGTCGTCGCCGAGGTAGCCGCGCGACCGGGCGGCGGCGACGGCGCGGGAGAGCCGCTGGGCGGCGAGAGGGTACTCGCCGCGCACGTACAGGAAGCCCTTCTCGCAGCCCGTCGCGTAGGCCGCGATCGTCATCGCCTCGACGATCGCGAACGGGTCCTCCTCCAGCAGCACGCGGTCCTTGAAGGTGCCCGGCTCGGACTCGTCGGCGTTGCACACGAGGTAGTGGGTGCGCACCGGGGCCTTGGCGACGGCGTCCCACTTGCGTCCTGTCGGAAAGGCGGCGCCGCCGCGCCCGAAGAGCCTGGAGTCGGTCACCTCGCGGATCACGCCCTCGGGGCCGAGATCGAGCGCGACGCGCAGCGCCCGGTAGCCGTCCCGCGCCCGGTAGTCGTCCAGGCTCTCGGGGTCCACGCGTCCGACGCGGCGCAGCAGCCGGAGGCCCGGCTCGCCGTGCTGCGGCAGGCGGGCCTTCGCCGGCGCGGGCTGGACCTCGCTCCTGAGCGCCGCGACGAGGCCCTCGGCGGTCGCGCCGCCCACGGCCGTCTCGACGGGCGGCGCCCCCGCCCGGGAGACGAGCGCGGCCGGGGCCTGCTCGCACAGCCCGAGGCAAGGGCTGCGCACCCACGTCGCGCCGGCCCGCCCGCGCCCGCCCTCGGGCCCCAGCGCGTGCTCCATCCGACCGCACAGGGCCTCCGCGCCGTTCAGGCGGCAGACGAGGTCGTCGCAGACGTGGGCCACGGCCGGCGCGCGCCGCTCCAGGCTCAGCATCCCGTAGAACGACGCCACGCCGTACGCCTCGGCCGGCGGCAGCGTCAGGCGCTGGCAGATGTAGTTGAGGGCGCCCTCGCTGATCCACCCGACGCGGCCCTGGGCGGCGTGGAGCGCGGGCAACAGCAGGTGGCGGCGGGCGCGTGCATCGTGGCCCGCGCTCGCGGCGCGGCCGTCGCTCTCTGCCCGGCGTCGCCCGCCCTCCCAGCCCGAGCTGGGCGGCCCGAGGACGGCGTCGACGGCGCGGCGCTCGGCGGCGGTCGGCCGCGCCTCGCGGAAGCGGAGGTCCATCAGCCGCGGCCTGCCAGAGCCGGCTCGGGAGCCGCCGGTTTCTCGATGCGGATCGCCGTGGCCTTGAACTCGGCGGTGCCGGACTTCGGGTCGGTCGCGTCGATGGTCAGGAGGTTCGTCGCCACGTCGTCGGGGAAGTGCAGCGTCATGAACGCCAGGCCCGGGCGCAGGCTCGAGTCGATGCGGACCGGGACGCGGACCTCGCCGCGGCGGGAGCGCGCCACCACGGTCTCGCCCTCCCTCACCGAGTATCGCCTCGCGTCCTCGGGGGACAGGTCGAGGCTCTCGCCGCGCCGGAGCGGCGACGTGTAGCCCGCGGTCTGGACCCCGGTGTTGAACGAGTCGAGCCGGCGACCGGTCGTGAGGCGGATCGGGAACTCGTCGCTCAGCTCGTCCACGGGCGGCTCGAACGCGACGGCCGAGAACGGCGCCCGCGGGCCCTGCACGGGCTCCTCCCAGAGCCGGCCGTGGAGGAACGGCGAGCCGGGATGGCCCTCGTCCGGACACGGCCACTGGATCCCGCCCTGCGCCTCGAGGCGGGCGTACGACATGCCTGCGTGCATCGGCGAGAGGGTGCGCAGCTCGTCCCAGGCCGCCTCCGCGCTCACCCGGCCCCAGTCGCGCCCGAGCGCCCGCGCCATGCCGCACAGGATGTCGATGTCCTGGCGCGCCTCTCCGGGCGGATCCATGGCCTTGCGCACGCGCTGGACGCGCCTCTCGCTGCTCGTGACCGTGCCCTCGCTCTCGCACCACGCCGCGGCCGCGGGGAGGACGACGTGGGCCATCCGGGCGGTGGCGGTCATGAAGAGGTCCTGCACCACGAGATGCTCCAGACCCGCCAGGAGCTTCGTCGCGCGGTGCATGTCGGCCTCGGACTGGCACGGGTTCTCGCCGATCACGTACAGCGAGCGGAGCTCGCCGCGCTCCATCGCCTCGAACATCTGCGTCAAGTGCCAGCCGCGTTTCGGAGGCAGCGCGACGCCCCAGGCCTTCTCGAACTTCGCCCGCGCCCCGGGATCCTCGATGTCCTGGAAGCCCGGGTACTTGTTCGGGATCGCCCCCATGTCGCCGCCGCCCTGGACGTTGTTCTGGCCCCGCAGCGGGTTGAGGCCGGAGCCGTAGCGGCCCACGTGCCCGGTGAGGAGCGCGAGGTTGATGAGGGCGAGGACGTTGTCCACGGCGTTGTGGTGCTCCGTGATTCCCAGCGTCCAGCAGAGCTGGGCGCGGTCTGCGCGGGCATACGCGTGGGCGAGCTCGCGGATCAGCGTCGCGGGCACGCCGGTCAGCCGCTCTCCTTCCGCGAGGGTGTAAGGCTCGACGCACGCGCGGTAGGCCTCGAAGCCCGACGTGGCCCGCTCCACGAAGGCCCGGTTGTGGAGCCCGGCGGCGAGGATCTCGCGCCCCACGGCGTGGGCGAGCGCGATGTCGGCGCCCACGTCGAGACCCAGCCAGCCGTCGGCCCACTGGGCGGAGCTCGTCCGGCGCGGGTCGATCACGTAGAGCCGCGCCCCGTTCCGCACGCCCTTGAGGACGTGATGGAAGAAGATCGGGTGCGTCTCCCGGGCGTTCGACCCCCACAGCACGATGAGGTCGGCCTTCTCGACCTCAGCGTACGAGCTCGTTCCGCCGCCTGCCCCGAACACCGTCGCCAGACCGACGACGCTGGGGGCGTGTCAGGTGCGGTTACACGAGTCGATGTTGTGGCTGCCCATCACTTGGCGCGCGAGCTTCTGCGCCAGGAAGTTCATCTCGTTCGTCGCCTTCGAGCAGCTGAAGACTCCGAACCCCGACGTCGCGCGCGCGCCCTGGTAGGGACGGAAGCCGTCCGCCGCCCGCGCGAGCGCCTCCTCCCAGCTCGCCGGCACGAGGGCGCCGTCCCGGCGCACCAGGGGATGGGTCAGCCGATCGTAACGCCGCTCTGCCATCACGCCTCCTCGCAGGGATCTTACTTCGGACCCGCGCGCCTAAGATGGCCGGCATGGCCCCGCCGCTGCCTCCCGTGGTGCGACGGCTCGGCGGCGTCAGCCTGCTCACCGACGCCTCGAGCGAGATGATCTACCCGCTGCTGCCCGCGTTCCTGACCGGGACGCTCCACGCCGGCCCCGCCTTCCTCGGCCTCGTGGAAGGCGTGGCCGAGGCCGCCGCGAGCCTGCTCAAGATCGCCTCGGGCGCCCTCGCCGACCGGCTTGGCCGAGCGAAGCCTCTCGTCGTCGCCGGCTACTCGCTCTCGGCGGTCGTCCGTCCATGCATGGCCCTGGCCGGCGCTCCGGCCCACGTGCTCGCGATCCGTCTGCTCGATCGCGTCGGAAAGGGAGTGCGGGGCGCGCCGCGCGACGCGCTGGTCGCCGGGGCCGTGGCACCCCAGGAGCGCGGTCGCGCCTTCGGCTTCCACCGCGCGATGGACAACGCCGGCGCCGTGCTCGGCCCGCTCATCGCAGCAGCCGCCCTGGCCGCCGGCTTCGAGCTGCGCGCCGTCTTCGCCCTGGCGCTCGTGCCTGGCCTCCTGAGCGTCCTGGTCCTCGTCCTCGGCGTGAGCGACGGAGCGCGAGGCTCGCCGGCTCCGCGCGGGGCAGGCTCGCGGCTGTCGCCCGGCTTCGCGCGCTACCTGGCCGCGCTCGGCGTCTTCACGCTCGGGAACTCCTCGGACGCGTTCCTGATCCTGCGCGCCCAGGAGCTCGGCGTACCGCTCGTCGCGGTGCCGCTCCTCTGGATGTTCCATCACGTGGTCAAGGCGGGCCTCGGCACGCCGCTGGGGGCGCTTTCGGACCGCCTCGGGCGGAAGCGCGCGATCGCCTTCGGCTGGGTCGTGTACGCGCTCTCCTACGTCGGCTTCGCCGCGGCGCACGCCCCGCTCCACGCCTGGCTGCTCTTCGGCCTCTACGGCGTGTTCCACGCGGCCACCGAGGGCGCCGAGCGCGCCCTCGTCGCCGACCTCGTGCCCGAGGGCGCCCGCGGCCGCGCCTTCGGCTGGTACCACGCCGTCACCGGAGCGGCGCTCCTGCCGGCGAGCCTCCTGACCGGCGCGCTCTGGCACTGGCGCGGGGCGGGAGCGGCGCTCGGCACGGGCGCCGCTCTCGCCGCCTGCGCCGCGGGCCTCCTGCTGGCGCTCGTCCCTACTTCAGCACGTCGAAGCGAACGACGTTCGTGACGTTCTGGCCGTCGCTCAGCAAGAGCCCGTAGGCGCCCGCCGCCGCGTCGGCGTCGACCTCGACGAAGACCTGCACCAGGCCCGCGCTGACGAAGCGCTGCTGGCGGGCGTGCACGCCCTCGGCGGGCCGCCCGCCCCGGAGCAGCGCCGCGCCGAGCCCGGGGTAAAGACCCTGGCCGCGGACGTCGACGAGGGTCCGGAGGCCACGGCGCAGGGTGGGCGGCGATACGGCGGTGAGCAGGGCGGGTCCAGGCGCCGGCGCGAGCGTCGCCGGCGCGCTCGTGACGGGAGGAGGCGTGGGCGTCTGTGCCGCGACGCTTGGGAGCGCCGTCGCCGCGGCGACCGGAGGAGGGGTCGCGGCCTGGGCGGGTGTCGGCGCCGGCGTGGCCGAGGGCCGCGCGGCTGCGGCGGGCGAGGGTGTCGGAGCGGTGGACGCTGCTGTGGGCGTGCGCGTCGGCGCGGGCGCGGGCGTCGCGAGCTGCGGCTCGGCGACGCCGACCGGAGAGGCCGGGCGCGTCGCCGCGGCGGGAGCCGGCGCCTGGGCCAGGGTGGTCGGGGCCGGCTCGGGCGCCGCCGCCTTCGAGCCAGCGAGCCGGTAGAGGGCCACGGCTCCACCCAGGAACACGACCACGCCCACGGCGATGGGCAGCAGCGGGACGGGAGAGCGCCGCTCCTCCGCGCGCAGCCGCGGCGCGACGGCGACCGGCGCAACCTTCGGCGTCGCCAGCTTCAGGGCGGGCAGCGTGCCCCGCACCCGGTGCACGCACTCGAGGAGGTAGTCGAGGTCCTTGGGGCGCCAGTCCGCCGAGCGCTCTCGACACGCCATGATGGCGTCGGCCAGGTCCTTGGGCAGGTCCTTGCGCAGCTCGCGGAGCGGCACCGGAGCCTCTCCCGTGGGCCTCTCGCGGGTGAGGAGCTCGTAGAAGACGACGCCGACCGCGTAGACGTCGGCCAAGGCTGTCGGCTCTTCGCCACCGGCCATCTCGGGAGCGGTGTAGGCGGACGCGGCCAGGGGCTGCCCGGCGGCGCTGCGCAGGCCGAAGCCCCAGATACGGGCGACGCCGTCCCCCCCGACCGCGATGCGCTCGGGCGTCAAGCGGCCGTGGACGACGCCGTGGTCATGGGCGTGGCCGATGCCGGCCGCGACCCCCTCGAGGACCAGGAGCTGCTCTGGGAGAGCGCGCTCGCGCTCGCCCCATTTCGGCAGCGTCTCGCCGGCGATCTCGGCGGCGAGGAACGGCTCGTCGCCGTGCAGGCCGACCTCCTGCTGCGCGACGTTGGGATGGGCGAGGGCCGCCACGCGCCGCGCGTCCTCCAGGATGCCCGCGCGATCCTGGCCGTGGAAGACCCGGATCGTGGCCCGGCGCGAGCCGTGCTCGCCCACGAGGACGTCCTCGTCGGGGCCGCGGGAGACGACGCCCACGATCCCGTAGCGGCCCACCTTGGTCGGGTTCATGAGCTGGCGTCCGAAGGCTAAGGGACGCGCGCCGACGCGGTCAAGGCGGCGTCCGTTCGTGATAGCTTCGGGACGTTCCATGCGCTCCTTGGCCGTCGCCCTCGCCCTCGGCGCGACCGTCTCCGCGAGCGCCGCGGACCCGGTCTTCCGGGTGGGGATGGACACGCGCTCGCCGCCGTGGTCCTTCGTGCCGGGGCTCGACTACTCGGCCGAGGACGCGAACGCCGACCCGCGGGTGACCGAGGCGCAGCTCAAGAAGGCGACGGGCATCGACGTCGACGTCGCCCAGTTCCTGAGCCAGCGGCTCGGGCGCCCGCTCGTGATCGTGCCGGTGGCGTGGTTCGACCTGGAGCGGGCCCTGGTACGAGGGCGCATCGACGCGATCGTCTGCGCCTGGACGCCCGGCCCGCGGACGCCGCCCGAGATCGCCGCCTCGACGGCCTACTACGAGTGGGGTCTCCTGCTCGCGGCGCGGGCCGACGATGCGAAGGTGACGGGTCTCGGCGACCTGAAGAAGATCACGGTGGGCCATTTCCAGTCCCAGGTGGTGGAGCGCACGCTGCGCTCCGTGGGCGCGGGCGCCCTCAAGGTCTACGACAAGCAGGAGACGCTCTTCGACGACCTCAAGGCGGACAAGCTCGGCGCGATCCTGTACGACTCGCCGTACGTGAAGTGGCGCGTGGCCCGGGACGGCTCCTTCAAGACCGTGGGCGAGACCCTCAACCGTCTGGGCTACCACGTGGGCTTGCGGCGGAGCGACGCCGGCCTCGCGGCGCAGGTGCAGGCCGCGGTGCGCGAGCTCGTGGCCTCGGGCGAACGCGAGCGGATCCGCAAGAAGTGGGAGGAAGCGCCGTAGGCCCGTCCCAGGGCCCCACGATCCTCGTCGTGCCCTCCCGGGCCGCCGCGCTGGAGTGGCCGCGGCGCCTGGCGGAGACCGGGCGGGCGCTCGCCTTCGTCTACGCGATGAAGCCGCGCGAGCTGGCGCGCGCCATCGCCGAGCCCGAGCTGCTCGGCCGCGGGCTCCAGGCGTGGGACCCCGGCCACGACGCGCTGCTTGCGGCGCGCCTGCTCGACGCTCCCCACGGCCTCACCCTTCCCGAGGGAGCCCCCCGGGCTCCGGTGGCGGCGGCGCTGGCGCGCACCCTGCACGAGCTGCGGCTCGCCGGCCTTGCCCCCGACGCCCTCGAGGCGCTCGCCGCGCAGGAGGCCCCGACGCCCGAGGACGCCGCGCGGCGGCGCGCCCTGGCGTTCCTGTACCGCGCATTCCACGCGGAGCACGAGGGACGCGCCGATCCCGCGACGCTCCTCGCCGCCGCCGCTGAGTCCGCCCCGGACTCGCCCTTCCTGCGCGGCGCCACGCTGCTCGTGGTCGACGACGTCGAGACCGACGCCCTCGATCGCCGCTTCCTCGAGGCCGTGGCCCGCAGCCACCGGCTCGTCCGGCTGGAACGCCTCCGCCCGCCGGGCGTGCGCGACGGCTCGTTCGCCGCGTGGGCCGAGGGCGTGGGCATCGCCGCCGTGGACTGGTCCGAGACGCTGCTCGGGAGCGTGGCGCCCGAGGAGCCGCCGGCCGGCCTCCGGCGCCTGCGCACGAGCCTCTTCGAGCCCGCCGTGGGCGAGCCCGTGGAGGACGGCTCGGTCGAGCTGCTGACGGCGCCCGGCGAGGCGGCCGAGGCCCGGTCCATCGCCCGGCGCCTGCTGCGCGAGGCGCGCCGCGGCGTGCCCTTCGAGCAGATGGGCATCGTGCTGGCCCGGCCGGCGGAGTACGCGCCGCTGTTCTCCGACCTTCTCGAGCGGCTCGGCGTCCCGTACCGGCTGCATCCCTCCCTGCCGCTGCGCTACGGCCGCGCTGCGCGCTCGCTGCTCCTGCTGCTGCGCTGCCGCGGCCTCGAGCGCTCGGCGGTCCTCGAGTTCCTGAGCTTCGCGCCGCTGCCCCTCGAGCGGCTGCTGCGGCCGGGAGCCGCTTTGCGCGCCGGCCATTGGGACCAGCTCTCCCGCGACGCACGGGTGGTGTCGGGCCTCGACCGCTGGCGGGCCGGGTTGCGAGTGCTGCTGCGCGACGAGGCCGCCGCCGCCCGGGGCGAGCGCGACCCGGCTCGGCGCGCGCGCCGCGAGCGGCGCCTCGCGGACGCGCAGGACCTCGAGCGTCTGGTCGAGGCGCTGGCCGAGACCCTCGGTGCCCTGTCCGGCGAGGCGAGCTGGTCGGAATGGTCGCAGCGCCTGCGGGCGGCTCTCGATCGCTTCGTGGGCGAGGAGCGCGATCGCGAGGCGGTTCTCGAGGTGCTCCACGACCTGGCCGGCCTCGGCGGCGCCCGCGCCACTCCCGCGGAGCTCGAGAGCGTGCTGCTGGCCCGCTTCGAGTGGGAGCGCGTGCCGCTGCCCCCGGTCTCGGGCGGCGCGGTCCACGTCGGGGCCATGGACGCGATGGCGGGCCTCACGTTCCGCGTGCTGGCCTTCCCTGGCCTCGGCGAGGGCGGCTTCCCGGGCGCGCCGCGCCCCGACCCCTTCCTGCTCGACGCAGAGCGTGAGGCCCTGGCCCCCCCCGCGCCGGCCCGTCCCACGCAGGCCGGCCAGCTCGGGCTCTTCGACGCCGCGCCCCCCGCCGCGGCGGCGCTGGCCACGACCCAGGACCGCTTGCGCGAGGCGCGCCGCGCCTTCCATCGCGCCGTGTCCCAGGCCACGGAGAAGCTCGTCCTGAGCTATCCCCGCGCCGACCCGCGCTCGGGACGCGAGCGCATGCCGTCGCTGTTCTTCGTGGCGGCGGCCTCGACGCTCGCCGCGCAGCCCCTCGGTCTCTCGGAGCTCCACGCACGCGTGAGCGAGGACGACGAGGACCTGCTCCCGGCCGAAGAGGCGCTCGACGCGGGCGAGCGCGACCGCGCCCGCGTCCGCAAGGGCGGAAGGGAGGCCGCCCTCGCCGTGGCCCAGGGCTCGCGGTTCTTCAGGCAGTCCCGCCTCGCCAGCCTGGCCCGCTGGTCGAGGCACCTCACGCCCTACGACGGCCTCGTGGCCTTCTCGCCCCGGGACGGCGAAGGCGCCCTGGACGCGGCCCGCCTCCTGGAGCGCCTCGACCCCTCGCGGCCGGGCCTGGTGCTCTCAGCGACGCGCCTCGCGACCTGGGCCCGCTGCGGCTTCCAGTACCTGCTCGAGCACGTGCTGCGCCTCGAGGCGCGCGAGGTCCCCGAGGAACGCAAGCGCCTCGAGCCGCTCGAGCGCGGGAACCTCTTCCACAGGGTGGCGGAGGAGTTCCTGCGCGAGCGGCGCGAGCAGGGCCAGCTTCCCGTCACGAACGACGCCGCCTCCCAGGACCGGCTCCTGGAGATGTGCGAAGCCGCCCTGCAGGCGCTCGTCGAGGGAAGCCCGCCGCGCTTCACGAGCCTCTGGGAGCGCGAGAAGGCGCGCTTCCGGGCCACCGCCCTGGCCTGGCTCGAACGCCTGGCCGCGGAGGCCGACAAGCGCACGCCCGCCTGGTTCGAGGTGGGCTTCGGCCTGCCCGCGCCCGAGGGCAACCGCGAGCCCTGGCGCGAGGAGCCCGTCGCGATCGACCTGGGCGACGGCCGCGCGATCCGCATCTCGGGGCGCATCGATCGGATCGACCGCAGGCCCGAAGGCGGCCTGGTGCTGCGAGACTACAAGACCGGGCGCGCGCCCTTCAGGGACGACGGCGGCTTCCTCAAGGGCGGCCGCCAGCTCCAGATCCCCTTCTACGTCCTCGCGGCCCGCGAGCTGTTCCCGGAGGAGCGCGTCGTGGAGGCCTTCCTCGACTACGTCGACGGCGGCCGACGCGTCGTGTTCGACCCCGCCGCGGTCGAGGGCGAGGGTTTCCGCACGCTGCTGCGCGGGCTCGCGGACGCCATTGCCTCGGGCCTGTTCGTCCAGGAGCCCCAGTCCTGCGACCTGTGCGACTTCACGGAGGTGTGCGGGCCCAAGCCCCTGCTCCAGCAGCGGCGCACCTTGAAGCTCGGCGACCCGTTCGTGAAGCGAGTCCTTCGTCTCAGGGACATGGGATGAGCGAGCCCTTCGAGACCGTCGATCGCGACGTCCGCGAGCGGGCGCGCCGCGACTTCGACACGAGCCTGTTCCTCGAGGCCGGCGCCGGCACCGGCAAGACCACGCTGCTCGTGGACCGCATCGAGGGGCTGGTGCGCTCGGGCCGCGCGCTGCTCACGGAGATCGCCGCGGTGACGTTCACGGAGAACGCCGCGACCACCATGAAGCTGCGCCTGCGCGAGAGGCTGGAGCGGGCGCGGGCCGAGGCGGGCGTCCCTCCCGAGGAGCGGGCGCGGGCCGCCGCCGCCCTCGACGTGCTCGAGCGCGCGCCGATCGCGACGATCCACGCGCTGTGCGCCGCGATGCTCCAGGAGCGCCCCATCGAGTGCGGCGTCGTGCCCGGCTTCCGCGTCGCCGACGAGGGCGAGGCCGACGTGCTGTTCGCGCAGGCCTGGGAGGAGTGGCTGCAAGGGCGCCTGACCGGGGCGGGCGGGGGCCTGCTGCTGGAGGCCATGGAGGCCGAGATTCCCCTCGAGGGCCTGACGACGTGGGGCGAGCGCACTTCGCTCCGCGGCCTCGCCCGCCGCGTCCTGGAACAGCGCGACCTGGCCCCTCTCGTCGCCGAGACGGCGGCCGATCCCCGGAGCTGCCTCGACGCCATCGCGCCGCTCGCCCTGCGCGGGCTCGAGCTGGCCCAGCAGGCTCGAGCGGGAGATGCCCTGCGCGAGCGCTTGCTCGCCCTCGGCCGTATCGCCGTCGACGCCCAGCCGTTGGAGGGCGACCCGCTCCGCGAGCGTCTCCTCGCCGTCGAGGACCTGCAGCTCGGTCGCATCTTTGGCCACCGGGGCCGGTGGCCCAGCGAGGAAGCCCTCGAGGAGGGCCGCGGCGTCGCACGCGCGGTCAAGGCCGCCCTCGAGGCGTTCAAGGTCCAGGCCGCCGAGGGTCTCCACGGGCGGCTGGTCGGCGCGCTCCAGGAGGTGCTCGCGCTCTACGCGCGGAAGAAGGCGGAGCGCGGGGTTCTCGACTTCCTCGACCTGCTCGCGGCGGCCCGGGCGGCGCTCGTCGAGCGCGAGTCGGTGCGCCGCCACTTCCGGGAGCGCTTCAAGCACCTGATCATCGACGAGTTCCAGGACACGGATCCGATCCAGGTGGAGATCGCGTTCCTCCTCGCCGGCGACCGGCCCGGCGACCTGGTGGTGGTCGGTGACGCCAAGCAGTCGATCTACCGCTTCCGACGCGCCGAGGCCGCCCTCTTCGGCGAGGTCGCGCGCCGCGCCCGCGCGAGCCCCGGCTTCGCGGTCTTGACGCTCTCCCAGAACTTCCGCTCGCGGCCGGCGATCCTGCGCTTCGTGAACCGGGCCTTCGGCGAGCTGATGCAGGAGTCCGTCGAGCTCGGACAGCCGGCCTACGAGCCCATCGCGCCGCCGCCCGGCCTCCGGGAGGGCCCCGCAGTGCTGGCCCTCGCCTTCGACGCGCCCTATGCGGAGGGCGAGGAGCTCCTGCTGGCGGAGGCCGCGGCGCTCGCGCGGTTCCTGGCCGGCATCGCCCGCGGAGCGCGCGAGGTCCGCGACCCCGAGAGCGGCGCTCTTCGGCCGAGCCGCGCCGGCGACGTGATGGTGCTGGCGCGCCGCCTGACGCAGGTCCGCCTGCTCGAATCCGCCCTGGAGCGCGCGGGGCTGCGCTTCGCCGTGGAGGGAGGCAAGTCCTTCTTCGATCGCCAGGAAGTCCACGAGGCGCTCGCGGTGCTGCGCGCCATCGAGGACCCCACCGACCGGGTCTCGGTGGTCGCGGCGCTGCGCTCGTCCTTCTTCGGCGTGAGCGACCGCGACATCGTCATCTATCACCTCGCGGGGGGCGCGCTCGAGGCGAGCGGCGCCGACGCGGCGCTGCCCGGAGGCGCTGCGCTCGCGCCGGCCCTCGAGACGCTGGCGACGCTCCACGGGGAGCGCACCCGCGTCTCGGTCGCGGGCCTGCTGGAGCGGCTGTACGACACGACGCGGGTGCTGGCCGCGCTCCAGGGCACGCGGAGCGGAGAGCGGCGCGCCAAGAACCTCGAGAAGGTCGCGACCCTGGCCCGGCAGGCCGGCGAGCTGGGCGTGCTGACGGTGCGGGGCTTCGCCTCGTTGCTCGAGGAGCGCATCGCATCGGCCCGCGAGGAGCCGGACCTTCCGGCCACGCGTCCCGGCGCCCCCGACACGCTGCGCATCCTCTCGATCCACAAGGCCAAGGGCCTCGAGGCCCCCGTGGTCGCCGTCTTCGACACCGCCGACGACGCGAAGAGCCGCCCCGATACCGTGCCGCTCTGGGGCGACCGGAAGATCGCCATCGGCTTTCGCCAGGGCTGCCAGCCGCCGCGCTGGGACGAGCTGAAGCGTCTCGAGGAGGCGAAGGGCTTCGCCGAGATGCGCCGCCTGCTGTACGTCGCGTGCACGCGGGCCCGGGACTGGCTCGCGCTGCCCCAGCCGCCCGGCGATGCCCGGGTCGGCGAGCTGTGGAAGGACGTGCTCGCGAGGCTCCCGCGGCAGAGCGACGAGGACTGCGAAGTGATCGACGTCGCGACGCTCGCGGAGCCCGAACC
Organism: Vicinamibacteria bacterium; assembly: GCA_035691285.1. Taxonomy (GTDB): domain Bacteria; phylum Acidobacteriota; class Vicinamibacteria; order Fen-336; family Fen-336; genus DATFEN01. The sequence goes on along the minus strand of DASSJI010000034.1, from coordinate 18,877 downwards.
CCAGGAGGAGGCCGCAGGGCTCCGGGCCCTGGCCTCGGCCACGGGAGTCGACGCCGTGGCGGCCCGTTGGGACGCCGAGCGTCGGTCCCTCATCGAGAGCGCCGCCCGGCGCCGCTTCGTTCCCACCGGGGCGACGCGGGCGGCGGCCCGTGAGGCGCCGCCGCCGGTCGTGCCTCCGAGCGGGGCCGGCCGGCACTTCGGGAGCCTGGTCCACCAGATCCTCGAGTGGATCCCCCTGGACGCTCCGGAGGCCGCGCGAGGCATGGCGCTGGCCCTCGCGCCGCGCTTCTCGCTGGACACCGAGGCCGGGCTTCGCGCCGCCTCGGCCGTGGAGCGCACGCTGTCGCTCCCGGTCCTCGCGCGGGCGCGCCGCTCTCCGCGCGTGTGGCGCGAGCTGCCCCTCGTGTTCCCCGACGGCGGGCTGCTCGTCGAGGGCGTCGTCGACCTCGTCTTCGAGGAAGAGGGCGCCCTCGTGGTGGTCGACTACAAGACCGACGCCATCGCCGCGGAGCAGGCCGTCGACCAGGCGGCGCATCACGCTCCCCAGCTCCGCCTCTATGCCCGCGGCCTCCGCCAGGCCACGGGCCTCGAGGTGAGGGAGCGGCTGGTGGCGTTCACGAGCCTGGGCCGCGAGGTGAAGGTGTGACTCTCCCTGCCACCTTGGAGGTACCATGTTGGTGGCATGGACCTGGTTCGTGGCAAGCGCCTCGAGCGCTCTGATCAATAACTCCTCGAACTCCTCGAGCGCTTCCGAGGCCGCGTCTCGATCGACCTCGGCACGGGTGACGGCCGTCTTCCGTTCAGCCGCGCGCTCGCGGCGCCGCAGCGGCTGTTCGTGGGCCTCGACGCCAACGCCGACGGGATGCGGGCGTTCTCCGGGCGGGCGCTGCGCGCGCGCCTCGGGAACGTGCTCTACGGCCGTGCGGCTCTCGCGGATCTGCCCCGCGAGCTCGATGGCGTCGCGAACGGCCTGACCATCGTCCTGCCCTGGGCTGGCCTGCTGGCTGCGGTGACGCGCCCCGAGCCCGCTGCGCTCGGCGCCATTCGAAGGTTGTGCCGTGCCGGCGCCACGCTCGACGTCGTCCTGGCCCTGGATCCGCGCCGCGATCGCGCCGAGCTCCAGCGCCTCGGCCTGCCCGCGCTCAGCATCCCGGAGCTGCGCCTCCGCGCCGCGCCGGCCTGCGAAGCGGCCGGCCTCGGCCTGTGCGAGGTCCGAGTTCTGGGCCGCGAGGAGCTCGCTGCCTGGCCCTCCACGTGGGCGCGCCGGCTCGCCCACGCGCACCCCCGCTGCGTCGTGCACCTCGCGGCCCTGGCTGTGTAGTGGGCGCGCCGCCCCCGCCGTCGCCTATCCGAGCACCTCGCCCAGGCCGTCGTCCTGGAGGGCGGGGCGCGTCGGCACGGGCGCGTCCAGCCGCCGGACGAGGCCGATCACGCGGTAGGCCCAGAGCGCCCGGCAGACCTCGATCGAAGGGAGGATCGAGGCGCCGCAGATGGCGCCCAGGCTGCGCCGGGCCTTGAGGCCCGCCAGGATCTCGACCTGGCCGTCGGTCAGCGCCATCTTCGAGACCACCGCCTCGTAGCCGTCGCTGCGCTCGTACGGGGAGTCGAAGTCGCCCACGGCGTGGGCGATCCGCGACCAGGCGTCGATGCGACGGATGCCCTCGACGATGATGTCCGGGGTCGACATGTTGAGGGTGATGGCCTCGGCCGGGCGCTGGCCCTCCTGCACGCGGTAGCGTCCGTCCGCCCACTGGAACGCGCCGTAGATGATCTCCTGGGTCTGGTCCACGACGGCCTTCACGAGGTCCTTGGGCCCGAGCACGCCGCGCTCGACGAGGATCGCTCCGAGGCGCTTGCCGGGAGCCAGGGCGCGGCCCGCCTCCGCGTAGTCCCCGAGCGAGATGCGCCCGCGCCGCAGGAGCAGCTCCCCGAGGCGCTCGTCGGGATCGGTGGAGGAGGCGAACACGAGGCGTCCGCCCTCGATCGTGATGCTCTTGCCGACGCCGCCCCGCGTGAGGACCAGCGAGCCCGTGAAGCTCTTCTCGTACAGGACGTGGACGAGCTCGGGGAAGTCGCGCTCGACGAGGCTCCCCTCGGGTTTCAAGGCTTCGGGCACCGCGCGGGGAGAGTAGCGCGGCACGGCGCTCCGGGCAAAGGACCGGGAGCGGCCTCCCGCCGTGATAGGGTCCGGCGGATGGCGCCGGAGTTCTCCTGGTCGGTGTCGCGACACGAGTCGTTCCAGACCTGCGCGCGGCGCTACTACTACGCCTACTACGTCGCGCCCGAGGACGAGGAAGTCCGGCGACTCAAGCGGCTGTCGGCCCTGCCCCTGTGGGCCGGCAGCGTGGTCCACGAGACGATCGAGGCGTTCCTGAAGGAGCGCGACGAGCTGCCCTCCCCGGCGGAGCAGGAGGCGATCGTGAGGGCCGCCGTCCACGAGCGCATGCTCGGCGACTGGCGGGACAGCGAGCAGGGCTCGCGGCCCTTCCGGCTCTTCGAGCACGAGTACGCCCAGCCCGTGGAGCCCGAGGACAAGAAGCTGGCCGTGGGCACGGTGATGCGCTCGCTCCGCAACTTCTTCAAGAGCCCGACGCTCGCGGCTGTCCTGCGCGCGGGACGCGGGAGCCTCGTGAGCGTCGAGGACCTGGTCAGCTTCGAGGTCGGTGGAACGCCGGTGATGCTGCGCATGGACCTGGCCTTCCGCGACGGGGACGGCCGCCTCGTGATCGTGGACTGGAAGACGGGTCGGGCCGAGGGGCGCTTCAACGAGGTGCAGCTCGCGGGCTACGCGCTGTTCGCGGCGCAGCAGGGCTGGGTGGGCGCGCCCGAGGAGCTGGTCACGGAGCTGGCGTATCTCCAGATCTCGCGCTACGTGAGGCGCAGCGTGGACGGCAAGACGCTCCAACGGGCGCGGGCGTTCATCGAGAGGAGCGCCGCGCGCATGAAGGCGCTGCTCCTCGACCCCCTCGCCAACACCGCGCGCCTCGAGGACTTCCCCATGATCGACAGGCCGCAGGTCTGCCGCCGCTGCAATTTCAGGCGCCTGTGCTTCCCACGCGAGCACGCCGCCGCCGTACGCGGCGAGAACTGTTTCAAGGCGACGATCGAGACGGGCCGCGTCGGGGCCGATCAGGCGGCTCCCAGGGTCGAGTTCGACTGAACCCCCACTTCGAGGGGCCGACGGCGAGCCGGACGGCCGCCCTGACGGTCGCCGCCCTCGTGGCCTTCGCGGCCAACTCGCTCCTCTGCCGCGCGGCCCTGGGGCCCGCCACGATCGACGCCGCGGCCTTCACGGCGATCCGCCTGGTGTCGGGCGCAGCCATGCTGGCGGCCCTGGCGTCGCGCGCCACGGGCGTTCGGGGCGGAAGCTGGGCGTCCGCGGCCGCGCTGTTCGCCTACGCGATCGCGTTCTCGTTCGCGTACCGGCTGATTCCGGCCGGCAGCGGCGCGCTGATCCTGTTCGGCTCGGTGCAGGCGACGATGATCGGGCGGGAGCTCCTGCGCGGCGACCGGCCTCACCGCCGCGAATGGCTCGGGCTCGCCGTGGCGCTCGCGGGCCTCGCGACGCTCACGCGCCCCGGCCTCGCCGCGCCCGACCCGCGCGGCGCCGCCCTGATGGCGCTGGCCGGCGTCGCCTGGGGGTCGTACACGCTGCGTGGCAAGGGGAGCGCGGAGCCGCTGGCCGCCACGGCCGACAACTTCGCACGCAGCGTCCCGCTCGCGCTCGGCGCGCTCGTTCTGCCCCTCGCGCCCCTGGGGCTGTCGGCCACGGGCGCCCTGCTCGCGGCGACGTCGGGCGCCCTGGCCTCGGGCCTGGGCTACGTCGCGTGGTATGCCGCGCTCCGCGGCCTCTCGGCGTCACGGGCCGCCATCCTCCAGCTCGCGGTTCCTCCCCTGGCGGCCCTGGGCGGCGTGGTCCTGCTCGGCGAAGCGCTCGAGGCGCGGATCGTCCTGGGCGGCGCCCTGATCCTCGGCGGGATCGCGCTGGCGCTGACGACGCCTCGACGTCAGCCCCTGCGTGCCAGGTCGCGGACGATCTCGAGGGCCGCGTCCACTTCGCGGACCGAGTTGTAGACGTGGAGCGAGTGGCGCACACCCTCCTTCTCGCCCATCGAGCGCACGCGGTAGCGGCGCTTCCAGAAGCCGTCCATGGTCGCGGGGCCGCTCAGGTTCCCGATCGTGTACGTGGTGATGCCTGCCGCCATGCGCGGGTGGATCGACGAGAGGATCCGGACGCCGTCGATCGCGCGCAGGCCCGCCCGCAGGCGCTCGCCCAGGGCGTGGATGCGCCGCGACACGCGCTCCTGGCCCAGCTCGAGCCGGAACTCGGCCGCGGCCTTCAGCCCCTCGAGCAGCGAACGGTTGCCCGTGCCGATCTGCATGAAGCGATAGGCGCCCTTGTCGAGGCTCGCCCATTCCGTCGAGCACAGCGTCGTCCACAGCTCATTCTGCCGGTCCCGGCGCACGTAGAGCGCGCCCGAACCCGGCGGCGCCAGCAGCCATTTGTGGGGGGACATGAAGTAGGCGTCGCAGCCGAGGCGGCGCACGTCCACGTCGATCTGCCCCACGGCCTGGGCGCCGTCGAGCACGATGAAGATGCGCGGATGGCCCTGCGCGCGCCCGAGGGCGACGAGCTCCTCGACGGGCAGCACCAGGCCCAGCATCGAGGTCTGGTGCGGGATCGCGAGGACGCGCGTCCTGGGCGTGATCGCCTCGCGGAAGCGCGCCACGATCTCGGCCGGATCGTTCGGCGGCGTCGGCAGCGTCACGGCCTTCCAAACGGCGCCGTGGCGCTTGGCGCGCTGCTCGAAGCCGCAGCGACCGCCGGGGTGCTCCTGGTCCGTCTGCAGGATCTCGTCGCCCGGCTCGAGGTCCAGGCCGTTCGCGACCAGGTTCATCCCCACGGTGGCGTTCTGGGTGAGAGCCAGCTCGTCGACCTCGCAGCCGACGAGGCGCGCGAGGGGCGTGCGCACGTCCTCGAAGGGGCGGTAGCCGGAGAACCACTCGGGCGTGTCGGGCTTGTAGTCCCAGCGCGCGAGGGTCTGCTGCAGCTCGGTCATGCTGCGCGTGACGGCGTACAGGACGCGCCGCGGCATCGCCCCGAGCGTCGCGCTGTTGCAGAAGACCTCGTCCGCGGGGATCAGGAACTCGCGCCGCAGCTCGGTCCAGAACCCCTCCTCGTCCTCGATCCGCGAGTCAGCCGACGCTGCGGCGAGGCCGCTCCGGGCGAGCGCCGCGCCGCTCGCGAGGGCCGAGACGAACGCGCGCCGGGTGACGGGCATGGGAGCCTCCGTGGGCAAAGCTTACGACAGCCCTGCGCCTGTCCTACGCGCGTCCCGAGTAGCGCGCCTACTTCTTCAAGTGCGTCGCGAAGAAAGCCGTGGTGCGCGCCCAGGCGTCCCTGGCCGCCGCCTCGCGGTAGCCGCCCCAGGGGTTGTTGACGTTGGCGAAGGCGTGGCCCGCGCCTTCATAGATCTTGATGTCGGCGCTCTTGCCCGCGGCCTTCAGGGCGGCCTCGAAGGCCTTCACCTGGTCGGGGTGCGGCCCCTCGTCGGCGCCGCCGAAGTTGCCGAGGACCGGCGCCTTGATCGCGGCGATGTCCGAGGCCTTGGTCGGCGGCGCGCCGTAGTAGACGACCGCAGCCGCGAGCTTCGGCTCCGCCACCGCGAGCCTCAGCGAGTACTTGCCGCCCATGCACCAGCCCACGGAGCCGATGCGATCCTTCCGCACGTCGGCGCGGCCCGCGAGGTAGGCGAAGGCGCCCTTCAGGTCGCTCATGGCGCGGTCGTCGGGCATGCCCATCATGAACTGGTGGGCGTCCTCCTGCTTCGTCGCGAGCTTGCCGCGGTAGAGGTCCACGGCCAGGGCCACGTAACCTTCCTTGGCCAGGGCGCGGGCCTGGTCCTTGACCCAGTCGTTGAGCCCCCACCACTCCTGGATCACGATGACCGCGGGCGAAGGGCCCTTGCCCGGGGGTGTCAGGAGCAGGCCCGAACCCTCATCCGTCCCGCTCTTGAACTTCACCGTCTCCTCGGCGGCCCAGAGGGGCGACGCGACGAAGGCGGACAGCGCGAGGAGCGCGAGCTTGTGCATGTGGAACCCCTTCAGGAATCGGCGGGTGCCGCTGGCACCCGGCGTTCCGGACATCGGAACGGCCATTGTAGAATCCCGCGACTTCCATGGGCAAACTCCTCCTCCACCCTCCGGTGGGATCGCCCATCGTCGTGGACAAGGGCGAGGCGACGGTGGGGCGCGACCCGGCGAACGACGTGGTCGTCCCCGAGGGGTCCGTGTCGCGGCGTCACGCCCGCCTGGTGCGACAGGGCAGCGTCTGGTCCGTGATCGACCAGGGCAGCGCCAACGGCACGTTCCTCGACAGCCATCGCGTCACCGACGCCCCGCTCAAGACGGGACAGGAGCTGCGCTTCGGCGGCATGCCGTACAAGGTCGAGATCGAGGGCGCCCCGGCGGAAGCGCCCGCACCCGGAGCGGAGCGCGGCGCCGACGCCACGGTGATGCAGGCGACCCCCCTGGCCCCGCCGCCGGCCGGTCCGCCCGCGTCGGTGACGGCCGCCTACAACGTCCCGCCCGCGCCGCGCATCGCGCCTCCCGAGCCGAGGCTCGCGACCCCGCAGCCCCCGCCGCCTCCGCCCCCACCCCCGGCTCCCTCGCGCCACGCCGCGGGCCCTGCCGAGCCGTCCGTCTCCGCGCCGCCGCCGGCGAGGCGCGGCCGCGGGCCGCTGTTCTGGATCGGGCTGGGCTGCGGCGGCTGCCTGACGGTGGTGGTGGGGTTCGTGGCGCTCCTGGCTGGCGGTCTCTACTTCATCGCGCGTGGCCCGCTCGAGACGGTCTCGGGACACGTGGCCAAGATACGCGCGGGCGACGTCGCCGGTGCGTACGCCCAGCTCAGCGCGGAGCACCAGGCACGCCTGTCGCAGGAGGACTTCCAGGCCTTCGTCGATGCGCACTCGGGCCTGAAGGACAACGCGGACGTGAGCGTGTGGCCGCCGGCCGGAAGCTTCAACCGCGACAACGACCGCGCCCACGTTCGGGCGCGCCTCGTGGCGAGGAGCGGCCTCGAGGAGGTCCTCGTCTGCGAGCTGGTGCAGGAGGGCGGCGCGTGGCGCATCGCCAGCCTCGAAGTCGCGCCTGTGCCGTGACGCCTCCTCGGTGAGCGGAGCGCCCCCGCCGATCCCCGAGCCTGTCGAGGTACGCCACGAGAAGGCCAACCGGCGTCTCGTGGTCGAGTGGGACGACGGCCACGTCTCGAGCTACCGGCTCGACTACCTCCGGAGCTGGTGCCCCTGCGCGATGTGCCAGGGCCATGCCCTGAAGGCCCGCTATCTGGACCTGAGCGACCAGGACCTCGTCCACGTCGAAGGCGTGGGCAACTATGCGGTCGCCTTCACCTGGCAGGACGGCCATTCCACGGGGATCTACAGCTTCCGGCTGCTGCGCGGGCTCTGCCCCTGCGACGACTGCGGCGGCGAGAGGCGCTGAGGCCGTGACGGTCCCCGTCCTCGGTCCCAGGGTCCCGAAGAGCGGGGGGCGCCTGACGCGTCCGCTCGGCCGCCTCCTGCTTCGCCTCACCGGCTGGCGCGTCCTGGGGGAGTTCCCCGACATCGCCCAGTGCGTGCTGATCGTGGCGCCCCACACCTCGAACTGGGACTTCCTGTTCGGGCTCGCGGCGAAGTGGGCGCTCGGGCTGCGCGTGCGCTTCGTCGGGAAGCACACGCTGTTCCGCTTCCCGCTGGGCGTGCTCATGCGCGGCGTGGGCGGAATCCCCGTGGACCGGCACTCCGCCACGGGCTTCGCCGAGCGGGTGGCCGCCGAGTTCGCGGACGGCGCGCCGCTATGGCTGGTCGTCGCTCCGGAGGGAACGCGCCGCCGCGTGACGCGCTGGAAGTCTGGCTTTCACAGGATCGCGATGGCGGCACGCGTCCCGATCCTGCCCGTCGCCCTCGACTACGCGTCGCGAGCCGTACGGGCGCTCCCCCTTCACGTGCCGTCGGGAAAGTACGCGGCGGACCTCAGGGTCCTCGCCGCCAACTTCACTCCGGAGATGGCCTGTACGCCGGCGCGCTACGCGCCGCCCGAAGAATCCTGACCGGCGGCGCGAGGCGCTCGCCCTCGGCCGGCGCCAGGTGGATGGCCCGAACCACGTCCATGCCTCGCACCACGCGCCCGAAGGCCGCGAAGCCCTGTCCGTCGGGGTTGCGCCGGCCGGCGAAGTCGAGCTCGGGCTGATCGCCCACGCAGACGAAAAAGCTCGAGGTGGCGGTGTCGGGACCGCTGCGCGCCATCGACACCGCGCCGTCTTCGTGACGCAGGCCCGTGTCCCGGGTGCGCTCGAGGGCGATCGGCGGGAAGTCGTCCGGCTCGCGGGCCTCAGGCACGCCTCCCTGGATCACCGCGATCGGCACCTTCGCCTCGCGCTGGTTGTCCGGGCGCACGGTGCGGAAGAACGAGCCGCCGTCGTAGCGCCCGGCGTCCACGTAGCGGAGGAAGTTCCTGGCCGTGGCCGGCGCCCTGCCGAGGTCCAGCTCGATCTCGAGGGCGCCCCTTTCCGTCTCGACCACGACGCGGACTGCCGTCTCGGGCGCAGCGGCGAGCCCCAGCAGGAGCAGGATCGGGCTCATCCTGCCTCGCGAACGCGGAAGCGAACGCCCTCCCGTGCCTGCCGCACGGCCTCGGCGTAGGCCGGCTCGGCGAGCCACTGGTGCGCCGCCTCGGTGATGGGCGCGATCATCTCCCCGGGCTCCCACGCGAGCCGCTCGTCCGACCCCTCCCGCGCCACGCGGCCCTCCTCCACCGCCGCCGAGGACGCCGCCAGCGGGAGCCTCGCCAGGTCGCGCACCAGCGCCTCGAAGATCCCCTGGCGCGCCGGCGACACGAAGCGGTACACGGACGAGTAGAGCACGGCGTTGTGGAAGAACTCCGGGAAGTTCACGAGGGCGTCCTTGCCCCAGGCCTTCGCCCAGGCGTGGATCCGCAGGATCAGAGGCCGCACGAGGCCGAGGCCCGGGAAGCGCTGGCCGGGGAGGGGCGGACGCTCGGGGTCGAAGCGCGCCCTGGGGTCCTGCATGGCCAGCCAGCGGATCGCCAGCACCGAGAGCATCTCGAAGGCCGCTGGGCGCGGCTCGAGGTCGCGCGCCAGCAGGACCTCCTCGGCGCAGCGCACCTCGACGAGCGGCGGCAGCTCCGCGTCGCCCGGTCCGGCCGCCCTGACCAGGAAGCGGTGCTCGTTCTCCGCCCGGCGGAGCTCCAGGTCCACGGAGACGTAGCCGCGACGGCGCAGACCCTCGAGGATGAGGGCCTCGTCCAGCTCCCGGCGCAGCGCCGCGGCGTCCAGCCGGCCGAGGAAGAGCGGCAGCTCCGACTCCGTGCCCAGGTCCTGGGTCGCGAGGCGCACCAGGCCCCGCCGCGCGCGCTTCGGCTTCACCACGGCTCGAGGTGGACCACCACGTCCACGACCCCGGGGAACGCCGCGCGCACCGCGTCCTCGATGCTGTCGGAGACCGCGTGGGCCTCGCGCAGGGGCCGGCCGCCGTCCACCAGGGCGACGAGGTCGACGTACACCGCACCGTGCCCTCCCCGGGTGCGCGCGTCGCGGCAGCCGCGCACGCCGGGCACGCCCTCCACCACTTCGGCGATGCGCTCGGGCGGGATCGCGGCCCGGTCCGTGAGGACGTGGAACGCCCCGACCAGGATGCGCACGGCCAGGAACGCGATGAAGGCGGCGATGCCGGCGGCCACCACCGAGTCGACCCAGTGAAGGCCCGCCTGCACCCCGGCGAACGACGCGACGACGCCGAGGGTGACGTAGATGTCCGAGCGGGTGTGGGCGGCGTCAGCGATCAGGTAGTCGCTGCCGAGGCGCCGGCCTTCGCGCGCCTCGTACGCGGCGACGAACAGGTTGACCCCGAGCGTCGTGGCCATCACCACCCAGTTGAGGGCGCCGATGGCGGGCGCCGCCTCGTGGCGCACGCTCAGGAAAGCGTTCTCGACCACGCGATAGGCGAGGGCCAGGAGCGCCAGCCCGATCCCGAGCGTCGCCGCCGTCTCGAACTTGCGGTGCCCGTAGTGGTGGCCGCGGTCGGGCGGCGCGTACGCCAGGCCGACGACGAAGAGCCCGATCACGTTGTTCGAGCCGTCGACCAGGCTGTGGTAGCCGTCGGCGACCATGGACAGGCTTCCCGACAGCTTGCCGACGACGATCTTGCCCAGGCTGACCAGGATGTTCAGGCCCAGGGTGATCCAGAGCACCCGGCGCACGCCGCGACCCGTCAGCTCGGGCTCCGGCACGCCACGAGCCTACTTCATCCGTGCGACGCCGGAGTATGGCCCCGGGGAATAACCCGGACCTCGGGGCGTTGGCCTAGGATGGAGGTGCGCATGCGCGTGGACGGCGTTCGCGGCCTGGCCCTTTCGGCCGCCGTGGTGGCGGGCGTCCTGCTCCTCGCCCGCGCCGAGAAAGGATTCTCCGTGGACTTCAAGAAGCCCGGCGACGACGAGCTGAAGAAGCGGCTCACGCCGCTCCAGTACCAGGTCACGCAGAAGGAGGCGACCGAGCCTCCGTTCCGCAACGAGTACTGGGACGAGCACCGGGAGGGGATCTACGTCGACGTGGTGTCCGGCGAGCCGCTCTTCAGCTCGCTCGACAAGTTCGACTCCGGCACCGGCTGGCCCAGCTTCACGCGGCCGCTCGAGAAAGACGGGGTCACGACCCGGACCGACTACAAGCTGGTGGTGCCCCGCACCGAGGTCCGCTCCCGGGACGGCGACTCCCACCTGGGCCACGTCTTTCCCGATGGACCGGGTGCGACCGGGCTCCGCTACTGCATCAACTCGGCGGCGCTGCGCTTCATCCCGCGGGAAAGGCTGGCCGACGAGGGGTACGGCCAGTACGAGGCGCTCTTCGCGAAGAAGCGTTAGGTCGCGTGTGACTCCGGCAGGGACGCCCTACGCCTCCTGCTCGCGGAACTGCTCGTAGCGCGCCGAGAAGTCCTGGAACAGGGACATCGCGCCCGAGTAGAGGAAGCCGAACAGGAACAGCAGGACGAAAGGAAGGGTGCCCACGATGCCGTTGACGACGGCGTAGTAGGCCATGGCCCCGAAGTAGGCGGCGAGCACGAGCTCCGCGAAGGGCACGAAGCTCGCGTTGCCCCGGTAGCGGCGCGTCGTCCAGTCCTCGTCCTGGGTCTCCACGCGGTGCTTCGGCGTGCGCACGAACTCGGAGGGCCGGCCCAGGAGCGCCTCGATCACGGCCTTGGCGTTGTTCACCGACAGGCCGATCCCGACCGACAGCACGGCGGGCAGGTACTTGATCCGCGAGCGCCAGGCCCCGCCGAACACCTCCCGCTGGCTCATCAGGTAGAAGGAGCACACGCTCATGGTCGCGCCCAGGAACAGCGGCACGTCCACGATCATCATCTCGTAGAGCCCCATGTCGTAGCGGATCACCATCGCCGGGAACATCAGCAGCGAGAGCAGCACCATCAGCGGGTAGGCGAAGTTGGCGGTGAGGTGGAAGGCGGCCTCGACCTTGATCGGCAGCGGCAGGTCCGACGCCAGGAGCCTCGGGAGCAGCTTGCGGCAGGTCTGGACGGAGCCCTTGGCCCAGCGGTGCTGCTGGCTCTTGAACGAGTTCATCTCCACCGGGATCTCGGCCGGCGACACGACGTCCTGCACGAAGACGAAGCGCCAGCCCTTGAGCTGCGCGCGGTAGCTCAGGTCCAGGTCCTCGGTGAGGGTGTCGTGCTGCCAGCCGCCGGCGTCCTCGATGGCCGTGCGCCGCCAGATCCCCGCCGTGCCGTTGAAGTTGAAGAACCGGCCGCCGCGGTTGCGGCCGCCGTGCTCCAGGATGAAGTGGCCGTCGAGCAGGACGGACTGCACCTGGGTGAGCAGGGAGTAGTCGCGATTCACGTGACCCCAGCGCGCCTGGACCATGCCCACCTCGGGGTCCGCGAAGTGACCGAGGGTCTTCTCCAGGATGTCCACGGGGGCCACGAAGTCCGCGTCGAAGATCAAGACGAACTCGCCCTTGGCCACGCGGAGCCCGGCCTCGAGGGCTCCAGCCTTGAAGCCCGTGCGCTCCGGCCTGTGCAAGTAGTGGATGTCGAAGCCCCGCGCGCGGTAGCGCTCGACGGCCTCGCGGGCGATCGCCGCGGTCTCGTCGGTCGAGTCGTCGAGGATCTGGATCTCGAGGAGCGACTTCGGGTAGTGAATGCCCGCAACCGAGGCCAGCAGCCGCTCGACGACGTACATCTCGTTGTAGAGGGGGAGCTGGACCGTGACCCGGGGCAGCTTGGGCGGAAGCGGCGCCGCCTGGGCGCGCCTGTCCTGGTGCCGGAAGTAGAGGTACACCATGACGTAGCGGTGCAGCCCGAACACCGACAGGAGCACCAGGGTCAGGAAATACAGGCCGAGAACGGCCAGCTCGAGTGCGCTCATGACGACCGGCTGCAGCCTCCGTGGGTTCGGCCTTCCCTTGACAGCCTGGAACCCCGAGGGGAACATGGCCGTAAAGGCGCCGCGGCTGCGGCGCCCCGTTCCGGGCGCGTGTGCCGCGCGGGCACAAACGTGACATTGTAAGCAAACATCGGGCCAAGTCAAACCAGCGAGAGGAGTTCCGTGGACCCGAAGGACGTCGAAGCCCTGCTCCGCTCGGTGCGCGATGGGGTCGTGACCCCCGCCGAGGCCGCAGAGCGCCTCAAGACCCTGCCGTACGAGGATCTGGGCTTTGCGAAGGTGGACCACCACCGGGCGCTGCGTCGGGGCTTCCCCGAGGCCGTCTTCGGCGCCGGCAAGACACCTGAGCAGATCGCCGCCATCGTCCAGCGCATCGCCGCGCGCGGGCAGAGCGTGCTGGTGACGCGTACGGGCAAGAGCGTGCACGAATTGGTGAAGTCGCAGCACGCGAGCGCCGCGTACCACGAGGCGGCCCGCTGCATCACCGTGCCGGTGCGCGCGCCCGAGCCGCTGCCGGGCCGGGTTGCGGTGGTGTGTGCCGGAACGTCGGACGTGCCGGTGGCCGAGGAGGCCGCGGTCACGGCCGAGTTCCACGGAGCGACGGTCGACCGCATCCACGATGTCGGCGTGGCTGGGCTGCATCGCCTCCTCGACCGCACGGTGACGCTGCGCGAGGCCACCGTCGTGGTCGTCGCCGCCGGGATGGAGGGTGCCCTGCCTTCGGTGGTCGGGGGACTCGTCGACGCCCCGGTCATCGCCGTGCCTACGAGCGTGGGTTACGGCGCGTCGTTCGAAGGCCTGGCGGCGCTGCTCGCGATGCTCAACTCCTGTGCTTCCGGGGTGGCCGTGGTCAACATCGACAACGGCTTCGGCGCTGGCTTCTTCGCCAGCCTGCTGCTGCGAAAAAACTCCCTCCTGGGTTGACAAAACCCTTGATTCTTCTCATTTTGTAGACTGGTCCTGTCCCCCAGACTCGGGAGTCCGGTGGCGGCTCTAGGACTCCAGCGTGGCGATGGACAGGCTCCCTCGGTGTTCCTGTCTCTAACGCACAGATTGGTGGGCGTTTAGCTTTGAACGGGAACACGTTTCGCGTCCTCGAGTTCGAGAAGGTCCGCGCCCTTCTCAAGGCGCACGCAGGAAGTGCGCCAGGAAGGGCGCGAATCGAGGCTCTTCGCCCACTTTGCGAGGCCGAAGACGTGCGCGCGGCGCTGGCCCGGACGAGCGAGGCCGTGCGCCTCCTGGAGGCTCCCGGACGCCAGCCCTATCACGATCTGCCCGACCCGGCCGAGGCCCTGGCGACGGCTCGGGTCGAAGGCGCCCACCTGGAGCCGGGCGCGCTCCTCGACGTGGCGTCCTTCGCCGAAGGCGCGAGCGAGATCGGCCGGCGCGTGAGCCAGGCGCCGGGCGCTCCCGCCCTCGCGGCCCTCGCCGCCGGCATCGCCGAGCGCGCCGACCTCGTGGCGGAGATCCGCCGCGCGATCCTGCCCAGCCGCGAGCTGGCCGACGACGCCTCGCCGCGCCTCGCCGAGATCCGTCGCGCGCTGGTCCGCAAGCGCGCCCAGCTGCACGGCGTGATGGAGTCCTACCTGAAGGGCAGGGACGCCGATCGGCTGCTCCAGGACAAGCTGATCACGACGCGGAACGATCGCTACGTGCTGCTGCTCAAGGCCGAGCACCGCGGGCAGATCCCCGGTATCGTTCACGGCGGCTCCGGCTCCGGCCAGAGCGTCTTCGTCGAGCCGATGCCGGCGGTCGAGCTGAACAACGACATCGTCTCGCTGGCGGACGACGAGCGCGCCGAGGTGCTGCGCATCCTGCGCGAGCTCACCTCGCGCGTCGCGCTCCGCGCCGCGGATCTGGCCCGGGCCGCCGAGATCCTCGGCGAGCTGGACGCCCTCCAGGCCATGGCGCTCCTGGCTCACGCCATGGGCGCCCACGCGCCCGACATCGCAGACGGCCTCGACCTCGAGCTGATCGACGCCCGGCACCCGCTGCTGTCGAAGGAGCCCGTGCCGGTGAGCCTGCGCGTGGGCTTCGGGACGCCGGTGCTCGTGATCAGCGGCCCCAACACCGGCGGCAAGACCGTCGCGCTGAAGACGATCGGCCTGTTCGCCTTGATGGCGCAGTGCGGCCTCCACGTGCCCGCGGCCGATGGCAGCCGGCTGCCGGTCTTCCGCCGGCTGTACGCCGACATCGGCGACGACCAGTCGATCGCCGAGAGCCTGTCGACCTTCTCCGCGCACCTCGCCGCGATCGTCGAGATGACGAAGGATCTGGACGGGCCCGCGCTCGTCCTGCTCGACGAGGTCGGCGCCGGCACGGATCCGACCGAGGGCGGCGGCCTGGGCGTCGCGATCGTGGACCACTTCCGGGCGCGGGGCGCGATGGTCGTGGCCACCACCCATCACGGCCTGATGAAGGCCTACGCCCAGGCGACGCCTGGCGTCGCGTGCGCGTCCTTCGGCTACGATCCGCGCAGCTACGAGCCGACCTATCGCCTGGAGCTCGGCGTGCCCGGCCGCAGCCTCGCCCTGGAGATGGCCGAGCGGCTGGGCCTTCCAGCGGCAGTCGTCGAGGACGCACGCTCGCGCCTGTCGCTGAAGGAGGCGCAGGCGGAGGCCATGCTCAAGGAGCTGGAGGATGAGCGGGCGCGGCTCCTGCGCGAGGCGGAGCGCCTGGCCAAGGAGCGAGTCGCGATCCAGGCGGAGCAGGGCGCCCTGCGCGCGGCCGAGTCGGCGCTCGAGAGCCGAAAGACGAGCGAGCTCCAGGCGTTTGCCGGGGAGCTGCGGCGCCGCGGCGACGTGGCGGCGCGCCAGGCGGCCGACGCCATCAAGGACGCGGTCGCGAAGCTCGAGGAGACGCGGCGGCGGGTCGAGATGGAGGCCGCGCGCCGGCCGCTCACGGCGCGACAGGCCGCGAACGAGGCCGCTCGCGTCCGGAGCGGGGCCCTCCTGCGGATCCGGGAGGCTCAGGACGAGGCCCTGGCCGGCGCCGCGCCCGTCCCCGAGCCGGTCGTCGCGGCGCCCGTGGCGGTGGGCGCCCGCGCTCGCGCGAAGACGCTGGGCGTGACCGGCGAGGTCCTCGCGGTCTCCGGCGCCGAAGCCGAGCTGGCCGTGGGCGGCAAGCGCCTGCGCTTGCCGGTGGACGAGCTGCTCGTGCTGGGCGGAAGGCCCGGCGGGCGCCTTTCCGCGGTGCCGCGCGTCAACGTGGAGAGGCCCGCCGAGCGGACGTCCGCCCCTGCGGCCGAAGTCAACGTGATCGGCCTGACCGTGGACGAGGCGCTGCCGAAGGTGGACAAGTTCCTGGACGAGTCGGCCCTGGCCGACCGCCACGAGGTGCGCGTGATCCACGGCTTCGGACAGGGCAAGCTGCGAAAGGCCGTCGCGGGCCTGCTCGACGGCCACCCCCACGTCGCCGCCTTCCGCCAGGGCGGGGAGCGCGAGGGGGGCGCCGGGGCCACGATCGTGGAGCTCAAGGACTGATGGCCTTCCCGGACGGCTTCCTGGACGAGGTGCGGCGCAGCGCCGACATCGTGCGCTTCATCTCGGACCACGTCCCGCTCAAGAAGATGGGCGCGTCCTGGAAGGGGCTGTGCCCGTTCCACGAGGAGAAGACGCCCTCCTTCAACGTGCGGCAGGAGCCGCCGCTCTTCCACTGCTTCGGCTGCGGCGAGGGCGGCGACGTGTTCAAGTTCGTGATGCTCCGCGAGCGGGCGAGCTTCCCCGAAGCGGTCGAGATCGTGGCGCGGCGCTTCGGCGTGGCCGTGCCCGAGCGGAGCTTCGAGCCGGGGCCCGAGCGCAAGGAGAAGGAGGAGCTCCTGGCGGTCATGGAGGCGGCGGCCGAGCACTTCGCGAGGAACTTCTGGACCGCACCCGGCGCGCGGGCGCGCGAGTACCTGCTCGGACGCGGCTTCAAGCGCGAGACGCTCGAGCGGATCCGCGCGGGCGCCTCCGCCGACTCCTGGAGCGACCTGCTCGACGGCCTGAAGCGCAGCTTCGCGCCCGGGCTCCTCCAGAAGGCGGGCCTCGTCCTCGAGCGGCAGGGCAAGGAGGGTCACTACGACCGCTTCCGGAACCGCGCGGTGTTTCCGATCGTCAACGAGTCGGGGAAGGTGGTCGCCTTCGGCGCCCGCAGCCTGGACGGCTCCGAGCCGAAGTACCTGAACTCGCCCGAGACGCCGGTCTACCAGAAGGGCCGCACGCTCTACGGCCTCCACTGGGCGAAGGACTCGATCCGGCGCGAAGGGCGTGTCGTGCTGATGGAAGGCTACCTGGACGTGGCGCGGGCGATCGAGGGCGGCGTGGCCGAGTGCGTGGCCACCTGCGGCACCGCGCTCACCCAGGGCCATGCGCGCCTGCTCCGGCGCTTCTCCGAAAGGGCCGTGGTCAACTTCGACCAGGACGCGGCCGGGCAGCGGGCGGCCGAGAGGAGCCTCGACCTGCTCGCGGCCGAGGGCGTCGAGGTGCGCGTGGTCGAGCTGCCGGCCGGGGACGATCCCGACACGTTCATCAAGGCGCGCGGCGGCGAGGCCTTCCGCGAGCGCGTCGCGGCCGCCCGGCCCTGGATGGAGTGGCTGATCCACAAGGCCGCCGCCGAGAACGACACGAAGACGCCTCCGGGCAAGGCCGCCTTCCTCGCGGCGCTGCTGCCGAGCCTGGCGCGCGTCGCGAGCGCGGTGGAGCGCTCGGCGTGGCTCCAGGCGGCGGTCGAGCGCGGCCGGCTCGATCCGCAGGCCGCGCGCCTCGAATTGAAGAAGGCCTTGGGCGGCGCGAAGGGCGTCGCGCTCCCGGCTCCGGCGGCGACGCCGCCGTCGGAGAGGCGAGCGATGCTCCTGCCCGCGGAGAAGTGGCTCCTGGCGCTCCTCTTCCGGGAGGCGACGGGCGTCGCCGAGGCGCTCGACGAGCTCGAGGACGGGGACCTGGACGCGCTGCCGTCGAGTGAGATCCTGAAGGCCGCCAAGGCCCTGCTCGCGCGCGGCGAACGGCTCAGCGCGGCGCGGCTGCAGGAGGCGGTGACCGGGGAGGCCGCTCGCATGGTCACCGAGCTGGCCGTGGCCGACGCCCCGACCGGCGACGCGACGCCGCTCGCGTGCGTGGTGGAGATCAAGTGCCGGCCGCTCGAGGCGCGTATCGACCAGATCGGGCAGGAGCTCAAGCGGACGGCCGACGATGCGGAGCAGAGTGCCCTGCTCCAGGAACAGATCGCGTTGAAGAGGCGCGTGCAGGACCTGCTGCGGTCCCGAGCGGTTTCATTGAGGTGAATTCGAAGTGGCGCTGACGATCGAGGAAAAGTACGACGAAGTCCGGCAGCTCATCACCATGGGCAAGGAGAAGGGCTACCTCCTCTACGAGGAGGTCAACGACATGCTGCCGTCGGAGATCACCTCTTCGGACGACCTGGACGACATCTTCTCGATGTTCGGATCGATGGGCATCGAGGTGGTGGATTCCGAGCAGAAGTTCCGCGAGAAGGGCGAGGGCGAGGAGGGCACCGAGATCGACCTCACCCCGGGCGCCCTCGACAAGACGAACGACCCGGTCCGCATGTACCTGCGCGAGATGGGGACGGTGCCTTTGCTCACGCGTGAGGGCGAGGTCGAGATCGCCAAGCGCATCGAGAGCGGCAAGAAGGCCGTCCTCAAGGTCGTGACGCGGACGCCCCACGCGGCCCAGGAGATCATGCGCCTGGGCGAGCGGCTGAAGGCCGGCGAGATCAGCGTGCGCGACGTCGTGGTCTTCAACGAGGAGGAGATCACCGAGGACAAGCTGGAGGCCAAGGTTCGCGAAACGCTGCGCCTCGTGGACAAGGTGGCCAAGGCCCACGCCGAGTCCCTGGAGAGGCGCAAGAAGTTCCTGGACGCGCCGAGGAAGACGCCGAAGTGGGTGCGGGCCAAGTGGAAGCTGGGGCGGGCCCGGGTGGGCGTCAGCCTCGCGATCCGCAACATCGACATGGCCGAGCCCGTGAAGCGGCGCCTCACCGAGCGCGTCCGCGACTCGGTAGACCGCATCCACGACGCCGAGGAGAAGATCGGGCGGCTCGAGCCGAAGCTCCGGGCCAAGGTCAGCGACGACTACAAGAAGCAGGTCAAGAAGCTGATCCAGGACCAGAAGGACGTGCTGCGCCAGGTCCAGGAGGAGTTCGACACCAAGCCCGAGGAGCTGAAGCGGACGCTGGACACGGTGCTGATCGGGGAGGCGCAGGCCGAGCAGGCCAAGAAGGAGCTGGTCGAGGCGAACCTGCGCCTGGTGGTCTCGATCGCCAAGAAGTACACGAACCGCGGGCTGCAGTTCCTGGACCTGATCCAGGAGGGCAACATCGGCCTGATGAAGGCCGTGGACAAGTTCGAGTACAAGCGCGGCTACAAGTTCTCGACTTACGCGACGTGGTGGATCCGCCAGGCCATCAC